>NZ_CP025408.1:3485000-3759886 GCF_002847305.1 Paracoccus tegillarcae | reverse complement strand
TCAAAGGCTTCTGCCCCAGCTTTGTCTCGGTCCGCGGCGGCACGCTGAAAAAGCCCGAGGCCACGCAATTCGATCTGCCCGATCTGCCCGAACCCACACTGCCCGCCATTGATGGCACGCATAATGTGGTGATCACCGGCGTCGGCGGGACCGGCGTTGTGACCATCGGCGCCGTGCTGGCGCAGGCCGCCCAGATCGACGGCAAGGGCGCCGGCATGATGGAAATGGCCGGTCTGGCCCAGAAAGGCGGGGCAGTGCATATCCACCTGCGTCTGGCCAACCAGCCCGAAGATATCAGTGCCATTCGCGTGGCAACCGGCGAGGCAGACTGTGTGATCGGCGGTGATCTGGTGGTGACGGCAGGGGCCAAGACCATCGGCCTGATGACCACCGGGCGCAGCGGTGCCGTCGTCAATGATCACGAGATCATCACCGGCGATTTCACCCGCTTCCGCGATTTTCAGGTGCCCTCGGATCGGCTGAAGCTGTCGTTGGAGGCACGGCTCAAGGACAATCTGGCCTTTTTCGACGCCAATAACCTGGCGCTGCGTTTGCTGGGCGATTCGATCTATTCCAACATGCTGGTGCTGGGTGGTGCATGGCAGCAGGGTCTGTTGCCCTTGGCCGAAGAGTCGATCCTCGAGGCGATCCGCTTGAACGGCGCCAAGGTCGCGGAAAACCAGCGTGCCTTCCAGATCGGGCGTTGGGCGGTGGCCTTTTCCGAGCAGGCGGCTGAAATGGCGCATCTGCCCAATGAACAGCCAGATCATGTCGAGGATCCGATTGCCTATCGCGAGGCGCGGCTGGTCGATTATCAGGGCAAGGGACTGGTGAAAAAGTTCCGCAAACTGGTTGATAGTGCGCCCGAAGAACTGCGGGAACCCGTTGCGAGCGGCTATTACAAGCTGTTGGCCTATAAGGATGAATACGAGGTCGCGCGGTTGCACCTGACCACGGCCGATCAAGTTGCGGCGCAGTGGGATGGTGATGTGAAGCTGTCCTTCCATCTGGCCCCGCCGATGCTGCCGGGCAAGGATGCCGAAGGCCGACCGCTCAAGCGCGAGTTCGGTCCCTGGGTTCTGACCGCGTTCAAGGCATTGGCGGCGATGAAGGGGCTGCGTGGCACACCGTTCGATGTGTTCGGCTATTTCCCCGAACGCCGCCGCGAACGCGCGATGATTCGCGACTACCGGGCCACTATGGAAGAGGTCATCGCCAAGGTGACGCCGGCGACCATGCCCATTGCCGTTGAACTGGCCGAACTGCCTCTGTCGATCCGCGGCTACGGTCTGGTCAAGGACAAGGCCGCAGACGAGGCCGAGGCGCGCCGGGCCGAATTGCTGGAACAGTTCCGCAGTGGCGGGGCACCGGTGCTGCAAGCGGCCGAGTGACGCATTGGCCAAAGGCCCCATTCCCAAACTCTGCGCCGGGGCTTAGAAGGTCCCGGCGTGGTGATTGGAGGCGGGCATGGCGGTTGGAGTATTCGATTCGGGGCTTGGGCGGCTGACAGTGCACAAGGGCATTGCCAATCGTTTGCCCGATCTGCCGCTGGTCTATTACGGCGACAATGCCAATACGCCTTATGGCGTGCGCGATGCGCAGGATATCTTTGAGCTGACCTGCCAGGGGGTCGAGCGGCTGTGGGATGAGGGCTGTGATCTGGTCATCCTGGCCTGCAACACCGCCGCCGCCGTTGCCCTGAAGCGCATGCAGGAAACCTGGCTGCCCAAGGACAAGCGCGTGCTTGGGGTGTTTGTGCCGATGATCGAGGCGTTGACCGAAAGGCAATGGGGTGACAATTCACCGCCGCGCGAAGTGGCGGTCAAGCATGTCGCCCTGTTTGCCACGCCGCAACCGTCGCCAGCCGCGCCTTTCAGCGTGAACTGGCCTTTCGAGCCGTGGGCGTCGATGTCGAGGCGCAGCCTTGCGGCGGTGTTGTCGATGCGATCGAGCAGGGTGACGAGATTCTGGCCGAGGCGCTGGTCACCAGCCATGTCGAGGCCCTGCTGCGCCGAATGCCGCATCCAGAGGCGGCGATTCTGGGCTGTACGCATTATCCGTTGGTGGAAGAGACCTTTCAGCGTGCGCTTGGCGAGAATGTGACCGTCTATTCCCAAGCCGGACTGGTCGCCGACAGTTTGACGGACTATCTTGAGCGTCACCCGGATATGCAGGGCGATGGAACTGCCAGCAAGTTTCTGACAACCGGCGATCCGGTCCGAGTATCGGGAAAGGCGACGCAATTCCTGCGCCATTCGATTCAGTTTGAAAAAACTTGAGGTATCGTCGTGTCTGGTATGAAATCATTAAAAAAACGGCGGCGCGTTCAGGTCATCATGGCGGCCTTTGTGGCGTTGGTGGTGGCGGTTGTCTTGATCGGCTACGGTTTTCGCGATGGCATCAACCTCTATCGTTCGCCCAGTCAGTTGGCCGAAGTGGCGCCAGGGCCGGACGAGTATTTTCAGTTGGGCGGCCTGGTCAAAGACGGGTCGATCACGAATTTGGACGGGGTAGCCTTCGACTTTGTCGTGACGGACGGCGTGGCCGAGATCCCGGTGCGCTATGTCGGCGGCGACCGCGTCCCGATCTGTTCACCGAAGGTCAGGGCACCATCGCCAAGGGGTATTTCCGCAATGGGCAGTTCGAGGCGGATAATCTGCTGGCCAAGCATGACGAGACCTATATGCCGAAAGAGGTCGTCGACACGCTGAAGGAAGCCGGCGTTTATCAGGACCCGAATTCCTGATCCTTGCGTCCCGCGACAGCCGGGGACTTTGCGTCCCCCGACCCCCTGCAGGATATTTTCATGAAGAAGAATGTGGGGTTTGCGGCAACGCTCGCTTGGTTAATCGGAGGTTAACCGCGGAGGCGCAGCCTTGGATCATTCGCTGGTTGGGCGGTTGGTGCAAGGGGGATTGCGATGAAGAGTGTCGAAGAGATCGCGCGCGATATCGTGGCGCGTGAGGGCGGTTTTCGTGAACGATCCGGATGATCCGGCGCGGCCACGAACTACGGCGTCACGATTGCACGATGCGTCGCCTGGGCAAGGATCTGAACCGGGATGGCCGCGTGGATACGGCCGATGTCAAGGCGCTGACGCGGGCGCAGGCCACCGGGATTTTCATTGACCATTACTTTGCAGGCCCGCGTCTGGCGGAGCTGCCCGAGGCGGTGCAGGCAGCGTTTTCGATATGTATGTGAATGCGGGTACGAATGCCGTGAAGATCCTGCAGCGCATGGTCAGCCGGATGGGGTTTGCCGCCAGCGATGATGGGTGGTCGGTCCCCAGACCATCGAGGCCGTCCATGCGGCGGCCGAGGCTGCGCCGGGGCATCTGGCGGATGCTTATGGATTGCGCGCAGGAACTATTACTACGCGTTGGCCGATCAGCGCCCGGCCAGTCGGAAATATGCGCGGCGGCGTGATGGCGGCAAGGGTGGCTGGATCGCACGCGCCGAAGAGTTCATTGCGAGAAATACCATCTGAGTTCCGCGCAACATCGTGAGAGGACCGCCAAATGGGCATGATTGACCGCTTTCTTGGCGCCGGGGGCGACGGTCACTGCTGTCGGGCATGCCGCGACCGGGTATGGCCGAGGTATTCACCCAGAACGTCACCCGGCGGATGGAGTTGGACGAAGAGGCTTATGCCCGCGCCATGGTCCAGATGGGCAGGAGTTCGAGATTGCCCGCGCCGGCTGGTTCGACAGCTTTATCAACGGGTTGAACCGGCTGCCTCGGCCGGTGCTGACGATGGGAGTGCTGGTTTTTCCTCTACGCCATGGTCGAGCCTTTGGGTTTTTCTGTGCGGATGCAGGCTGTCGCTGGTGCCCGAGCCGCTGTGGTGGTTGCTGGGCGCCATCGTCAGCTTTTATTTTGGCGCGCGTGAGGCACATTATTTCCGCAATCGTGACGGCATCCGACCTGGGTGAGCAGCGCCTGTGACGGATGCCCGGCGCGCAGGGCGTCTTGCAGGCTCATGTCGGCCGACGACAATTTTGCCGATAATGCGGCGCTGCGGGATGGGCTGTGACCTTGGTCTAGGCGTATTCACACCGAATACTGATGAGATGCGTCAAAAGGGGGGACTGTTCCCCTTTTTCGCGTGCTAGACTGGGCTCTGAACGTAGGAGAACCCATGATTGCCGAGATTGGGCCTTTCGCCTGATCTTGCTTTTGCGGTCTCGCTTTATCAGATGGTCATTCCGATGATCGGCGCGGCGCGGGGCCTTCCCGCCTGGATGGACAGTGCGCGACCGGCTGCGCTGGCGCAGTTCGGGCTGACCGGGATTTCCTTTGCGGCGCTGACGGTTGCCTTCGTCACTCGGATTTCTCGCTGAAGCTGGTCTATGAGAACAGTCACACCGACAAGCCGATGCTCTATAAAGTGACGGGCGTCTGGGGAACCACGAAGGTTCATGCTGCTATGGGTGTGATTCTGGCGTTGTTTGGCGCGGCGGCGGCGGCGTTTTTCGGCAATCTGCCGCCCAGCCTGCGGGCGCGGGTGCTGGGGGTGCAGGCGGTCGATTGGCGCGGCTTCTATGCGTTCATCATCTTTACATCGAACCCGTTTTTCGGCTGGCCAATCCGCCTTTAACGGGCGCGACCTGAACCGCTGCTGCAAGATCCGGGCTTGGCCTTTCATCCGCGTTCTTTACCTCGGCTATGTGGCTGAGCATGTCGTTCAGTTTTGCCGTGGCCGCCCTGATCGAGGGCGCGTAGATGCGGCATGGGCGCGTTGGGTCAGGCCGTGGACGCTGCGGCCTGGATGTTTCTGACGTGGGCATCGCATTGGGTCCTGGTGGCGTATTACGAATTGGGCTGGGGCGGCTTTTGGTTCTGGACCCGGTCGAGAATGCCAGCTTCATGCCCTGGCTTTTGGCAGCAGCCCTGCTGCATTCGGCCATCGTCGTGGAAAAGCGCGAGGCGTTGAAAAGCTGGACCATCTGCTGGCGATCATGCCTTTGGTTTTCACTCATCGGGACGTTTATCGTGCGTTCGGGGTCATCACCTCGGTCCACAGTTTCGCCAACGATCCCGAACGCGGGGTCTTTATCCTCGCCATCCTTGCGGTTTTCGTCGGCGCCGCGCTGACACTTTATGCCGCGCGCGCAGGGGCGATGACGGCCAAGGGGGTGTTTTCGCCTGTCTCGCGAGAGGGGCGTTGGTGCTGAACAATATCCTTTTGGCGGTGGCGGCGTTTGTGGTGTTCATTCGGCACGATCTGGCCGCTGGTGGCCGAGTTTTTCTGGGATCGGAAACTGTCGGTCGGTGCGCCGTTCTTTAACCAGGCCTTCACGCCTTTCATGATCGTGCTTGCGGTGGTCCTGCCCGTTGGCGCGATCATGCCGTGGAAGCGTGGCGATATCGCCCGTGCGATCCGGCCCTTGCGCGGCGCGCTGGTGCTGACCGGTGCTGTGATGCTGCTTATCTGGGCCGTCTCGACGGCCATTCGGCCATCGCGGTCATCGGCGCCGGTCTGGGCGTCTGGCTGGTCCTGGGCGCTGCGTCCGAGTTGATCCACCGCACCGGACGTTCCGGCCTGTCGCGTCTGGTTCGGCTGCCGCGTGCAGACTGGGGCAAGGCGGTGGCGCATAGCGGGTTGGGGATCACCTTTATCGGTGTGGCCCTGCTGACCGCCTGGCAGGTCGAGGACATCCGCGTCGCCCAGATCGATGAGGCCTATGATGTCGGCGGCTACAGTCTGACGCTGCGCTCGGTCGATGAGGTGCAGGGGCCGAACTATCTGTCGACCATGGCCGCGATTGATGTGTCCAAGGATGGCGAGCCGGTGGCGACGCTGCACCCGGAAAAACGGATCTATCCGGTTCAGGCCATGCCCACGACGAGGCGGCGATCGACAATGGCGTTTTCCGCGACATCTATCTGGTGATTGGCGATCGGCAGGCAGACGGGGGATGGGCGGTGAGGTCCTATATCAAACCCTTCGCCAACTGGATCTGGCTCGGATGCATCATGATGGCCATCGGCGGGCTGATCAGCCTGTCGATCGGCGCTACCGGGTGGCTGCCGGCGCGCGCAAGGCGCCCGCCAACGCTGTACCCGCCGAATGAGGCGCGTATTTGCGATCCTGTTTGTGCTGCTGATGCCAGTGTTGGCACTGGCGGTGCAGCCCGATGAGGTGCTGGACGATCCGGCGCTGGAAACGCGTGCGCGAGAGATCTCGCAAAAACTGCGTTGTCCGGTCTGCCAGGGCGAGAATATCGACGAATCCAATGCGGCGATCAGCCGTGACCTGCGGCTCTATGTTCGCGAACGGCTGGTCGCAGGCGACGATAACGGGCAAGTCATTCAGGCGGTCACGGACCGGTTCGGCGAGTTCGTCCTGTTCGAGCCGCCGGCACGCGGGGTCAATCTGCTGCTGTGGCTTGCGGGGCCGGCGATGGCGTTCATCGCGCTGCTGATCGGCTGGTCTTTCCTGCGCAGCCGCCAGCGCGCGAAACAGAGACATCAGCGCCGCTAAGTGATGAAGAACGCGCCCGGCTGGACCGGATCATGCGCGACTAACCGTCGGTTGACGTGCGGTCCGGGGTTTTCTTGGCGCCGAAAACCGGCAAGATGCCGACAGATAGCGAGGGCAGCACCATGAGCTTCGAGACCATCCAGTTTTCCATCCGTGACGGCATCGCGACCATCATCCTGAACCGGCCGATCTGATGAATGCGTTGAACACCCGCATGCGGGCCGAGATCACGCAGGCTCTGACGGGGCTGGCGACGATGTTCGTTGCGTTGTTCTGACGGGCTCGGGCCGGGCCTTTTGTTCGGGCAGGACCTTACCGATACCAACTCGGTCACCGATATCGAAGGCACCCTGCGCGATGAATACGAGCCGATGCTGCGAGCGATCGTCGATTGCCCGGTGCCGGTGATCGCGGCGGTAAACGGCACCGCTGCGGGTGCGGGTGCCAATCTGGCGCTGTGCTGTGATGTGGTGATCGCCGCCGAAAGCGCCAGCTTCATTGAGGCCTTTACCCGTATCGGGTTGATCCCGGATGCGGGCGGTACATGGTTTATCCCGCGTCTGGTCGGCCATGCCCGTGCGATGGGGATGATGTTGATGGCCGATGCGATTCCCGCGCAGAAGGCGGCTGATTGGGGGCTGATCTGGCAGGCGCTGCCCGATGATCAGTTCGCTAAGGGCGTGGTCGAGACCGCGCGCAAGCTGGCCGATGGCCCGACCAGTGCCTATCGGGCGGTCCGCAAACTGGTTGCCGAATCGATGGACAACGATCTGGACGATCAGTTGAAGCTGGAGGCCAAGCTACAAGGCCAGGCAGGCCGCAGTTCAGATTTCAGCGAGGTGTTCAGGCGTTTCTGCAAAAGCGTCCGGCGAAATTCACCGGCCGGTAGGGTTCGAAGCCCGGGCCGGGCGATACACACGGCACAGGCGTAGGTCGTGGCTGCGCGGTAAACTGCAATCCACATAGGCTAAACAGCGCCCAGTCACGGTCGGGCGCTGTCCTTTTTTCGTGTGTTCAACCCCGCGCGCGGCGGCCACCCCTACGGCCACCAGCTGCGCCACCACCGCCGGCTGCCTTGGCAGCCTCGGGGAAGGGGTGCCGGCATGAACGGCCTCGATCACGCGGCTGAAACGGATCCAGTCGCCACCATTCGGGTCGTGGTTCATCAGGAAATTGGCGGCCTTGATTGCCTCCATCTCGGCTGAACGCACCGGGTTCATGATGGCGCTGGTCATGCCCGCGCCAATGGCCATGGGCAGGAAGGCCGCGTTGATGCCGTGGCGGTTGGGCAGGCCAAAGCTGATATTGCTGGCGCCGCAGGTCGTGTTCACGCCCAGTTCGTCGCGCAGCTTGCGCACCAGCGCGAACACCTGACGCCCGGCGGATGCCATTGCGCCCACCGGCATGACCAGCGGATCAACCACGATGTCATGCGCGGGAATGCCGAAATCGGCGGCGCGTTCGACGATCTTCTTGGCCACGGCAAAGCGGACCTCGGGGTCCTCGCTGATGCCGGTATCGTCGTTGGAAATCGCCACCACCGGCACGTTGTATTGCTTGACCAGCGGCAGAACCAGTTCCAGCCGCTCTTCCTCGCCGGTCACACTGTTGAGCAGCGGGCGCCCCTTGCAGGCCTCGAGCCCCGCCTTCAGCGCGCCGGGAACCGAGCTGTCGATGCACAGCGGCACATCGACCAGCGCCTGAATCCGGTTGATCAGTTCGGGCATCAGCATCGGCTCGACAAAGTTGTTGTCGGCATAGCGCGGATCATCGGCCATCTTGTTGGTGAAAACCGCGCCCGAGTTCACGTCCAGCACCGTGGCCCCGCAAGCCACCTGTTCCAGCGCGTCCTTTTCGACGGTCGTGAAATCGTCCATCTCCAGTTCCGCCGCCAGCTTCTTGCGTCCGGTGGGATTGATACGCTCGCCAATGACGCAAAAGGGTTCGTCAAAGCCGATGATCACGGTCTTTGTGGCGGATTCCAGAACAGTGCGGGTCATAAAGGGCCTTTCAAGGGGTTCAGGCGTCGCGAAAGCGCGTCAGCCAATCGGTCGAAGCGGTGATACCACCAAGCGGAAAGAGATGCGCGGCCTCGATTGCGAAATCCGGGTTATCGGCTTTGTGACGTGCGATCCGGGTGATGAATTCGTTGGGCTCATAGGGTTTGAGCAGCTTGGTCACATCACGGGCGCGGCGTTGCAGCACGCGCAGGGAGGGGCCGACACCGCACATGATGGCGAATTTCAGCATGGTTTGCAGCTTGGCAGGACCGGCCACGCCAATGCGGATCGGCAGGTCCAGACCGGCGGCCTGCAGCTTGTTGACCCATTCGATCACGGGTTTCGCCTCAAAGCAGAACTGGGTCACGATTCCCATCTGCGCGTCGCTGCGTTCGGCAAATGCCTTTTTCCACCGCAAGGCCGCCATGACCTGCGCATCGCCGCCATCAGGGTCGATGTCGCGGTTCCCCTCGGGTGGCCGGCCACGTAAAGCCGCTGGAAATCGCCAAAGAGGCCGGTGTCCAGCATCTGCATCGAATCGGCAAACTCGCCCTTGGGCGCGTTCAGACCACCGCCCAGCAGCAGCGCGCTGGTGGCGCCGGCATCGCGATAGGCAGCGATCCACTGCGCCAGGGCGGCGCGGTCCGGCACGATGCGCGCGGGGATATGGGGGACGGGCGCAAAGCCTTCGCGTGCCAGTCTCGCCACGGTTGCCTGCATCTCTGACGCATCGGTGCCGTCGATATGGGCGACAAAGACCTGCGTGCCTGCCGGCAGGTGATCGCGGAAATCGGTGATCTTCTCCGCCGTGCGCGGCATCACCTCGACCGAGGCGCCTTGCAAAAAGGCCGGAAGCGCGGATGCGCCGGTTCTTGGGGTCCGAAATTGCATAAGCGTCATTTTTGCAGCCTTTCAGTCCGTGTTCCAGCCGTCATTGGCGATCAGCGCCTTCAGACGGGCGGTGTCATATTCGGCCTCGATCCTGGTGGCTTCGGCCTGCGGGTCGTCGCCATCGGCGGCTGCACGCCGCCACTGGCTTAGATAATCATCGGTTCCTGCCAAGCCGGCCTTCATCGCGGCCCGGTCGATTGCCTGTTCAAAGCGTTCGCTCAGAATGACGCGCGTCGCGTTTCGGCCCTTGCCCATGGTCACCTGGGCAGGGATGTCGCGCCAATAGACGAGCGTCAGTCCGGACATTCGGAACTCCTGTTTCTTTGGTCTCATTAGGGCCGCAGCGCCAAGGCTGATAAGACGCTTGCGACCATCACGCGGGCCATTTGCGACCTCGCGGGTCGCTTGTGGCGCGGCTGATGCAAGCGCGCAACGGGCGGGGGCGTGAAACCTTTGCAACTTCATCATGGGCCGGCCGATTGCGTCGCGGCCTGCCTGCCGCTAGCCTTTGCCCATGAACCAGCTTTCTGACTTTGGCGAATATGATTTCGTGATCATCGGCGCAGGCAGTGCCGGCTGCGTCCTGGCGAACCGTTTATCAGCCGATCCGCGCCACAGGGTGCTGCTGCTCGAGGCTGGTGGCAGCGATAATCGCTTTTGGGTGCATGTCCCGGTTGGCTATCTTTATTCGATGGGCAATCCAGCGGTCGACTGGTGCTACAAGACAGAGCCCGAGGCAGGGCTGAACGGCCGGGTGCTGAACTATCCGCGAGGGAAGGTGCTGGGCGGCTGCTCCTCGATCAACGGCATGATCTATATGCGCGGGCAGGCGGCTGATTTTGACGGCTGGCGGCAGGCGGGCAATCCGGGCTGGGGCTGGGATGATGTGCTGCCCTATTTCCGCAAATCCGAGCATCATTTTGGCGAGGCCAGCGATTTGCACGGCAACGAGGGCGAATTGCGGGTCGAGCAGCAGCGGCTGAACTGGCCGATCCTCGATGCGGTGGCCGAGGCCGCCCAAGAGATGGGCTTGCCGGCCTGCGCCGATTTCAACTGCGGCGATAATGAGGGCGTCGGCTATTTCCCCGTGAACCAGCGCCGAGGTGTCCGCTGGAACGCGCGCAAGGCGTTTCTGGACCCTGCGCGCCGCCGGCCCAACCTGCGCATCGTGACCGGTGCGATGGCCGAGCGGCTGGTGATAGACGAGGGCCGCGTCAGGGGCGTCGTCTTTCAACAGGGCGGGCAGCAGCGCATCGCGCGGGCGCGGGCCGAGGTGGTGCTGGCGGCGGGTGCGATCAATTCGCCCGCGCTGCTGGAACTGTCGGGGATCGGTGCTGCCGCGCATCTGGCCGGTCTGGGTGTGCCCGTTGTGCTGGATCTGCCGGGTGTGGGCGCGAATCTGCAAGATCACCTGCAATTGCGCACGGTGTTCAGGATCAGCGGCGCGCGCACCCTGAACGATCGCGCGGCCACGATCTGGGGCAAGGCCGGCATCGCGCTGGAATATGCCATGCGCCGGACCGGGCCGATGGCCATGGCGCCTTCTCAGTTGGGGATATTCGCGCGCAGCGATGACCGTTTCGCGACACCAAACCTTGAATATCACGTCCAGCCCCTGTCGCTGGACAAGTTCGGTGACCCGTTGCACCCGTTTCCGGGGCTGACGATCTCGATCTGCAATCTGCGCCCCGACAGCCGGGGTCACAGCCATATCCGCAGCCCGCGCGCAGGGGATGCGCCCGCCATCGTGCTGAACTACCTGTCAACGCAAAGCGACCGCGAGGTGGCGGCTGACAGCATCCGCCATGCCCGCCGATTGATGGCCACGCACCGCATGGCCGATTTTTCCCCCGCAGAGATCCTGCCGGGCGCCGCGCTGAAATCGCAGTCCGATCTGGAACGCGCCGCAGGCGATGTCGGCACCACGATCTTTCACCCGGTCGGCACGACGAAGATGGGCACCGATGACATGGCGGTGGTCGATCCTCGCTTGCGGCTGCGCGGGCTGGCCGGTCTGCGCATCGCCGATGCGGGGGTGATGCCGACGCTTCCGTCGGGCAACACCCATGCGCCAGCCACGATGATCGGCGAAAAGGCCGCCGCGATGATTTTGGAGGATGCGCGACAGCCTGTCACGAATCTGTAAGCCGTGATATCAACGCACAAGGGCAACTTTGCAGAGCGCACCATGCTGACACGCCGCCTTTTCACCGCAACCGCGCTGTCATCTGGCGTCATGTCGCTGTCAGGTTGCGACTGGCTAAGCTTTCCGGATGCGCAGACCTTTGATCTGGGCGCGAACGCGGTCGACACGCATATGCACCTGTTCAATGGCCGCGATGTGCCCGCACAGGGATTTCTGCGGCAGGTCGTGTTTCCCGAATTGGCCGATGAACT
Organism: Paracoccus tegillarcae; assembly: GCF_002847305.1. Lineage (NCBI taxonomy): Bacteria > Pseudomonadati > Pseudomonadota > Alphaproteobacteria > Rhodobacterales > Paracoccaceae > Paracoccus > Paracoccus tegillarcae. The sequence goes on along the minus strand of NZ_CP025408.1, from coordinate 3,748,115 downwards.
GCCCGTCGGGGTCGTGCAGCCCTTGGCCGCGATGATCGTCGATTTTCTGCTGACGGGAACGCGGACGGCTGGCGAGGAACTGGCCGATATGGGCGGCGGGGCACGGACCAAGGCGCTTACGCGGCCCGATACCGATGAGGCGCGATTGGCGCAGGCCATCGATGGCTATTACGGCACCGCGCGCGACAAGGGGGTGCAAGCCCGGCAGGCGCAAAGGTCGATCATACCGGCTGATGCGGAGATCGCGACAGTTCCGCTGATGGCGCCCGATGCGTTGTTGCTGGATGCCATGGCAGATGCCGCAGGCGTCCCGCTGGACGAGGCGGCAGCCGGCATTCCCGCACCGAGCATTGCCCCGGCTGCGGCGCCAGATGCCCGCATGCGCAGCGCCGCACCCGCAGCAGCCAGTGCCAGCCTTGGCCAACAGCTGGCGCCCGGTCTGCTGCAACCCGACCGGCAGGATGCCGCCGCCGAAAGCCTAAATCTGGCGGGCATTCTGCAATGGGCCGTGCTGATGACCCGCGACCGACGCTTTATCTGGGACCGGGCAAGGCAGCTTTACGGCAAGCAGAACGAGGCCAAGATCTTTTGCAACTACCTTGTCGATCTGGGCATGTGGCTGGATTACCCCGAGACGCGGACCCAAAGCACGATGCGCGATCAGATCGAACTGGCATCGCGGCTGGCGCAGGATCAGCGCGATGTTCTGGTGCTGAATTTCGTGCCTTTCTGTCCGCTGCGCGCAGCAATGGATCAGGGTCAGGCAATGCGCGATGTGCAGCACGCTATCCTGAACCGAGGCTTTGCGGGGGTCAAACTCTACCCGTCGATGGGCTTTCGACCCGACGATAACAGTAGCATCAGCTTTGCTCATGCCAGCGATGCCGTGCGGCGCAATCCGCCGGCACGCAGCGCGTTGGACGGGGCGCTGACCGCGCTGTATGACTGGTGTCAGGAAAATGACGTGCCCATTGCCACCCACGGTTCGCACAGCATGGGTGCGGGGCCGGGGACCGAGGCCTATTGCGCGCCGTGGCTGTGGAAGGATGTTCTGGCCGCGCGCCCAGAGCTGCGGGTCAATCTGGCGCATTTCGGCGGGTTCGGCGATCACAATCCGGCATCATGGCAGGCGCAACTGGGTGCGCTGATGCGTGAGGATATCAACCTTTATTTCGATACCGGCTATTGGCACGAGGCGTCGGCGGTGTCGTCGGCCCAATTGCGAACGGCGCAGGAATTTCTGGGCCAGAATGGCGTGGCGTGGCGGCGCATGATGTATGGCAGCGACTGGCACATGATCGCCCGAGAGCCGGTGCAGACGACCTATCACGGTCAGCTGCGCGGCTTTGTCGGTGCGGTGGCGCAAGGCGACGCCGGACGGGTCGGCGATATCATGGGCGGCAACGCGATGCGCTGGCTGGGGCTGGATCGGCCAGAGGGAGATCAGTTTACCCGGCTGGCCGCGCGGTTTGGCGGGCATCGCATCTGGCGGTCTCTGATAGCCCCCGCTTAGCCCGCCTGTGCCATGCGGCGTGTCTGCAACTGCCGCCAGGTGAAGGCGGCGATGAAGATCGCGGTCAGGACCAGAATGATGGTGGGGGCAGGGGCGCTGTCCAGCCAGAAACTGATCCAGACACCGGCGAGGCATGAAAACAGCGACACAGCCGAGGCGACGATCATCATCGTCTGCATACGCCGGGTCAGCAGAAAGGCGATGGCACCGGGCGCGATCAGCAGACCGACGGCCATGATGATGCCAACGGCAGACAGCATTGCCACGACCGTCAGCGAAATGGCTGACAACAATCCGTAATGAAGCCAGCGCACAGGCAGGCCGGCGACACGCGCCTGCACCGGATCAAAGCTGTGCAATGTCAGATCGCGCCAATTGATCACGATGCCGGCGCTGACGATGACCGAGATGATCGCGGTGTTGATCATCTGCGCGGCATCGACGCCGAAGATATTGCCAAAGAGGACATGGTCCAGATGCACCCCGGACGAGATCGCGACGTACAGAACCATCCCAAGGGCGAACATGCCCGACATGACAACGCCCAGAACCGTGTCCTGTTTGACCCGGCTGTTTTCCTGCAGGAAGCCTGCGGCCAGCGCACAGATCATCCCCGCCACAAAGGCACCGATGATTAGCGGCAGCCCAAGGATATAGGCCAGAACCACACCGGGCAGCACCGCATGGCTGATGGCATCGCCCATCAGGCTCCAGCCCTTGAGGACCAGAAAGCAGGACAGCAGTGCGGCCGGAACCGCGATGATCGCGGCGATCAGGAACGCGTCGCGCATGAAAGGATAGGCGAAGGGCTGGGTCAGCATCTCGATCATGATGCGGCCTCCTCTTCTGCCGACCGGGCGTCGACCCGGCGCAGGGCTTGCGCCGCGCGGCGTCGCGCTGCCAGCATGCCGTGCGTGGGCGCAAAGACAAAGGCTGCTAGAAAGATCAGCGTCTGCATCAGCACGATGATCCCCCCGGTGGCGCCATCGAGAAAGAAAGACAGATAGGCACCGACGCCCGAGGTCAGCGTGCCGATGGTCACCGACAGCGCAATCAGCCGTGGAAAGCGGTCCGTCAGCAGATAGGCGGTGGCACCGGGCGTGACGACCATGGCCACGACCAGAAACGCCCCCACGGTCTGCATCGCGGCAACCGTACAGGCCGCTAGCAGCGTGAAGAACAGGACCCGCAGCCTGTCGGGCTTCAGGCCGATGGTCCGGGCGTGGGTCTCGTCGAAGAAGACGGCCATCAGGTCGCGCCATTTCAGCAGCAGGATTACCAGCGAGACAACGCCGATGATCGCAAGCTGCAGCGCATCGCCGGGCGAGATGGCCAGAATATTGCCCATGGTGATGGTCTGGATATCCACCGCCATCGGGTTCAGCGAAACCATGAACAGCCCCAGCCCGAAGAAGCTGGTGAAGATCAGCCCGATAATCGCATCCTCGCGCAACCCGCTGCGATTGCTGAGAAACAACATTGTCAGCGCCGCCAGTCCGCCCGACAGAAACGCACCAAGCGCAAAGGGCAGGCCCAGCATGTAGGCACCAGCAACGCCCGGCACGATGGAATGCGACAGGGCGTCGCCGATCAGGCTCCAACCTTTCAGCATCAGATAGGCTGACAGAAAGGCGCAGACGCCGCCGACCAGCGCCGACACCCAGATGGCGTTGGACATGAAACTGTATTGAAACGGGATCAGCAGCGTCTCTAGCATGATGACCCCGCATGATGTTCTCGCAGCAGGGCGGGCATCACGACGCGTCCCCCGGTCATCTCTGGTGCGGTGCTGATCGCCATAGAAGATCAGCGGGCGTTCGTCGTCGCTGAAGACATCGACCGCGCGAGCATCAGGGTCGTCATGCAGGGTCGGGCCGCCCAGAACAAAGTGGCGCAAGACACCGCCGAAAGCGCGTTTCAGGTTTTCCTGCGTAAAGGTGGTGGCCAGCGGGCCAGACGCCAGCACCGTGCCCTTGATCAGCGCCACGCGATCGCAATATTCGGGCACAGAACCCAGATCATGGGTCGAGACAAGGATCACCCGCCCCTCACTGCGCAAATCGCGCAGCAATGCGATGATCGCCTCTTCGGTCTTCACATCGACGCCGGTGAAGGGTTCGTCCAGCAGAATGATCTGCCCCTCTTGTGCCAGCGCGCGCGCCAGAAAGACGCGCTTTTTCTGGCCGCCGGACAGTTCCCCGATCTGACGCTTGCGGAACTCGGCCATGTTGACCCGGCCCAGGGCCTGATCGACGGCGGCATGGTCGGCGGCGCGCGGGCGACGCAGGAAGCCCATGTGACCATAGCGGCCCATCATCACCACATCCTCGACCAGAATGGGAAACGACCAGTCGACCTCTTCTGCCTGCGGAACATAGGCGATCTGGTTTTTCGACAGTGCCTCATCGACGCTTTGGCCCAGCACGGTGATGCAGCCTCGCGCGGCCGGGATAAAGCCCATCAGCGCCTTGAACAGCGTTGATTTCCCCGCACCGTTCACCCCCACCAGCGCCGTGATCGAGCCCGAGGGCACCGTCAGGCTGGCATTGCGCAGCGCCGTATGGCCGTTGCGATAGGTGACGGTCAGATCGGTGATGGTTATGCCTTCGGTCATTTCTGCAACTCGCTGAGGATGATGTCGCTGGTGGTGCGCAATAGCTCTAGATAGGTGGGCACCGGCCCGTCTGCCTCGGACAGGCTGTCGACGTAGAGTTGGCCACCATAGCGTGCGCCGGTTTCACCTGCGACAGCACGGGCCGGGCGATCCGAGACGGTGGATTCCGAAAAGATCACCGGGATTGCCTGGTCGCGTACTGTGTCGATCACCCGGCGCACCTGTTGGGGTGTGCCCTGCCCATCGGCGTTGATCGGCCAGAGGAACAACTCGGACAGGCCGAAGTCGCGGGCGAGGTAGGAAAAGGCGCCCTCTGAGGTCACCAGCCAGCGGTGGTTGTCGGGCAGGTTCTTGGCGGCGTCGCGCAGGGGGGCGATGGCTTCGCTGATCTGCTGCTTGTAGCTGTCACCATTGGCACGGTAGGTCGCGGCATTGTCGGGGTCGGCGGTAGACAGTGCCGCGACAATATTATCGACATAGATCAGCGCACTATCCAGCGCCATCCAGGCATGGGGGTTGGGCTTGCCGTCATAGCTGCCGCCGCTGATGGCGATCGGCTCGACCCCGTCGCTGACGACCGCCACGGGGATATCGCCCAGCTTGTCGATGAATTGCTGAAACCAGGCCTCAAGGTTCATGCCGTTGACCAGGATCAGCCCGGCATCCGAGGCCCGGATCATATCTCCCGCCGTGGGCTGGTAATTGTGGATATCCGCGCCGGGGCGGGTGATCGCCTCTACATCTGCCACGTCGCCTGCGACGTTGCGGGCCATGTCGGCGATAATGGTGAAACTTGTCGATACCTTCAGCCGCTGATCCTGGGCTTGATCCTGTGCCTGAACGGGCAGGGCAGTCAGCAGCGTTAGCACTGCCAGCGCAGCAAGACGTAACGGGGGCCGGGCGAGAGATTGCATCATGATGATCAGGGTATCTGCGAATCGTTCGCAACTGTCAATAGTTGCGACTCAGTTGCAACTGGCGGTGTTCTCGGGCAAAAAGGTGACATGTCCAATGACCGTGCCACACAGTTGGAAGACGCGCTGCGAGAGGCCGGCGTTCGCATCACGCGCCAGCGCGCGGCCTTGCTGGCAGTGCTGGCAGCTTGCGACGACCACCCTGACGCAGCCGAGTTGCACCGCCGGGCCGAGGCCGCAGGCGCAGGCGTCTCGCTGGCAACGGTCTATCGCACGCTGACCACACTGCAGGCGCAGGGCGTGATTGATAAACTGGAATTTCAGGGCGAACCCGCACGGTGGGAGCCCGCCGACCAGCAGCACCATGACCACATGATCGATGTCGAGACGGGGCAAGTGATCGAATTCACCAATGACCGCATCGAACGATTGCAGGCCGAGGTCGCCGCCGAAATGGGCTATGAGATCGTGCATCACAGGCTGGAACTGTATGTGCGCAGGCGCACGCGACGGTGACCACCTGACCGGTGCGCGCGATGGCGCATCTTCGACGTCGATCGGTTTATACGTGGCGGCACTTCAAGCCGGGTCGGTCACCAAGGCTGGACGAATCCTTCCTCAGCCTGTTCCATCCGTCGGATACACACGTACGGGAGGATTTAGATGATAAAATTAATCGTTATGGGTGTGGTGATCGCCATGCCCGCCGCCGCATATGAGCCATTGGTCGAAAAGCAGGAATTCACGCTGACCGAGTTCGTCACCGATGGGGGTGAGACGATCCCCGAGATGCGCTTGGGCTATGAAACCTATGGCACGCTGAACGAAGCGCGCGACAATGCGATCCTGATTCCGCATTATTTCAGCGGCAGCAGCCACGCCGCCGGAAAATATGCCGAGGGCGATGCCGCGCCTGGCTATTGGGATGCGATCATTGGTTCGGGCAAGCCGATCGACACCGACAAATGGTTCGTCGTGTCGGTGGACAGCCCCGTCAATCTGGGTGCCAATGATCCCAATGTCATCACCACCGGACCGGCCAGCATCAACCCCGCGACGGACCAGCCATGGGGCATGGACTTCCCGATCCTGACCATGGGCGATTTCGTTGAAACGCAAAAGGGGCTGATGGATCAGCTTGAGATTCCGAAATGGCACGCGGTGATGGGGGCCTCAATGGGGGGCATCCAGAGCTATGAATGGGCCGCGCGCTATCCCGATCTGCTAGATCGCGTCGTGCCGGTGATCGCCTCGGGTTGGGCCGATGCTGATCTGATCGCCTGGCTGGATATCTGGGCCTCGCCCATCCGGCTGGATCCAAATTGGAACGGCGGCGATTATTATGATGGCGAGCCGCCGAATGCGGGCTTGGCCGATGCGCTGAAAACGCTGACTCTGCACGCGAATTCGGCGGAATGGTCCAATGGAACCTTCGGGCGAAACTGGGCCGAGGATGGCGCCGATCCGGCTGCTGGCTGGGACAACGAGTTCGCTGTCGTGGACGCGCTGAACGCTGCGGGCGCCGCGCGTGCCGGGTTGTCCGATGCCAACCATTTTCTCTATCTGGTCAAGGCCAACCAGCTGTTCGTGGCCGGTGGCGCGGGCGAAAACCTGTATCAGGGCCTTCTGGATATCGACGTGCCGGTCATGCTAATCCACACCGATGAGGATCTGGTCTTTCCGGGCGACGCGGTGCGCGAAACCGGCGCGATCATCAAATCCGACGGCACGCCGGTCGAGATCGTCGAACTGCAGGGCACGCGCGGCCATCTGGATGGCGTGCTGGGCATCGCGCAGGCCGGCGAACGTATCCGCGCCTTCATCGAGGCCGAATAACACGGCCGCAACCAAGCAGCCTGCGGCCTGCCTTGACCCGGCAAGCCGCAGGCCCTAGTCAGATCGCGATCATTGGGGGCCTGTAGCTCAATTGGTCAGAGCAGGGCGCTCATAACGCCTTGGTTGGGGGTTCAAGTCCCTCCGGGCCTACCAGATGAACGCGTCTTGATATATCGACCACGCTGAACTCGCCGTCCTGATAGGTCTGGGCGTGGATGGCGCGGGGGACAACCACTCCCATCTGCACTGATTGCAGAACAGGACTGATCAGCTCTATTTCAGCGGGCAAATCTGACCATTCCTCGGCAGATGCAGGCAAGCAAGGCGACATGGACGCCAGGATCAAAAGCGCGCTTTTTAACATGAGGATCATCCTGATATGCGGACAGTCTTTACACGCTGCCACTCGCGCAGACCTATCATCGGGCGCTGCAGACAACAACAGAATGGATCGCGCGGGATCATCCGTTGCCCCAAGCCTTGGGTTCAGTTATTGGGACGCCAACCACGAAAGGGCGGCGAGATGAGCGATAAACCCAATGGTCTGACCTATGCAGAGGCGGGCGTCGATATTGACGCCGGGAACGCGCTGGTTGATCGCATCAAGCCCGCCGCCGCTGCCACTCAGAGGGCTGGCGTGGTCGATGGGCTGGGCGGCTTTGGTGCGCTGTTTGATCTGCGCGCGGCGGGTTACGACGATCCGGTGCTGGTGGCTGCGACCGATGGGGTGGGCACCAAGCTGCGCATCGCCATCGACACGGGCCATCTGGACGGCGTCGGCGTTGATCTGGTGGCAATGTGTGTCAACGATCTGGTCTGCCAAGGGGCCGAGCCGCTGTTTTTCCTGGACTATTTCGCCACAGGCAAGCTGTCGGTCGATGAGGGGGCGCGGGTGATCGAGGGGATTGCAAAGGGTTGCTCTGGCTCTGGCTGTGCACTGATCGGGGGCGAGACGGCCGAAATGCCGGGCATGTATGCCAAGGGCGATTTCGATCTGGCCGGTTTCGCGGTCGGCGCGCTGGAACGCGGTGCCGCGCTGCCTGCAAATGTGGCCGAGGGCGATGTACTGCTGGGGCTAGCCTCGGACGGGGTGCATTCCAACGGATTTTCGCTGGTGCGCCGCGTGGCCGAGGCCGCCGGGCTGGGCTGGGATGCGCCGTCGCCCTTTGGCGATGGCACGCTTGGGCAGGCGCTGTTGGTGCCGACACGGCTTTATGTCTCGTCAGTGCTGGCCGCGATCCGCGAGGGCGGCGTTCACGCGGCGGCGCATATCACCGGCGGTGGCATCACCGAGAACCTGCCGCGTGTCCTGCCCAAGGATCTGGGTGCCGAGGTCGACCTGTCCGCATGGTCCCTGCCGCCGGTTTTTGCCTGGCTGCAACAGGCGGGCGGCATCGCCGAGGCCGAAATGCTGAAAACATTCAACAGCGGCATTGGCATGGTCCTGTCCGTGGCCGAAGATCGCGCAGACGCGCTGAGCGATTTGCTGGCAGCGCAAGGTGAGAAGGTGCACCGCCTTGGCCGCGTCGTGGCGGGACAGGGCGTGCGTTACACCGGCAAGCTGCAGTGAAGCGCGTCGCCATTCTGATCTCTGGCGGCGGCTCGAACATGCTGCGCCTGCTGGACAGCATGACTGGCGATCACCCGGCGCGGCCCGTTCTGGTCGGTTCGAACGATCCCACCGCCGGCGGATTGGCAAAGGCGTCAGCGCGTGGCGTTCCGGTGTTTTCGGTCGATCATCGCGATTTCGCCAGCCGCGCCGATTTCGAGGCGGCGCTGCTGCCGCCGCTGCTGGAGGCTGGGCCCGATATCATCTGCCTTGCCGGTTTCATGCGTATCCTGACATCGGATTTCGTGCGGCGTTTTGAGGGCCGAATTCTGAATATTCATCCCTCACTCTTGCCAAAATATCCGGGGCTGCACACCCATCGCCGCGCCATCGAGGCGGGCGATGCGCAGGCTGGCGCGAGTGTGCATCAGGTGACCGCCGATCTGGATGCCGGCCCGGTTCTGGGACAGGCACGTGTGCCGGTCCTGCCCAATGATACGTCTGATACGCTGGCCGCGCGTGTGCTGGTACAAGAGCACCGGCTTTATCCTGCGGTGCTGCGGCGGTTCGCCGAGAATGATCCCACGCCGGTCCTGCTGGGCGACTGATCAGCCATCGTCTCCTTTGCCCAGCGAAGCGGCCAGTTCTTGTCGCAGCCATGTGCGAAACCATCCAATGGCAGGCTTGCGATGCGATTCAGGCGCTGTGGCCAGCCAGTAATATTCGCTATTCGTGGCCTCACCCGGCAAGGGCCGGATCAGCGTACCTTCGGTCAAGGCATCGGCGGCCAGCACCGCCCAGGCCATGAACACACCCTGGCCCGAGATCGCCGCGTTGAGGCACAGCCCGCCATCCGCCAGTTCCGGGCCATCGGGCAGATCGTCCGGCTGCATGCGATGAGGTGACAACCATTCCTGCCAGCCCTGTAACCGGGCGTTTTCGCGGATTACCGGGATATTGCGCAGGTCATCCGCATGGTGCAACCGATCGGCCAGCGCCGGTGCGCAGACGGGGAAAAACCGTTGCGGCATCAGCCGGTCCAGCCGCAGGCCAGGCCAATTGCCTTGGCCAATGCGCAATCCGATATCAATCCCGTCGATGCCCGGGCTCACCATGCGGCTTGCCGGTTCGATGCGGACACGAATGCCGGGATGGGCCTGAGAGAAACGCGGCAACCGCCAGACCAGCCAGCGGCTGGCGAACAGCGGCGCCACCGAGATGGTCAGCGTCGTATCCGCCGTCGGATCTGCCAGTGCTACGGCGGCCGACAGTTCCGACATGCCGCGTGTCAGCCGCGCGGCGATGTCGCGGCCCAGTTCGGTGGGGCGCAGGCTCTGGCCCGACCGATCAAAGACCGGCTGGCCCAATTGCGCCTCGGTCCGGGCGATGCGCTGGCTGAGCGCGCCGGCTGTGACGCCCAGTTCATCGGCGGCCGCGTTCAGTGTGCCGAGACGGGCAGCGGCCTCGATGGCGCGCAGGCCGGACAGAGAGATGCGATTCAATGCGTTCATTTTAGGTAAACTAAAGTGATGATCGCCAAATCTCAATTTTAATCGGATATGGGATCTCTCATATTTAGCTTATGAGACATTTCATTCGCCACATCCTGCAAAGACTGGCCCCGCCCTCGCCGATCCGTGACGCGCTGGATCAACCCGAATTTCACCGCATGACACAGAGGGAACTGGATGACCTGCCCTGGCCGCGACCGATCGCCGAGGGTGAGGCGGAGGGCAGCGTCGATCGTCAGCAGATGGCCCTCTGCCATGCGCCGACGGAATTGCTGCGTTGCAGCAACGATCGGCGAATTCACGCGCGTGTCGGTTGATTGTCGCGCCGGACAGGGCTATGGCCGGCGCAAGCCCGCGCCGCTTTCAGCGCGAATTTGTTCCCCGAGTTTATCCGAGCCAATAGATGACCGTAGCCAATCAGACCGCGATTCCCGAACTTTATGTCTCTGCCGATGCCGCCGCCGCCCTCAAGGACGAAGCAGGCGCAATGCTTAGCTGGGACCTGACACCCCGCCAGATCTGCGATCTGGAACTGCTGATGAATGGCGGATTCAATCCGCTGAAAGGTTTCCTGACCGAGAAAGATTACGACGGCGTCGTAAACGAGATGCGCCTTGCCGATGGCAGCCTCTGGCCAATGCCGATCAATCTGGATGTGTCCGAGAAATTCGCCGAAGGGCTGGAGCCCGGCACCGATATCGCCCTGCGCGATCAGGAAGGCGTGATCCTGGCGATCATGTCGGTCACCGACAAATGGGTGCCGAACAAATCGCTGGAGGCCGAAAAGGTCTTTGGTGCTGATGACGTGGCCCATCCTGCGGTGAATTATCTGCACAACAGCGCTGGCCCAGTCTATCTGGGCGGTCCGGTCAAGGGCCTGCAGAAGCCGATGCATTACGATTTCCGCGGTCGTCGCGACACGCCCAACGAATTGCGCGCGCATTTCAAGAAATTGGGCTGGCGCAAGATCGTGGCCTTCCAGACGCGCAACCCGCTGCACCGCGCGCATCAGGAACTGACCTTCCGCGCCGCGCGTGAGGCGCAGGCCAACCTGCTGATCCATCCCGTCGTCGGCATGACCAAGCCGGGCGATGTGGACCATTTTACCCGCGTTCGCTGCTATGAGGCGGTTCTGGACAAATATCCGGCCGCCACCACCAGCCTGTCGCTGCTGAACCTGGCCATGCGCATGGCCGGCCCGCGCGAGGCCGTGTGGCACGGGTTGATCCGCCGCAACCACGGTGTGACCCACTTCATCGTTGGCCGCGACCATGCCGGCCCCGGCAAGAACAGCGCCGGCGAGGATTTCTATGGGCCCTATGAGGCGCAGGAACTGTTCCGGAAGTATGAGGACGAGATCGGCGTCAAAATGGTCGACTTCAAGCACATGGTCTATGTGCAAGAGCGCGCCCAATACGAACCGGCGGATGAAATCGAAGAGGGCGTGACCGTTCTGAATATCAGCGGCACCGAACTGCGTCGCCGCCTGCGCGAAGGTCTGGACATTCCCGAATGGTTCAGCTTCCCCGAGGTCGTGCGCGAATTGCGCCGCAACTCGCCGCCGCGGGCCAATCAGGGCTTTACCGTCTTCTTCACCGGATTGTCCGGATCGGGCAAATCGACGGTGGCCAACGCGCTGATGGTCAAGCTGATGGAAATGGGTGGCCGCCCGGTGACGCTGCTGGACGGTGACGTGGTGCGCAAGCACCTCTCTTCCGAACTGGGCTTTTCCAAGGAACACCGCGACATCAACATCAAGCGCATCGGCTATGTTGCGTCGGAAATCACCAAGAATGGCGGTATCGCGATCTGCGCACCCATTGCGCCCTATACCGCGACCCGCCGCGCGGTGCGCGAGATGATCGAACAATACGGTGCCTTCGCCGAGGTGCATATCTCGACCCCGGTCGAAGAATGCGAGCGCCGCGACCGCAAGGGCCTTTACAAGCTGGCGCGTGAGGGCAAGATCAAGGAATTCACCGGGATCTCGGACCCCTACGAAGAACCCGCAAAGCCGGAACTGCGCGTCGACACCACCTCGATCGACGTCGACAACGCCGCCCATCAGGTTTTGCTGACGCTGGAAAATATGGGTCTGATCGGTCTGAAGTGATCGTCCGATTTTTGCGGATATAAATTGCGGCCTCGCCCTTTGGGCGGGGCCGTTTTGCTTTGGCTTGCCTATTCTTTGCCTGCGACGGATCATGCGGGCATGACGCCCCCGGAGACGCGCGATGAACTGGCGATCATCCCTTGAGATATGCGACCTTGCCAGCGGCGAGACACGGGTTATGCTGCGGACCCCGCGGCTGATCGAGGCGCCGAACTGGCACCCGGACGATTGGCTGATGGTGAATGGCGAGGGCCGCTTGTGGCGTGTCGATCAGATGATGCCTGACCTGCGCCCGGTCGATATCGGCGGTCTGGATCGCTGCAATAACGATCACGGGTTTCTGCCTGATGGGCGCATCGTCTTTTCCTGCCATAACGATCAGGGCGCGGGGATCCATGTCGCGGACACGCGCGATGGGCAGGCTGAGGCGCGTGATCTGGGTCTGGCCCGGCCCAGTTGGTGGCACGGGGCGCATGGACGGCTGATCACCTATGCCTGCGCGCGCGGGGGCGACCGAATCGTTCGGATTGCGGTGCTGGATATGGAGACCGGGGATGAGCATGTGCTGACCCCAGGTCTGGCGCATCACGACGGGCCGGATTTCTCGGCCTTTGGCGGTTACATCTGGTTCAACTCCGACGCGACAGGACATGCGCAGATTTGGCGGATGCGGGTCGATGGCAGCGATGCCGCGCCGGTTTTTCGCGATCAGAACGTCAATTGGTTTCCGCATCCATCGCCGGATGGGCGGCATGTGCTGTATCTGGCTTATCCGCCCGGCACCCTTGGTCATCCCCGCGATTTGCCCGTGTCGCTGTGGTTGATGGCGCCCGATGGCGGCAACAGGCGAAAACTGTTTGATCTGTTCGGCGGGCAGGGCACGATCAATACGCCCTGCTGGTCGCCGGATGGTCGTTCGTTTGCGTTTATGAGATATTCGCCCGAAGAAGGTCCGGCTGGCTGACAGCCCGTATCAGGAACGCCCCGTACCCTTGGTGCCAGCGGCCGGCCCGCTGAACGGGTCGGGACTGACCAAAGCGATCAATTTGATATAAAATCAGCAGCGCCGCACCGGCTATCGGGGCAGGTCAGCCCTGCGGCGCTGTGTTTGTTCAGTGGACGCTGACCGGGCTCAGGTCATTCTGGCGGGCCAGAAAAAATGCCAGCTTGCGGTCCTTGACCAACGCCAGGCGCTCGCCGTCCATGCCGTGGACTGCGTAAAGGCCGTCCACATCGGGCGCCTGTTCGCGAACATCGTCGGGAAGGTTCTCCATCGCGACGCGGCGAATATAAACGGTATTTTGTTCACCGTCGTGGAAATCGTATTTCGTATCCATCTGCTCTGATCCCCTTTTACTTGCGGCTGATCGGTATGGTTTGCACCACTTGTTGTGGCTGCACCCTTCTAAGGTCGACATTCAACAGGCCATTTTCAAGGCTCGCATTGGTCACATCGACGCCATCGGCCAGCACAAAGCTGCGTTGAAACGCGCGCGCGGCAATGCCCCGGTGCAGAAAAACGCGCTCTTCCTCGACCTCGGATTGCCGGCCACGAATGACCAACTGCCGTTCTTCGACGGTGATCGACAGATCATCCTCGGAAAACCCTGCCACCGCCAGCGTGATGCGAAAGCCGTCAGGCTCAAAATGTTCAATGTTATAGGGGGGATAGCCATCCGTGCTTTTGGCTGCGCGTTCAGCCAGCCGTTCCAGCTGATCAAAGCCCAAAAGATAGGGATGTGTCCCCAGTGAAATCTTGTTCATCTTCAGCCCTTTCAAAAGCGACTGCAAAATCCGGGCCCCTGATCGCGGCGGTCCGTGACACAAAATATGTGCTTTCGATGTCATATACGCAAGGGGACCAAGAAACTGTTAACAGGGCGAATTTCGCGCGCTATAACGGCGCACCTGTCAAACAGTGCCAGCAAGAAGCCCGTCAGCATGAACACCCACCACGAAATGTCCCATGAAGAGATCACGCGCGCCCGCCTGGACGTGCTGCGGCGTGAGCATCGTGATCTGGACGAGGCGATCGGGGCGCTGGCCGCACAGAACCTGTCATCCTCGCTGACTTTGCAGCGGCTGAAGAAGCAGAAGCTGTCGCTGAAGGACCGGATCTCGCGGCTGGAAGATGAACTGACGCCGGATATTATCGCTTGATTGCGCCCGCTGGCGCTGCACGCTAAGGCGTGGCCGACTGCGGAAGGGGAAATCATGGAAAAACCCGTTGGAATCATCATGGGCAGCCAATCCGACTGGCCCACCATGCGCGAGGCCGCCGCGATCCTGGACGAATTGGGTGTCGCCTATGAGGCCCGGATCGTCAGTGCCCATCGCACGCCGGACCGGCTGTGGGACTATGGCAAGACGGCTGCGGATCGTGGGTTGAAGGTCATCATCGCGGGCGCAGGCGGCGCGGCCCATCTGCCGGGGATGATGGCATCCAAGACCCGCGTGCCGGTGATCGGGGTGCCGGTCCAGACCCGTGCACTGTCAGGGGTTGATTCGCTTTATTCCATCGTCCAGATGCCCAAGGGCTTTCCCGTGGCCACCATGGCCATCGGTGCCGCCGGCGCGGCCAATGCCGGGTTGATGGCGGCGGGGATACTGGCGATCTCTGATCCGGCGCTTGCGCAGCGGCTGGATGACTGGCGCGCCGCATTGTCAGCCAGCATACCCGATGAGCCGCGCGATGAGTGATGTTTGCACCATTGGTATCCTTGGTGGCGGGCAATTGGGCCGAATGCTGTCGGTCGCGGCCAGCCGGCTTGGTCTGCGCTGCCATATTTATGAACCCGGCGCGGCACCCGCCGGCGACGTCGCCTATACCCTGACCAATGCCACCTATACTGACGACGCGGCGCTGACGGATTTCGCGGGCTCGGTCGATGTGGTGACTTATGAATTCGAGAATGTGCCCACCGAGGCGCTGGACCTGATCGAAAGCATCGTCCCGATCCGCCCGAACCGCCACGCGCTGGCTGTGTCGCAGGATCGGCTGACCGAAAAGACGTTTTTGAACGAGATCGGTTTGACCACTGCGCCGTTTGCCGATGTGCCCGAGCGGGATGCGTTGGCAGGCGCGCTGGCGCAGATCGGAACACCCTCGATCCTGAAGACCCGGCGTATGGGCTATGACGGCAAGGGCCAGGTGCGGATCACCGATGCAGGTGATGCTGAATGGACCGGCGCGCCCTCGGTGCTGGAAGGGTTCGTCGAGTTCTCGGGCGAGATCAGCGTGATCGTTGCCCGCGGCGCGGATGGTCAGGTCGCCGCATATGATCCGGGACTGAATGTCCACGGCGAGGGGATCCTGCGCACGACCACCGTGCCTTGCGGTCTGCCGGCAATGCTGACCAGCGATGCGGTTCTGATCGCGGCGCGCATCGCCAATGCGCTGGACTATGTGGGCGTCATGGGGGTCGAGCTGTTCGTGACGCCGCAGGGGCTGATCGTGAACGAGATCGCGCCGCGTGTTCATAATTCCGGGCACTGGACCCAGGCGGGCTGCGCCGTCGATCAGTTCGAGCAGCATATCCGCGCGGTGGCCGGGCTGCCTTTGGGCGACGGCGGGCGTTATGCCGATGTGGTGATGGAAAATCTGATCGGTGACGATATGAAACGGGTGCCCGACCTGATGCGCGCGGCGGACACGCAGGTTCATCTTTACGGCAAGGGCGAGGCGCGGGCAGGGCGCAAGATGGGTCATGTCAACCGCGTTACGCGATAGCGCCCCGACCGCTCCACCCTGGCCACCTGAACAATTCTGATAAGTCAGTCGGGCAGGGTTTCGGCCAGATAGCGCATCATATTGCCGCCCATCACCTTGGCGATCTGATCCTGGCTCAACTCGGCATCCATCAGCGCCTGCGTCAGCGCCGCCAGACCCGCCACGTCAAAAGGCGCATCGACCGAGCCGTCATAGTCGGATCCAAGCGAGACGTGATCTTCGCCCAGCAAGGCGATGGCTGACTTGATGCCAGCGGCAATATCAGCGGGACTGCGACCGCAAACCACATCGGCCCAATAGCCGATGCCGACAAGCCCGTCCTTGGCTGCGATCTCTTGCATCAGATCATCGGGCAGATTGCGCGGTGTCTGGCACTGGCCGTGGATGCCGGTATGGGACACGATCGGCCGCGTGCCGTCGATCGCCAGAACATCGCGGACAAGCTGCGGGCTGGCATGGGCCAGATCGATGATCATGCCCCTGTCCATCATTGACTGCACCACATCACGTCCGAACGGCGTGATGCCAAGATCGGCTTGACCGTGCAGGCTGCCGCCCAATTCGTTGTCGAAGAAATGGGTCAGCCCGATCAGCCGGAAACCGGCGTCATAGAGCACGTCCAGATTGGCGATCTCGCCCTCCAGCGGGTGACCGCCCTCGCTGCCAAGCACCGCGCCCAGAACCGGTTCGCCCGTCGCGCGGCGTTCCAGCACCGATTGCAGATCGCCGCGTGTCAGGATCATCGCGACACGGTCGGGGGCCTCCGCGGCCATCGCGTTCAGCGCCTCGCCCTGCACCAGGGCGCGTTCCTTGAGGCTGAACCAGGACCGGATCGGGCGTAATTGGCCGATGAAAAGCGGGGTGATGTTGTCGGGGGCCTCGGCGCTGTTTTCGCTGTAATTCTGACCGCGCGGGCTTTTGGTGACCGTGGTAAAGACCTGCACCGCCACATTGCCTTGGGCCAGACGCGGAATATCGGTATGGCCGCGATCGGCGCGTTTCAGCAGGTTTCGGTCCCAGAGCAGCGGATCGGCGTGCCAATCACCGATCACCAGCCGGTCATGCAGGGCCTGCGCTTCGGCGCTGACGGGCCAGCCTTCGGCGGGGGTGGTCAGCGGGTTCAGCCCACGCTCGACATAGGCCGGCCCCCAGATCAGGACAGCCGCGACCGCCAAAAGGATCATACCCAGAAGCCCCCAAAAAATCTTGCGCAGCATTAACACATCCCTTGCCAGTTGGCCGCAGAATAGGCTGCCGGGATGCGCCCGTCACCCTTCAACCGGCGCGCAGATCAGACGGCGCCACCTTCGACAAAGAAATTCTGCGCGGTGCACATCGCGGCATCGTCGGACGCCAGAAACAGCACCATGCGCGCGATATACACGGGCTGCACCGCGTCGGGCAGACATTGGCGCGCAAGTTGGGCGGACATCTTTTCCTCGGTGACCCATAATTGCCTTTGGCGTTCGGTCATCACCCAGCCTGGAACCACGGTATTGACCCTGATCCGATACCCGCCCAAATCGCGCGCCATCCCGCGCGTCAGCCCGTGCACTGCGGATTTCGCGGTTGTATAGGCCGGCATATCGCCAGAGGCCTGCCACCAGCTGTTCGAGCCCAGATTGATGATCGAGCCACCACCGGCCGCAATCATGTCCGGCGCGACCGCCTGAATGGCAAAAAACTGATGGCGCAGGTTGGTGGCCATGCGTTCGTCCCAATAGTCCGGTGTCACCTCGCGCCAGTCATGACGGTCATCGCGCGCGGCATTGTTGACAAGTACTGTGGCCGGGCCATTCTGCGCGGCCAGATCGGCAAAGGCCGACCGCATCGCATCAATATCGCGCAGGTCGCAGGTGGCAAAGGCACTGCCGGTCTGGCTGGCCAGCGCCTCACCCGCCTTGGTATCCAGATCGACAAATCCGACCCTGGCACCCTGCGCAGCAAATGCCCTCACCGTTTCCGCGCCGATGCCCGATGCGCCGCCTGTTACAATGACGGATCGACCCTTCAGGCTGGGGTAGGTGGCAAATTCCTCGGTCATCTCGAAACCTTCCTTGGTGCTCGTCAGCGCAGGACTAGGCGCATGATATGCTGCGGCCCCAATGCGCCGCCATGATAAATTTCGCCGTCATCCGCGAAACCTGCCTTCAGATAGGCGGCGCTGGCTTGCGGGTTTTTGACATTCACTGTCAGGACCAACCCGGTAGCTGTTGGAAACCGCGCGCGTGCCAAGGCGGGCAAGGCGGCCATCGCCTGCGCGCCAAAACCCTTGCCGCGATGATCAACGTCGATCAGCACACCGCGCAGGCCAATGTCGTCTGGTCCGGCGAAATCGTGACGCTCATGGTAATGCGGGTCCAGCTTGAAGGCCCCGATCAACTGCCCGTCGGCCCTGATCTCGTGAAAGCTGATCCCCGGCGTGGTATCAAGGATCATCCTGTCGCCGGGCGAGGCATATTCGGGTCCGTCGCCAAGGCGCAGACCGGCAAGCCGGTTCAGCGCATCGGCGGGGACATCGTGCAGGGTTATCACTCCTCCAGCGCCTCAAGCTCGTCTATCAGCCCTTCGATCATCGACAGTCCCTTGTCCCAGAAGGCGGGGTCGCTGGCGTCCAGTCCGAACGGCGCGAGCAGTTCCTTGTGATGCTTGGACCCGCCGGCTTTCAGCATGTCAAAATACTTGGCCTGAAAATCGGGCAAGCCGTCCTCGTAGGCGGCGTAAAGCGCGTTCACCAACCCGTCGCCGAAGGCATAGGCATAGACATAAAAGGGCGAGTGGACGAAATGCGGGACGTAGGTCCAGAAGGTCTCGTACCCCGGCATGAAGTCAAAGATCGGCCCCAGGCTTTCGCCCTGAACGCTCATCCACAAGGCGTTGATATCGTCAGGGGTCAATTCGCCCTCGGCACGGGCTGCATGCAGCTTGCATTCGAAATCATAGAAGGCGATCTGGCGGACGACCGTGTTGATCATATCCTCGACCTTGCCGGCCAGCAGCGCCTTTTTCTCCGCCGGATCGGTGGTTGTTGCCAACAATGCCCGGAAGGTCAGCATTTCGCCAAAGACCGATGCCGTCTCAGCCAGCGTCAATGGGGTGGAGGCCAGCAACTCGCCCTGATCCGCCGCCAGACGCTGATGCACGCCGTGGCCCAGTTCATGCGCCAGCGTCATCACATCGCGCGGCTTGCCCAGATAGTTCAGCAACACATAGGGATGCGCGGTCACGACGGTCGGATGCGCGAAGGCACCTGGTGCCTTGCCCGGTTTCACGCCCGCGTCGATCCAGCCCTTGTCAAAGAAGGGCTCGGCCAGATCAGCCAATTCGGGCGAAAACCCGGCATAGGCGTCCAGCACCGTCGCCCGCGCCTCGGGCCAGTTGATCGTGCGGGGCGTGTCGGTGGGCAGCGGCGCGTTGCGGTCCCAGACCTGCATTCTGTCCAAGCCCAGCCAGCGCGCTTTCAGCGCATAGTAACGATGCGACAGACGCGGATAGGCGGCGGTGACGGCGTTTCGCAGCGCCTCGACCACCTCGGGTTCGACATGGTTCGACAGATGCCGCCCGGTTTGCGGCGTGGGCATCTTGCGCCACTTGTCCTCGATGGCCTTTTCCTTGGCCAGCGTGTTGTGGATGCGCGCGAACAGGCCAACGTTTTTCTGAAACACGGTGGCCAGCGCGCGGGCACCGGCCTCGCGGCGCGAACGGTCATGGTCAGTCAGCAGGTTCAGCGTCGCCTCCAGCCCCATCTGTTCGCCATCGACGTCGAATTCCAGCGCCGCCGAGGTTTCATCGAACAGCCGGTTCCACGCCGAAGCGCCGACAACGGAATTGTCGTGCAGGAACTGTTCCAGTTCGTCGGATAATTGGTGCGGGCGCATGGCGCGCATGCGGTCGAACACGGGCTTATAGCGCGCCGGACCATCCGCGGCGGTGAACATCGCCTCGTAGGTCGCATCGGGGATGCGGTTGAACTCAAGGCTGAAAAACACCAGCGGCGTGGTGAAATCGGTGATCTTTGCCTGATAATCGCCCAGCATTTTGCTGCGCGCGGGATCGGTCGTGTTCTGGTAATAGCGCAGGCCGACATAGGACATGATGCGCCCGCCAAGGATGTCGATCCGTTCATAGCGCTGAATTGCCTCCAGCATCTGCGCGGGCGTCAGATCGGCCAGTTTGCCCTGATAATCGGCGGCAAAGCTGGCCGATTGATCGCGCAGCGCGTCCACATCGCGGGTCAGTTCGGGCGCGTCAGGGGCCGGGTAAAGGTCGGTCAGATCCCATTCGGGAAGATCGCCAAACTGGCTGGCGGCTGCGGGGTCCTTGGCGTCGAAAACGAGGCTGCGCATGAAAGATCCTTTCTGTTGGCACAGATTTGGACCGGGGGTCGGCCATGTGCAAGGGCAGGGGTGCAAACTGTGACCATGGACAGGCGGGTGCGCCTGCGCGACAATTCCCTCGACCGATCACAGAGGATCATGCCATGGGCGACCCCAATCCGCGACTGGACAAATTCTTTACCCGCGACAAACCATGGCGGCCGGAATTGCAGGCGCTGCGCGCGATTGTTCTGGATGGCCCGGTCGAAGAGGATCTGCGCTGGCGTCAGCCCTGTTATCGCGCCCATGACAGCAACATCGCCATTCTCAGCGCGATGAAAGAGGGTGCCTTTCTGTCCTTTCTCAAGGGTGTGTTGCTGACCGACCCGGATGGGGTTCTGGTTCCGCCCGGCGAAAATTCGCGCTCTGCCCGGATGATGAAATTCACCAGCGTCGAACAGATCAACGCGCAGGCAGACACGATCAGGGCGCTGATCCGCGAAGCGGTGCAGAACGAACGCGATGGCAAGACCGTCAGCTTTGAGAAAGACGATATCGACTACCCGCCCGAACTGCAGGCCGCCTTTGACGATGACCCCGACCTGCGTGACGCGTTCGAAGGTCTGACACCGGGCCGACGCCGCGGCTGGCTGCTGCATTTTTGTGGTGCCAAGCAATCCGCAACGGTTGTCTCACGGATCGACAAGGCCGCACCCAAGATCAGGGGCGGGCTGGGGATGCATGACAGATAATTTTCACTGAAACGTCAAGATTGGCTGGTTTCGGGCAGCGACGATTCTGGCCTGAAACAGTCGGGGCTAACCGTCAAACTCGCTGAGGGAAGCCAAGATGTAGAGAAACGTCATCCGCTCTGCGGCATATTCCGCGTGACATAGGGCCGCCCCTCCATCGGGCGCTTTCTGTTTGCCAACATTGGGATTCGTCCGGGCCCGCGTTGCAGGCTTCGCTGTCAATTTGCGCGCGACGATACGATCCAAGGCAATATGAGAAGTGCCGCCAGGCCCACGATGACCGCGTTCTCGGTGGTGCTCGTAGAACCTGCCCTCCTAGATTGCGGGTGCCCGAGAACGAAACGACAAGCGCCTGTTTAACGAAGATCAGCGGATACCACAGACTGCCACAGCAAAAACCTGCGCAAAACCAAAGTGATTCTCGCAGCTCCTTGGTGATCTTTGCAAACGGCAGTTTGGGTGATGCCCCGGCGGGTGAACCGGACGGTCCCGATTTCCGCGCGGGCTTAGCTGCCCCAGGTCCGCTCTAGCAGGTTGATCCAGTTTTCTGCCGCGATCTTGCGGATCAGGGCTTCGTCATAGCCATGGTCGCGCATTGCCCGGATCAGGGCGGGCAGGGCCTCGGCGTCGGGCAGATCGGCGGGCATGAGTGCACCGTCGAAATCCGAACCAAGTGCCACGCCGTCCTCACCCAGAATGCCCAGCAGATGATCCAGATGGCGCAGCATCGGGTCGAACCCAGCAAAGGGCGCGCGCTTGCCATCGGTGCGCAGAAAACTGACGCCGTAATTCAGCCCGACCAGACCGCCGCTGTCGGCGATCAGCTGCAATTGCCGGTCGGTCAGGTTGCGCGGTGTCGGGCAGATCGCATGCACGCAACTGTGGCTGGCGACCAATGGCGCATCAGACAGGGCGGCCACGTCGTTGAAGCCCGCCTCATTCAGATGCGACAGGTCGATCATGATGCCAAGCGCGTTGCATTCACGTACCAGGCTGCGCCCGGCATCCGTCAAACCTGGCCCCTGATCGGGACCGCCCGGATAGACAAAAGGCACGCCGTTGCCATAGACGGTCGGGCGCGACCAGACGGGCCCAAGCGACCGCAGACCCGCCGCATGCCACAGATGCAGCGCGTCCATGTCGCGGATCGGCTCGGCGCCCTCGATATGCATGATTGCAGCCACCCGGCCTTCAGCCATGCTGCTGCGGATTTCGGCGGCGCTGGTCACGACGTCCAGTGTGCCAGTCCGTTCCATCCGGCGCAGGGCGGCGGCCTGCCGAAAGGCATGGGGCAGGGCGGTGTCATGATCGACTTCTTCTGCCAGCGGCAGCGCATAGGGCGGGTTCGCCATCAGCCGGGCAGTCTCGCCGCTGTTGAGGCTTTGTGCGGTTGGGATCCAGATGGCGAAGAACCCGCCCGCCATGCCGCCCTGACGCAGTCGCGGCAGGTCCATATGGCCGGTGCCATCGCCCTGCAGCCACAACTCATCCGCACCCTCGCCCACTTGGACGGCGCGTTGAAGGTAATCGTTGTGGCCGTCAAATACCGGGATCATCAAATTCTCCATTCTTTCGCCCGCAGATGCACTTTTTTGTTGAAGTGGACAATGGGCAGCCTTCGCATCATAACGCGGCCAAACAGAACCGGAGGCCCCGATGACTCTTAATCGCTGGATCGGCGCGATATTGCTGATGGCATCGCCCGCAGCGGCGCAGGACGTGACGCTGAAGCTGCACCATTTTCTGCCCGAGACGTCTTTCGTGCCTGCCCAGA
The DNA here is from genome assembly GCF_002847305.1 of Paracoccus tegillarcae. Classification (NCBI taxonomy): domain Bacteria; kingdom Pseudomonadati; phylum Pseudomonadota; class Alphaproteobacteria; order Rhodobacterales; family Paracoccaceae; genus Paracoccus; species Paracoccus tegillarcae. The sequence goes on along the minus strand of NZ_CP025408.1, from coordinate 3,725,493 downwards.
TCCTGACGCCATGGGCCGAACGGATCGAAGCCCGGTCAGAAGGCCGGATCAAGGTCGAGGCCTATCCTTCGATGGCGCTTGGCGGCAAACCCGCTGACCTGATCGAACAGGCGGCTGACGGCGTCGTGGACGTGGTCTGGACGCTGCCGGGCTATACGCCGGGTCGCTTCCCGCGGACCGAAGTGGTTGAGCTGCCATTCATGTCGGCAGACGCTGGCGCGACCTCGGCTGCGCTCTGGTCGATGGCCGAGGGGTGGCAGGACAGCGATTTTCGCGATGTGCACCTGCTGGGCATCTGGGTCCATGGTCCGGGCGTTATCCATTCCGCCAAACCCGTCACCACGCTTGAGGACATGGCCGGGATGAAGCTGCGGGCGCCGTCGCGCGCGGCCTCGATGCTGCTGGAAAAAGCCGGCGCCGCGCCGATCGGCATGCCGGCACCGGCTGTGCCCGAGGCGCTGTCCAAGGGCGTGATCGACGGCGCAATGTTCCCGTGGGAGGTCACCTCATCCGTGCGCGTGGGTGAATTCGTCAACAATCACACGGAATTTCAGGGCCGCGCGGTCTATACCGCCGTGCTGATGCTGGCGATGAACAAGGGTGTCTATGACGACTTGCCCGATGATCTGAAGGCGGTGATTGACGCGGAATCGGGTGCGGCGTTCAGCGCCGATGCCGGCCGCGTGCAGCAGACGGGCGATCAGCCGCCGCGCGATCAGTCGCTGGCCGACGGCGCGAATGTCATTACCGTTTCAGACGCAGAGGCCGCGCGCTGGCATGATCTGGGCCAGCAGGTGATCACCGACTGGTCGGCCGCCGCTGCCGATTTCGACGGTGCCGCACTGGTCGAGCAGGCGCGCGCTGCCATTGCCGCCGAGGAACAGAAGGCGGGGATCCAGCCAGAGTGAGCCGCTTTGTCGACATTCTTGCCCGCGCTGCTGCGCTGGCAGGGGGCGTGGTGTTGATCGCGCTGGTCGCGATGACCTGTATCTCGGTGCTTGGCCGGGCCGGGCTGACGATGTCGGGCATGTTCGACCTGCCCGAATTCTTCAGTCGCCTGCGTCCTGTGCGCGGCGATTATGAGATGATCGAACTCGGCAGCGCCGTCGCCATCTTTGCCTTTCTGCCCTGGTGTCAGCTTGCCGGCGCCCATGCCCGCGTGGATCTGCTGGAGGGGCGTTTGCCCCGCTGGCTGGACCGCGGGCTGGTCGCCTTTTGGGATTGGGTGATGCTGGGTGTGGTGATGATCATCGCATGGCGGCACTGGGTGGGCCTGCAGGGCAAGATCGCCTCGAACGAGACGACGTTTCTGCTGCAGGTGCCGGTCTGGTGGGCCTATGCCGCCGCCATGGTGTTTGCCGTGATCGGCGTCATCGTCGCCTCTTGGGTGGCCATTTCCCATCCGCGCGCATGGATCAACCCACGTGTCGAAGGAAGCGCCGAGTGAGCAATCTCGAACTGGGCTTCTGGTCCTTTCCGGTCCTGTTGCTGATGATCCTTGCGCGCGCGCCGATCGGGCTGGCGATGCTGATCTGCGGGTCAGGCGGGTTGTGGCTGGCCACGGGCAGCCCCAATATGATCCTGGCCAAGATGAAGACCGAAACCTTCTCGACCTTCTCCAACTATTCGCTGTCGATCATCCCGATGTTTCTGCTGATGGGGCAATTCGCAACCCTTGGCGGGATGAGCAGCGCCTTGTTTCGTGCGGCCGAGGCGTTTCTGGGCCACCGGCGGGGCGGGCTGGGTATGGCCGCCATCGGTGCCTGCGCGGGCTTTGGCGCGATCTGCGGCAGTTCGCTGGCCACGGCGGCGACCATGGGGCAGGTGGCACTGCCGGAACTGAAGCGGGCGGGCTGGTCAGGCGGGCTGGCCACGGCGACGCTGGCGGCGGGTGGTACACTTGGGATTCTGATCCCGCCCTCGGTCGTGCTGGTCCTTTATGCCATCCTGACCGAACAGAATATCGCCAAGCTGTTTTTGGCGGCCTTTGTGCCGGGCCTGCTGGCAGCCCTGTTCTACATGATCGTCATTCGGCTGTACCTCGCGCGCTACCCTGATGAGGCCGGCACTGTCCCGCGCGCTGGCTGGGCCGAGCGCGGGCGGGCGATGATGGCTGTCTGGCCTGTTCTGCTGGTCTTTGCGCTGGTCGTGTTCGGCATCTATGACGGCTGGTTCACGCCCACCGAGGGCGCTGCCGTGGGCGCGGCGGGCACCGGGCTGATTGCGCTGTTTTCGGGCAGGCTGAACCTGACCAATCTGCGCGGTGCGTTGCGACATACAGCCTCGGGCAGTGGCATGGTGTTTTTCATCATCCTCGGCGCCGCGATCTATAATTCCTTTCTGGCGCTGACACAGGTGCCGCAAACCCTGTCGAGCTGGGTGATCGAAGCCGGGCTGCCGCCCTTTGGGGTGCTGGCCGCGATCCTGCTGGTCTATCTGCTGCTGGGCATGCTGATGGACAGCCTGTCGATGATCCTGCTGACCATTCCGATCTTCTTTCCGATGATGATGAGCCTCGATTTCGGGCTGACGCCCGAGGAAATGGCGATCTGGTTCGGTATCCTTGTCCTGATCGTGGTCGAGGTGGGGCTGATCACGCCGCCGGTGGGAATGAACCTGTTCGTGCTGGCGGGGCTTGACCCCGATACGCCTGTCACCGCGACCTATTCGCGCGCCATCTGGTTTGTCGCCGCAGATATCCTTCGGGTGCTGCTGCTGGCGGCCTTTCCTGCGATCGTCCTTTTCGCGATCTGAGAATCGGCCTAACCTGCATCCAGCATCGCCCGATAGAGGAGGCCAGCCATGCTCGAGATCGACAGCAAATTTCATGGTCAGACGGTTATCACCACCTTTGACGTGACACCTGGAAGCGCCGAGGATGTGCTGGAACTGCTGCAGGCGGCCTGGGACGAGGTCATCAGCAAGCAGCGCGGTTGTATCGCGGGCTCGATCCACCTCAACGACGCCCATACGCGCATTGCCACCTATTCCAAATGGGATGATCGCAAGGATTATCAGGCAATGCTGCGCAGCGCCGAGATGCGTCGCCGCAATCGCGAGATCCAGGCTTTGTGCAAAAGCTTCGAGCCGGTGATGTACGAGGTTCAGAACGTCTACACGGCGTAATGCTGCGGTTGCAAAGCGTTCGGGCACGGTCCATGATCGGCCAGCATTCGCAAGGGGATTCCGATGGCCGGAAAGATCATCACCGTGGCCCAGCAAAAGGGCGGCTCGGGCAAGACCACCGTCGCCGTGAACGTTGCTGTCGCCTTGCGGTCGCGCGGGCATTCGGTCGCGCTGATTGATACCGACCCACAGGGCAGCATGGGCCGCTGGTTCATGGAGCGGATCGAGGCCTTCGAGGAAGACGAGGCGCTGGAATTCTCGACGTCGTCCGCATGGGGGGCGTCCTACGAATCCGAAAAGCTGAAGAAACGCTTTGATTTCGTCATCATCGACACGCCGCCCAAGATCGACAGCGATCTGCGCCCGGCCTTGCGTGTGGCCGATCTGGTGATTGTGCCGGTGGCGGCCAGCCATGTCGATCTATGGGCGACCGAGGGCGTTCTGGACCTTGCCAAGCGCGAAAAGGCACCTGTCCTGATCGTGCTGAACCGCACCAAGTCAAACACCCGGCTTGGCGCCGAGATCGCGCAGAAAGCCGCAGAGCTGGGCGCCGATATTGCCGAGACCCAACTGGCCAACCGCGTCGCCTATGCCGAGACACTTGGCCAGGGGATCGGTGCCGCAGAAAAGCCGCGCGCCGTGCCAGCGCGGCAGGAAATCGAGGCGCTGACCGATGAGGTCGTGGCGATGCTGGGCTGACGCTCACGTTTATCGCGATTTTCTGCCCATGGCGGCAGCGTCGCTGTCGTCACACCGGGATCAGGGCCGCACCAAAGGGCGTATCGACCCAATGCGCGGTCAGCCCGAAGGCAAGCGACAGGTTATCGGGCGTCAGCACATCGCCGGGCGGGCCATCGGCCAGCACCTCGCCGCCCGCCAGCAAGATCAGCCGGGTGCAGAACCGCGCGGCCAGCCCCAGATCGTGGATCGAGGCCAGAATACCGTGCCCCTCATCGGCCAGCGCGCGAAACAGCCTCAGACAGGCCAATTGTTGCGCCGGATCCAACCCCGAGATCGGTTCATCGGCCAGAAGCAAAGGCGTTTCCTGTGCAAGCGCGCGGGCGATCAGCGCGCGGGCCTGCTCACCACCCGACAGACGAGTGGCCGTACGGCTGCGAAACGGCCCCAGCCTCATCCGGTCAAGCGCCGCATCAATGGCAGTGCGGTCCTGCGCGCCGCTGGCCCCGGGCCATGGGATGCGGCCCAATGCGACCAGATTTTCGACGCTGACCGGCCAGGCTATCTCGCGTGATTGCGGCAGATAGGCGGCGGTCTGGGCACGCTGATGTGCAGGCTGCGCGGCCAGATCCGATTTGCCCTGGAACGCGATCAGCCCAAGTGCGGCCTCCATCAGCGTGGATTTTCCCGCGCCGTTTGGACCCAGAAGGCCAACAAACTCGCCTTTGTCCAATGACATCGAGACATCGCGCAGAACCGGGCGATTGCGGCGCGTGACGGACAGGTTTTCCAGCCTCATCAAGCTCATCCCAGACCTCCGCGCGATCGCGTCTTCCAGATCAGATGCAAAAACAGCGGCGCGCCGACCAATGCGGTCAACACCCCCAGCTTGAGATCACGTTCAGGCATGATCAGCCGAACGGCGATATCGGCGGCCAACACCATCGCGCCCCCGCCCAGAGCCGAGGCGGGAAGCAGGCGCGAGGGCCGCGCGCCGACCAACGGGCGCAGGATATGGGGCACCACCAGACCGACAAAGCCGATGGCGCCCGCGACCGCCGTGGCCGGCCCGACGATCAGGGCAACGCCGAACACCAGCAGCCAACGCAACCGCCCTGGCGACACGCCCATCGCAGCGGCGGCACTTTCGCCAAGCGTCAGCGCATCCAGCGCCCGACCGCTGCGCAGCAGGATCAGCGCGCCCAGGATCATCGGCGGCAATGCCAGACCCACATGCACCATCGAGCGGTCGGCCAGCGACCCCATCAGCCAGAACACGATCTCATTCGCGGCATAGGGATTGGGCGACAGGTTCAGCATCAGCTGCGTGCCGGCCCCGGCCAGTGCTGACAGCGCGATACCTGCCAGGATCAGCGTGACCGATCCGCCGCGCGGTCCTGCCAGCAGCATCAGCACGCCGACGCCAATCGCAGCACCCGCCAGTGCCAGCAGCGGCAGGCCCAGGGCGGCGCTGGCAGACAGGCCGCTATGGATGGCGATGACCGCGCCAAGTGCAGCCATGCCGGAAACACCGATCAGCCCCGGTTCGGCCAAAGGGTTGCGCAGATAGCCCTGCAAGGCTGCGCCCGACAGGCCCAGCCCGGCACCCACCGCCAGACCCAGGATCGCGCGGGGCAGACGGATTTCGCGCATGACGATCGGCATGGGACCATCACCGCCAAGGATCAGCGCATGCAGCCCCTCTGTCAGGCCGATGCCCGCCGGACCGGTGGTGAGCGACAGGATGAACAGCAATGCGACCAGCAGCGTCAGGGCGATCATCAGGCGGCTCATTGCAGCGCCTCGATGGCGTTCAGCACATAGGGGGTGCCGCAAACCCAATCGCGATCTGTGACCTCGGCCAGCCCCGGTGCGGCATGGACCAGCGCCGGATGGTCCAGAACCGCCTCAGAGCGCGACTGACCGGGCCACTTCGCGCCCGTCACCAGGCGGTCAGGCTCGGCCATGACCAGCAGTTCCATGGGCAAGGCGGTGGTGGTCTCGATCCCGTAATCGGCCGCGATGTTGTCATAGCCCGCTGTCTCGATGATCGCGCCGGCCAGGGTTGCCGGCCCCGAGGTAAAGCCATTGGCGTAATAAAGCGCGGCGCGCCCGCGCGCCGTCGCAGTGCTCAGCGTGGCCAGCCGGGTATCGAACTGCGAGATCAGCGTCGCGGCCTGTTCATCGCGGCCCAGCCATTCGCCGACCAGCGCAAGCTCATCGCGGATCGCCTGAAAATCCTCGGCGGGCGGTAGCACTTCGACCCGGATACCAAGCCTGCGCAGCATGGCCACGCTTGGACCCGAGGTGAACTGGCCCGCGATCACCAGATCCGGCTGCATCAGATAGATTTCCTCGGCGCGGCCGTAATTCGGCTGATATTTACCGGCCTCTTCTGCCATCGGGGACATTCGCGGATCGCTGGCCAGATCACTGACCGATACCAGTTGCCCCGGTGCGGCCAGCAGCATTGCCATCTGGTCGGTGCACAGGTTCATCGACACCACCCGTTCGGGCGGTGCGGCCCCGGCAGGAATGGCGGCAGCCAACAGTGCCGCCGCCACAACCCCTATGTATTTAGAAACCCGCACGAAGCCCGACATAAAATGCGCGGTCCGAGGTGCCGTAGCCATCGTTAAGCTGATATTCGCGGTCCAGCAGGTTCTCGACCCGAATATAGCCCGTCGCCTGATCGGTGAGCGGGTGAGACAGGCTAAGATCGACCGTGGCAAAGCTGGGCAGATCTAGCGCGCGGTCGGCCTCGTGATGCAGGCTCAGACCGGCTACGGTGCCGGTGGCGAAGGTGGTTTCTGCGCCAAGCGTCAGCACATGTTCGGCGACATCGGCCCAGCCCGTCGAGTCGACGTTGTCGGTATAGGTATAGGCGCCCGTCAGCGAGAACCGTTCAGCAAGGGCGTAACGTCCGTCGATCTCGACGCCGCGGCGGCGCGATTTGCCCTCGACCTGATTATAGCCATCGTCGGACCAGTCGTCGGTCCCGCGATCATCCCAACCGATCATGTTGTCGGCATTGAGCAAGAATGCTGTGGCGCGCAGATGGGCGTCGTCGCCCCAACGCTTTTCAACGCCCAATTCGGCGCTCAAACTGTCCTCGCGTTCCAGCGACGCATCGCCGAAAGGACCGAACAGTTCATAGAGCGAAGGCGCACGAAAGCCGTTGCCGACCGAGGCACGAACCAGAAGGTCAGGCCGAGCGCGCCAGACACCGGACATGCGGGCAGAGGTGAAACCACCAAAGCGCGAATGATCATCACGGCGCACTGAAAGGTTTACGTCGACGTCCGGGCCAAATGGCATCGCGATTTCTGCGAATGCACCGGTCAAGGTCGCCTCGCCATTGCCCTCTGCCTTTTCCTTCTCGCGGTCGGCACCAAAGATCAGCCTGCCGCCTGCCGCACCGATATCGGTTGCGCCCTGCCAGCTTAGCTTGGTGCGGGTGCCGTCGAACGCATCGGCAACCCCGTTCGAACTGCTGATCCGGTCGCTGCGATAGCGCGTGAGCGAAAGATCGTGTTCAACCGATCCGGTGGTGAATTCGGCGAATGCGCGCAGGCCGTAGGCCTTGAGCGTGTTGAATTCGTCACCCGGCGTGCCAAAAGTATCGCCGCCAAACTCGTCGAAATTTCCGGTGCTGTCGGTCGAAAAGCCGTTCAGGCCAATGGTGGTCTGGTCGTCGATATGGCGGGCCGCATAGAAACTGAGGCGGGTGGCGTCGTATCCGTCTGTCTCGAAATTGCCGTCATTCTCGTCGCGGGCCGAGAAGCCATCGGTCTTGATCCGGCTGGCGGAAAAGGCCAGTTCGGTCGCTGCATCGCGATAGGTCAGGCCATAGCTGGCGGCCAAGGTGTCGTAGCTGCCGGCCTCGATGCCGAAGCTGTGGTGAAACCCATCCTCGGTCGGGCGCAGGCTGCGGATATCGACAATGCCCGACACGGCGCGCGATCCGTAAAGCGCTGACTGTGCACCGCGCAGCAGTTCTATCCGACCAATGCCGGTTCCGGTGAGGCCACCGAAGTCGAAAGAGGGCTGGCCGGCCGCAGGGTCACTGACGTCGATGCCGTCGATCAGCACTGGCACATATTGGCCCGGTGCGCCGCGCACAGACACCGAGGCCGTGGTGCCAAGCGGGCCCGATCGACGGACCGTCACACCCGGCATGTCCTGCAAGACAGCCGAGACCGGGCGTGCCGGCGTTTGCAGCGCGTAGCCCTCGACTACAGAAACTGAACTGCCGGAGCGGTCCAGATCGGTCGTCTCTCCGGCGGCGAGGATGGTGATCTCTGGCAGCATATAAGGCGTGCTGGCTTCCTGCGCGGCGGCGGGCAGGACGGCTGACCCAAGCGCAGTGGTGGCAATCAGCAGGTGCAATGGTCTGGTCATGTCATTCTTTCCGGTCGCCCCTGATCCGGGCGGGTTGTGTGATATCCGGGAAAGATTTCGCCGGACGGTTTGGTAACCACCACGACGGAAAAACCGTTTCGCACATGCCCCACGCATGCGGTCAGGGTGATGGCCTTGGCAGGTCTCCTGACTTCGCGGGTCACAGCTCTGGCCGGGTCTTCCCATCCGCTGTGCGGACAGTGACATTTCCGGCCTCGCTATCCGCTTACAGTTGCGGGGGCAGCCGCGGAGTTACACCGCGTTCCCTTTTCACCGGGTTTTAAGCCCGGAACCGAGGCAAGGGCGGGGTTAACGGATGGTCGGGCGTGGCGCAAGGATTATCGGGGGCGCCTTGCGTCCCGCGATGGCCGGGGGACGCCCCCCGGACCCCCGGCGGCATCGATAGGGGCAGTTTCGGCCGCTGATCCTTATAGCGACGCGATCCATTCGGGGACGGTCTGGCTGGCCGGGCCGGTGATCCGCTGGTCGAAATCGCGGGCATTGGCGCTGTCAGCGAGGTTCAGTTCAAAGCAGCGCGTGCCCATCCGCGCGGCGTGCTGGGCGAAACCTGCGGCAGGGTAGACATTGCCGGAGGTGCCGATGGCAGCGAACAGATCGGATTGTTCCAGTGCCGCCCAGATGCGTTCCATGTGATAGGGCATTTCGCCGAACCAGACGATATCGGGGCGGGTCGCGGTCTGGCCGCAGGCAGGGCAGGGATCCGCCCGGTGCATCAGCGCCGGTGCATCCCATCTGTGATCGCAAGCGGCGCAGAGGGCGCGGTTCAGTTCACCATGCATGTGGATCACGTCCGGGCTGCCACCGCGTTCGTGCAGATTGTCGACGTTCTGGGTGACGAGGGTCAGGTCGTGCATGCGGGCCAGCTGGGCCAGCGCATGATGCGCCGCGTTAGGATCGACCCTGGCCAGATTTGCCCTGCGCTGGTTATAGAAACGATGAACCAGCACCGGGTCGCGGATAAAGGCCTGCGGTGTGGCGACATCCTCGACCCGATGGTTTTCCCACAGGCCATCATCGCCGCGAAAGGTCGCAAGCCCGCTTTCAGCGGAAATTCCCGCGCCGGTCAGGACGGTAATCCGCAAGGCGGCTGGCCTAGCGGCAATACGCCTCGGCCGTGCCGGCAAAGCGCTTGTAGCGCGCCCAGAAGGCGTTGTCGGCGTTGCTTTTGGACATGCGCACTTCTTGTGCCCTGTGAGGCTCTTTGAAGAAGCTTGCGGCACGACGCTGATCCGAACGCGACAGGGTCTGGTTGGCGACCTGCTGGATGCAGCCGCAAAGCGGTGCGTTGCCGCGCGCACGGTCCGAGCGGACGCAGGCGCTGTCGATGGGGCCGGCCATGGCCAGCGGCGTGGTCAACACGACGGCTGCCGCCGCGATGATAAAGCGGTTGAACATTGGGTCTGTCTCCTCGATTCCTCGGTCCGGATGTCCCGTGGGTTTGATTGCCCATCTGATGCGACACCATTCTAGACCCCATATATAGCAAAATGGTTAAGCTGGCTCAATCAAACAGATGTGAGCAGATCAACGCGGCGCGCACCCTGGCATCGCCATATCTTGTGTCAGGCCGGTTCTGGCGCGTAACCAGCGCCGCGAATCGCTGCCTCGGCCTGAGTGGCACCTATGCCATCGACCTCGACGCTTTTCTGCTGCAGATCGACCTGCGCTGTGCCGCCGGCCTCTGCGACGGCCTCTTCGATAGCGGTCTTGCAATGACCGCAGCTCATGTCGGGGACGGTGAATTTCATCGGCTTTCCTTTGCTTGACCGCGCCCGGCAGTGGGGCCACACCGGGCGGATGGAGTGGATCGGTTTCGACGCGGACGATACGCTGTGGGAAAACGAGACGTTTTTCCGCACGACTCAGGCTGGCTTTGCCGAACTGCTGAACGGATATGCCACACCGGACCGGATCGCCGAACATCTTTACGACACCGAACGACGCAATCTTGACCTCTATGGCTATGGGATCAAGGGGTTCATGCTGTCGATGGTGCAAACCGCCCTGGATCTGACCGACCGCCAACTGCCGGGCGCTGCAATCGCGCGCATTCTCGAGATGGGACAAGAGATGCTGGCCCATCCGGTACATCTGATCGAGGGGGCCGCCGATGTGGTGACGGGCCTCACAGATCACCCTCGTATCCTGATCACCAAGGGCGACGTGCTGGATCAGGAACGCAAGATTGCGCTGTCAGGGCTGGCCCAGCATTTCGACGCAATCGAGATCGTCCAGCACAAAACGCCCGAGGCCTATGCAGCGGTCTTCGCGCGGCACGGGATTGCGGCTGATCGGTTCCTGATGGTCGGCAATTCGGTGAATTCGGATATCTTGCCGGTGCTGCAGGCGGGTGGCCACGCGGCGCTGGTGCCGCATGCCCTGACCTGGGCGCTTGAGCAAGGCGACGATCCCGATCATACGCGGTTTCACCGTTTAGAACGGATCACCGATGTGCCGGGGCTGATCGAAAGGCTGGGCTGTTGACCGACAATTCCCGAGCAGCGCTTCTGATGATACTGGGCATGGCGCTGTTTGCCGTCGAGGACCTGTTTCTGAAACTGCTATCGGCGCATCTGCCCGTGCCGCAGATGCTGGCGATGTTCGGGGCGCTTGGGGCTTTGATCTTCACCGCGCTGCTGCGGCGTCGGGGGCTGCGGTTCTGGACGCGCGCGCTGATGATGCCCGCCGTTATCCTGCGAACACTGGGCGAGTTGATAGGCGGGTTCTGCTTTGTTGCTGCACTGGCGATGACCGACCTGTCATCGACCTCGGCGATCCTGCAGACACTGCCACTGGCGCTGGTTATGGGTGGTGCGGTTTTTCTGGGCGAGCCGGTCGGCTGGCGGCGCTGGCTTTCGGTGCTGCTGGGTTTTGTCGGGGTGCTGATGATCCTGCGGCCCGGAACCGAAGCGTTCCAGCCAGCCTCGCTGCTGGCGGTGGTTGGGGTGGCCGGGCTGGCCATGCGCGACCTGATCACGCGGTTGGTGCCCGCACATGTGCCCTCGGACCAATTATCGGCGGCGGCCTATGCGATGTTTGTGCCGGGCGGCGTCTTGCTGACGCTGCTGGGCGGGCAGGGTCTGGTGATACCGGCGGCCGCTCAGACCGGACAATTGCTGGGGGCGGTGCTGATCGGTGCTGCGGGTTACGCGGCGATGCTGGCGTCGACGCGGATCGGTCAGGTCTCGGTGATCGCGCCGTTCCGCTATCTGCGGCTGGTCTTTGCGCTGATTCTGGCAGCACTGGTGCTGGGCGAGCGGCCCGATGGCTGGACTTTGGCCGGCGCCGGCGTAATCGCCGTCGCAGGCGCCTATGCGATGTGGCGAGAGGCCGTGCTGGGCCGCCGCAAGCGCAGGCCGGCCGATAGCGTGGTCAGGCCGGGGGAATGATCCAGGACAGGTGACGGGCCAGACAACATCGCGCGGTGGCAAGCGGCCACTATGACAGCGTCGCAGTAGCAGCCCGCCTGCCGGTCGTCAGATGGTCCGACCGCCATCGACCTCCAGAATCACGCCGGTGATAAAGTCGGCCTCGTCCGATGCCAGATACAGCGCCGCATTGGCGATGTCGCGTGGCTCGGACAGCCGTCCCATCGGGATCGTGGCGACGAATTTTTCACGATTTTCGGGCGTGTCAGGCACCCCCATGAATTGTTCCAGCAGCCCGGTCACGCCCATGACCGGCGCGATCCCGCAAACTCGGATCTTGTCAGGCGCCAGTTCCACCGCCAGCGAGCGCGTCATCAGGTTCACCGCCCCCTTGGACGAATTGTACCAGGTCAGACCGGGCCGGGGCCGGATGCCTGCGGTCGATCCGATATTGATCATCACGCCGCCGCCCTGTTCTCGCCAGATCGGCACGCAGGTCTTGGTCATGTGAAAGATCGACAGCACGTTGATGTCATAGATCTTGCGAAAGGTTTCCTCATCCGTTTCCATCAGCGGACGATTGGGATTGGTCCAGCCGGCATTGTTCACCACGATATCAAGGCTGCCAAACGCGTCCTGCGTGGCCTTGACGGCCTCGGCCACCTGATCGCCCTTCGAGACGTCGCAGGTCACCGCGATGGCGCCGTTGCCGATGTCATCCGCCACTGCCCGCGCGCCTGCCGCATTCAGATCGACCACAGCGACCCGCGCGCCCTCACGCGCGTAAGTTTCGGCGATGGCCTTGCCAAAGCCCGACGCAGCGCCCGTCACAAAGGCAGTCTTTCCCTGTAATCTCATTGTCTTGCCTTCCTCATCCATGATGGTTCACGATGCTTTTCATCGTCGAGAATTCATACAGCGCGGCAAAACCCTTTTCGCGGCCATGACCGGATTTCCGGATGCCACCGAATGGCAGTTCAACCCCGCCGCCCGCGCCATATGTGTTGATATAGACCTGGCCGCAGCGCATCGCCTTGGCCACGCGCTGTTGCCGGCCGCCATCGCGTGTCCAGATGGCAGCGACCAGCCCGTAATCGGTGCCATTGGCGATGCGGATCGCCTCGGCCTCGTCGTCGAAGGGGATCAGCGACAGGACCGGGCCAAAGACCTCTTCCTGCGCCAGCCTCGATTGCGGATCGACCGGGCCAAAGACCACCGGCGCGATATAGAAGCCGCCCGAGGGCGCATCGCCGCTGATCTTGCCTTGGGCGATCACGGGTGCGCCGGCATCATCGATATAGGCCGCGACCCGCTGTTGCTGCCGCGCCGAGATCATCGGCCCCAACACGGCATCGTCGCCGATCTCGCCCGCGCTGATCTGCGCAAAGCGCGAGGCCAGGAGTGTTGCGACCTTGTCGAAAATGGCGCGCTGCACCAGAACCCGGCTGCCGGCTGAACAGGTCTGCCCGCCGTTCTGGATGATCGCGTTGACCAGAAAGGGCAGCGCCGCATCCAGATCGGCGTCGTCAAAGACGATCTGCGGTGACTTGCCGCCCAGTTCCAGCGTGCAGGGGATGAAATTCCGCGCGGCCGCCGTCTGGATCATTACGCCGACCTCGGGCGAGCCGGTAAAGGTGATGAAATCAAGGCCGCGATGCTCTGACAACGCGCGGCCTGCGACCTCGCCGCGCCCGGTCACGATGTTCAGCGCCCCCGGCGGCAGCCCCGCCTGCACGGCCAGATCCGAAAGGCGCAGGACGGACAGGCAGGCATCCTCGGCCGGTTTCAGCACGACCGCATTGCCCATGGCCAGCGCCGCACCGACCACTCGGCCAAAGATCTGTGCCGGGTAGTTCCACGGAATGATCGCGCCGACCACGCCATGCGCCTCGCGGTGCAATTCGACATTATACCCGTTCAGAAACGGGATGATCTCGCCATGCAGCTTGTCCGCAGCGCCGCCGTAGAATTCGAAATAGCGCGCGGTTGCCACCATATCGGCACGCGCCTGCTTGATCGGCTTGCCATTGTCGCGGCTTTCCAGGCGCGCCAGCGTTTCCGCATTCTCTTCGATCAATTGTGCGAAACGCATCAGGATACGCCCGCGCTCGGTCGCGGTTAGCCGCGACCATGGGCCGCCGTCAAAGGCCGACCGTGCCGCAGCGATGGCCGCATCGACATCCGCGGGGCCGCTGTCGGCGATCTGGGCAAATTCCGCGCCATCGATGGGTGATATGACGGGCATCACCTGGCCTGACGCCGCCGGCACCCAGTCATTGCCGATCAGGTTCAGCGGTTGCGGGACCGTCAGTTCTGCGGCCAGTTCTGCGGGCGGTGCTGAAGGCTGGATGGTCACGCGTCTTTCCTCCCAGGGATGAGTGCCGATCTGCATGGTTCGCCGATCCGTCCGGAATTGCAATCGCCCCTACGGCATTTCCTCTAGTCCTAAGGGTGGAAGAAACTGCTCTTGGCTCTGGCGGGTGCGCGCTTGGCGCATATGCTGGCGGCAGGGAGGACATTCATGGACGACACACAGGGCGCATGGGATGCGGTGGCGGCGTTGCGCGCGCAGATAGGCGCGGGGCTGATCGGCCATGAACGGCTGGTCGAAAGATTGCTGATCGCGCTGTTGGCCGGCGGCCATGTATTGATCGAGGGGCCGCCCGGCGTGGCCAAGACGCGTGCAGTCACGCTGCTGGCCGCGCACCTGCCCGGCGATTATGCGCGCATCCAGTGCACGCCGGATCTGTTGCCTTCGGATCTGACCGGCATGCAGGTTTTCCGCCCCGAAACCGGGCGCTTCGATTTCATGCCGGGCCCGGTGTTTCACACCCTTGTGCTGGTCGATGAGATCAACCGGGCCCCGCCCAAGGTGCAATCGGCGCTGCTAGAGGCGATGGCCGAACGTCAGGTGACGGTGGGCGGCACCACGCGGGCGCTGCCCGATCCTTTCATGGTCGTCGCAACCCAGAATCCGATCGAGCACGAAGGCACCTTTCCGCTGCCCGAGGCGCAACTGGACCGTTTCCTGCTGCATCTTTCGCTAGGGCTGCCCGATGCCGAAACCGAACGAAGCATCCTTGATCTGGTAGAGGCCGAGGCCGCGCAGCCCGATCAGACGCCCATTGCAGCACTGGACGCCAACCTGATCCGTGCCGCCCGCCGGCAGGTCGCGCAGGTGCATCTGGCGCCATTGCTGAAAGATTACATCATCCGGCTGGTCATGGCGACGCGGACAGGCGGTGCGGTGGCCGAACAGGTGGAACACGCGGTGTCACCGCGCGGGACGCTGGCACTGGCCGCGGCGGTGCGGGCAAAGGCCTGGTTGGCCGGGCGCGACCACGGCCTGCCCGAGGATGCCGAGGATCTGGCCGCCGACGCGCTGTCGCACCGGCTGGTGCCCAGTTGGGCCGCCGCCAGCGAAGGTCGCGTTGGCCGCGACCTGATTGCTGATGCGCAGCGTGAGGTGCAGCCGTGGTAGCCGTCCCTGCGGCACTGGACCAACCCGGCCTGCGGTTGCGGGCAGCCGAGTTGCTGGCGCTCAGACCAGATGCTGTTTCGCGCGCCAGACACCGGCCTGCGACCCGCCGGCCCGGCGCGCTGCCGGCCAGCCCCCAGGGTGGCGGAATGGATCTGCGAGAACTGCGCGCCTATGTCGAAGGGGACGATCCAAGGCGCATCGATCCGGCGGCCAGCGCGCGAACCGGCATCCCGCATATCCGCAGCTTTCACGAGGATCGCGACGATACCACCCTGCTGATCGCTGATTTTCGTGCCCCGATGCTGTGGGGAACCGGCTCTGCGCTGCGCTCGGTCAGGGCGGCGCATTATCTGGCAGGGATCGGCTGGCAGGCTGTGCAGCGCAGCGGCAATGTTGCGGCACTGGCGCTGACAGATGCGGGCGTGGCTGCGATTGCGCAGGGGCAGGGTGATCGGCAAATGAGCGCGGTCGCTCACATGCTGGCGGATGAACATGATCTGGCGCTCAGCCGCCCGGTGGCTCAGCCGCAAGGCGGCCTTGCAGCACTGGCCAGCCGCGCGGCGCGTATGGTGGCGCCGGGCAGCCGGGTTCATCTGGCGACCAGCGCCGATGCGATCAGCGACGCGGATGCGCCCGCGCTGACCCGATTGGCACGGCGGCGCAGGCTGGTGATCGCGCTGATCGTTGATCCCGCCGAGACGGCGCCTCAGGACCGGTCACTGGCCGTTACCGATGGGCGAGATTTTCGCCATGGCCGCCTTCGCGCGTCGGATCGTTCGGCGATTCTGGGGCGTCTGCGAGCGCTCGGTGCCCGGATCGACGAGGTGCTGCCATGACCCAGGATGAGTTGCTGGCCGCTTTGGCCGACGTGCGTCTGCCCGTCACGATGCGGGCGCTGGATTGGCACGAGATGTCGGCACTGCTGGGGCTGGGGCTGCTGATCGCTGCGCTGATTGCCCTGATCTTGGCGCCGCTGCTGCGCCAGAGGGCCTCGGCCCGGCGGCGCATTCTGGCAACGCGCGGCCTGCCTGTGCAAGATCGACTGCTGGCGGTGGCGCGCATCACCGGGCATTTGCCGCCCGCGCTGCGCGAGGCTGCTTACCTGCCCGCGCCGCAACTGCGTGACGAACAGATAGAACGCGCTGCAAAGGCCGGGCGATGAATTTCACAGCACCCTTGCTGCTGCTGCTTTTGCCCTTGCCGCTGATCCTGCGGCGCTGGTGGCCGGCACCGGAACGCCCCCGGCCCGCCCTGCGCGTGCCTGCTGCAATGTTCGAGGGCGTGCAGCAGGGACGGGGGCGCAGCGTCGATCGGTCCGGGCTGCTGATCGCGGCGCTGGCCTGGATCGCGATTGTGGGGGCATTGGCAGGGCCGCGGATCAGTCAGATCTCGGACATGGTGCCTGCGTCGGGCCGGGAAATCGTGCTGGCCCTGGATCTGTCGGGCAGCATGGTGAAAGAGGATTTCAGCCTGGACGGAAAACCCATTTCGCGGCTCGAGGCTGTCAAACGCACCGCCTCTGCCTTTGTGCAGGCGCGCAAGGGCGACCGGATCGGTTTGGTGATCTTTGGTGACCGCGCCTATTTCGCCGCGCCGCTGACCTTTGATGTGGATGCGGTGGCGATGGCCATCGACGAGGCGCAGATCGGGATATCGGGCCGCTCGACCGCTATCTCGGACGGTTTGGGTCTGGCGATGAAACGGCTAAGTGCCAGCGACGCGCCGAGCCGGGTCGTGGTGTTGCTGTCGGACGGGGTGAATACCTCGGGCGATGTGCCGGCGGTCTCGGCTGCCGAACTTGCGGCGGAAAAGGGCATCCGCGTCCATACCATCGCGCTTGGCCCCGAGGATCTGGAGAACCAGCCCTTGTCGCGCGATGCCGTCGATGCCCAGACCCTGCGCGACGTTGCAGAGGCCAGCGGCGGGGCCAGTTTTCGGGTTCGGGATATGGCGGATCTGCTGGCGATGGCGCGCTCGCTTGATGTGCTTGAGCCGGGGACATCGCAGCGCCCGCCCCTGCGTTTCTGGCATCAGCTTTGGGTCTGGCCGGCGGCGTTTGCCTTGATCTGCCTGCTGTTTCTGGCGCTGAGAAGGCCGTCATGAACGGCGCGCCGATCCTGTTGCGGCCTGACTGGTTGCTGATGCTGGTGCCGCTGGCGGTGCTGGCGCTGTGGCAGATGCGCCGGCGGCCCGATGCGGGCGGTTGGCAAGAGGTGATGCCGCCCGCGATGCTGACCGCGATGCAGCATCTGGGCCATCTGACGGCAGACGGGACGGGTTGGCGTCGTTTTGTGCCCCTGATCGGGGCCTTGACCTTGATCCTTGGGCTTTCCGGACCGGCGCTGCCACGCGCGGATGCGCCGGTGCTGGCACAGGTCGATGCGGTGATGCTGGCCGTGGATCTTTCGCCCTCTGTCGCCGAGGGGCCGGGGCTGGTGCAGGCGCAACTGGCCGCGGCCGGGCTGATGCAGCGACTTGCGGGACGACCGGTCGGGCTGATCCTGTTTGATGGCGAGGCCTATCTGGCCTCGGCGCCGACCGCCGACAGCCGGCTGCTGGAAACGCAGATTGCCGCAATGGGGCCGGGCGTCATGCCGGGCGATGGCAGCCGTCCGGCTGCTGCACTTGGCCTGGGCGGCGAGTTGTTGGCGCAGATGAAACGCGCCGATCTGGTGCTGATCTCGGATGGTGGAGGGATTGACGCCACGACCCGCAGCGCCGCCAGCCGCCTGTCCGAGCGCGGCATTCGACTGTCGACCCTGCTGATCGAGGCGGTGGCCCCCGACGCGCCGCCTGCGGATGCCAGGGCGATGATCGAGATGGCGGAGTTGGGCGGGGGTGCTGCGGGAACGGCGCGGGACCGGGCAGCAGTCGAACGGCAACTGACACGTCCCGGGCTGACTGAGCGCGATCCGGGCCTGACTGCTGCGCAATACCGCGATTTCGGCCCGCTGATCGCCGCATTGGCCCTGCTGCCGATCCTGTCCCTGCTCAGGCGTGGACGATGAGGCGGGTGTTGCTGATCGCATTGGCGGGGCTTTTATGTCTGGCCATCGCCGGCCCGCAGGGTTGGGCGCGGCTGGCGCTGCGCGCAGGCGGCGGCGCGGGCGCAGCGCCGCTGCTGGCCGATCCGGCGGCGCGCGGGGTGGCGCTGTACCGTGCGGGCGAATGGGACGCGGCCGATGCCGCCTTCGCCGATGCGGGCCGGACCGAGACCTATAATCGCGGACTTTCGCTGGCGGCAACGGGCGATTACCCCCTGTCGGTCGCCTATTTCGACGCTGTGCTGTTTTCCAACCCTGCTGATGCCGAGGCGCGGCGAAACCGCGATCTGGTCGCGGCCATGTATCCGCCGGCACGCGGCGACAGCTTTGCGCCGGGGCGGCTTGCAGGGGCAGGGGGGCTGGGTCAGGCCAATCCCGATGAGCAGATCGTCGTGAATACCGGCACTCAGGATGCCGATTGGCGCCAGATGATGACCGCGCGCGGCATTGCCGCCAGCGATGACTGGCTTGCCACGATCTCGGATGATCCGGGTGAATTCCTGGCGCTGCGGCTGCTGGCCGAGTACCGTCGACGCGAGACAATGGGCCTGATCCGCCCGCGCGAGGGCCAGCCATGGTGATCCGTTGCGCCGTGTTGATCCTGTCGTTTCTGCTGGCCCTGCCCGCGGCAGCGCAAGAGATGCGCCTGCAGATCCTTCACGATCATGCCTCCCATGTGGTCGGAGAGATGATCCCGCTGACGATCCGCGCCGAATATGATGCGACCGTCAATCTGTCAGAACTCACCTTCCCAGACGCGCCCGGGTACGACTGGATTCAGCTAACCCGCGACGACTGGTACAAAGAACGGATATCGGGCCGTGAATGGCAGATATTTCAGCGCAAGATCGCGGTTTTTCCCCGTGAGGCCGGGCCCCTGACGGTCGGGCCGGTGACGCATATGCTGCAAATCACCGGGTCTGACAACAGATGGCACGAAGTGCAGGTCGAGGCGCCCGAGATAACCATCGACGTGCAGCCCTTTCCGGGCGGTTTCGCGCCACTTTCCGCGCGGCGGCTGACGCTGACGGATGAACTGTCGGCAGATCCGGGCAAGCTAATCGACGGCGAAGTGCTGATCCGCCGCGTCACATTGCAGGCGCTTGGTGCGCTGCCGCATCAATTGCCACCGCGACCTGATCTGCGCGAGCCCTGGCTGATCAGCTTTACCGAACCCGAACAGCGCAGCGTCGAGCCGACCCCTGATGGCCCCGTTTCGACCGTGGTTTGGGAATGGAGCTTGCAGCCACACACCGGCGAGCCTTCGGTCCTCAAAGCCTTTGCCTTTCCGTGGATGGATACGGACACTCGCCAGATAGAAATCGCCGCGATGAAACCTATCCCGTTTGGTTTTGCCAGTTTTGCCTCGAATATCGCCGATGCCTCGCGGCCCCAAACGCGCAACCGGCTGATCGGGGCCGGCTTGCTTGGGCTGGGCCTGATCGGCGGGCTGGCAGCAGCCTTGCTGGGGCGGGGGCTGCAACCGCCGGACGCAGTGATGCGACAGGTCCGACGCTGGCGGTTCAGCCCGCATGTCGCGGCGATGCGCCGGGCGGCGCGAGAGGGACGGCTGCCCGAATTGCGACGCGCGGCGGTGGCGCATTTGCGGTTGCGGGGGCATCAGGGGCGCGGTGCTGCGGTGCTGACACCACTGGACAGGCAGCTCTATACAGCCGATCCGCCGGGCGGTTTCGATGCCAAGGCTTTTGTCCGGCAGGTGATCGCGCAAGGACGGTTGCGGCCCGATCAGTCTGCCGATGGCAGCGCGACGCGCTGGTCGATCAGCAATACGTCACCAAACCGCGCGGCCAGCAATATCACCACAGATTGAGTCGGCCTGCCGCGCAGGGCGGACAGTTGGGATGCATCGCGAATGTCGATGGATTGCACATCCGCGCGCGGCTCGGACGCCAGTACCTGTTTGATCTCGTGTCGAACAGCCTCGACCGTCCTGCCCTCGGTGACCATTGCCTCGGCCCGATCCAGCGCGCGGGCCAGCACCGGGGCAGCGGCACGATCGGCAGGTGTCAGTCGCTGATTGCGTGACGACATGGCCAGCCCGTCAGCCTCGCGCACGGTGGGCACTGGCAGGATCTGCACGCGCATGTTCAGGTCCCGCACCATCTGCCGCACCAGCGTCAGCTGTTGATAATCCTTTTCACCGAATGTCGCGGCGTCGCAGCCGGTGATGTTGAACAGCTTGGTTACAACCGTAGCCACGCCCCGGAAATGGCCAGGCCGCAACTTGCCCATCAGTACGCGCGACAGGCCGGTGACATCAACGACCGTCTGCGCGTCGGGCAGGTAGATATCGGACGCCTGCGGCAGGAAGACCGCATCGGCCCCCGCCGCCCGTAGGAGTGCCAGATCTGCCTCTTCGGTGCGGGGATATTTGTCGTGGTCCTTGGCATCGCCAAACTGCGTCGGATTGACAAAGACCGACGCCACGACGCGACCGCCCCGGCTGTCGGCCCAGTCCCGCGCGCGTGCGACCAATGCGCGATGGCCGTCATGCAGCGCGCCCATGGTGGCGACCAAGACGCTCGGGGTGCCCGCCGCGCGCCAGTCAGTTGACAATGCGATCATCGATTCCGTGTCGCGACAGATCTGCATCGCCGTCCTCCTTCGGGCAATTCTGCGGAAGATAAGGGAAATCGCCGGCACCGTGCAAGCGCCGCGACGCAGCATGTCGCTTTCGCTTGGGGAAATGTCGGGCGAAGCGATGCGTGGCGGGTTTGGTCTGGCACTACGAATACAAGGTTCGGCAGGAAGGAATCGCGGGATGAAGACGCATGTGAAAGCTCTGATCGTGGGCGGTGGCGCGGTTGGCTGCGGTATTGCCTATCATCTGGCCAAGGCCGGTTGGGACACGATGCTGGTTGAACGTGATGAGTTGACAGCCGGGTCGACGTGGCACGCGGCAGGTCTGCTGCCGCTGTTCAACATGGGTTACGCGACCAGCCATATCCACGACTATTCGGTCAAGCTGTATGCCGCACTGGAGGCTGATACGGGGCTGAACGCAGGTTTCACCCGCTGCGGCAACCTGCGCATGGCGCAGACCGATGCGCGGATGGATGAATATATGCTGTATTCCGCCACCGCCGAAACGGTGGGCATCGAACATGAATTCCTGACGCCCGCCCAGATCAAGGAGCGCTGGCCGCTGGTCCGCACCGAGGATCTGAAAGGCGCGCTGTTTCACCCGACCGATGGCTATATCAACCCCGCTGATGTGACGCAGGCGATGGCCAAGGGCGCGCGCATGGCGGGCTGTACCATCGAACGCCGCATTCAGGTCAACGGCTATGACTGGAATGGCGAGGAATGGGTCGTCACCTGTGACCGCATGATCGAAAAGGGCGGCAATCTGGTGCCCTCGGGCGAGCCATTCCAGATCAGGGCCGAACATGTCGTCACCGCGACTGGCAACCACGCGCAGCGCACCGCGCGGCTGTTGGGCATCAAGATCGCGGCCATCCCGGTGGAACACCAGTATATCGTCACCGAACGCGATCCGGCGCTGGCCGAGTGGCGCGCGGCGGGCAATCCCGAACATCCGGTGCTGCGCGATGCCGATGCCAAATGGTATGTGCGCGAAGAACGCGGCGGCTGGATCCTTGGCCCCTACGAGGAAGGCGCGCCTGCGCGCTTCCCCTATGAGGTGCCGGCAGGCTTCCGCGCCGATCTGTTCCCGCTGGATCTGGAACGGATCGAAGAAGAATACATGTCCTTCATCCACCGCATCCCGACATCGGAAGAGGTTGGGCTGAAGGATGATTTCAACGGCCCGATCTGCTATACCCCCGACGGCAACCCGCTGGTTGGTCCGGCACCGGGGCTGCGCAATATGTGGCTGGCCGAAGGCTTCAGCTTTGGCATCACTGCCGCCGGTGGCGTGGGCCATTACCTTGCGCAGATGATGACCGCGCGCGAGGCCGAAATCGATATGGCGTCGCTGGACCCGCGCCGCTTTGGCCGCTGGATGACGACCGAATATGCGACCCGCAAGAACGAAGAAAGCTACGCCCACGTCTTCGTCCTGCACCACCCGGATGAAGAACGCCCTGCGGCCCGTCCGCTGCGCACTGCGCCCGCCTATGACCGCCAGATCGCGGCAGGCGCACAGATGGGGCAGGTGAACGGGTGGGAGCGCCCGAACTATTACGGTCCCGTCGATGCGCCCGAGGGCTTTGATCATGACGCCCGCAGTTTCCGCCGTGGCGGCTGGTGGGAATACGCAAAGACCGAGGCGCAGGCGATCCGCGAAACCGCCGGTCTGATCGACGCCAGCGCCTTCGCCAAGCATTGGGTCAGCGGCCCCGGCGCGACGGCGTTTCTGGACTGGTTCACCACCAACAAGCTGCCCAAGGTTGGCCGCATCAACCTGACCTATGCTTTGACCGAGGCTGGCACGACGCGCACCGAATACACCATCGTTCGGCGGCGCGAGGATGGCTATTATCTGGTGTCAGCGGGCGCGTGGGCTGATTACGACGCTGACAACCTGCGCAAGCTGGCCGAGGAAATGGGCGGCGAATTTGGCCCTGTTCATATCCATGAGGTGACCAACCAATGGGGCGTCTTTGCGCTGGCCGGTCCGAACAGCCGGGCGATTCTGAATGAGCTGATCCGTGCTCCCGATCCGGCGACGGCGCTGTCGAACAAGCGTTTCCCCTGGCTCTCGGCCCGCGATATCGAGTTGGGCATGTGCCCGACCGTTGCGATCCGCGTGGCCTATACCGGCGAATTGGGCTGGGAGTTGCATCACCCGGTCGAATTTGGTCGCTATCTGTGGGACCAATTGATTGCGGCAGGCGAAAAGCACGGGATGAAGCTGGTCGGCGCTCGGGCGCAGAACTGGCTGCGTCAGGAAAAATCCTATCGCGCCTTCGGCACCGAACTGGGCCGCGACGCCACACCTTTGGAGGCCGGGCTGGACCGGTTTGTCGATCTGGACAAGAACTTCAACGGCAAGCAGGCGATGCTGGACACGGGCATTCGCAGCAAATGCGTGACGCTGCTTATCGACGGGCCGGGTGACGCCGATCCCTGGGGCCGCGAAGGGCTGTTCCTTGATGGTGAAAAGATCGGTCGTCTGACCTCGGGCGGCTATTCGGTCGCCTTCGGCAAACAGATCGGCATGGGTTATGTGCGCCCGGACCTGAGTGAACCGGGGACTAAGCTGAAACTGCGCATGTTTGGCGAATTGTGGGATGCCGAAGTGACCGAAGACAGCCCATTCGATCCGTCAAACGCGCGGATCAGGGTGGACGGCTAGGCGCGGATGATATCGCTGCTGGTCGGTCAACCACCGGCCAGACAGCAAAAAAGCCAGCCCGAAGGCTGGCTTTTTTGTTTTGGAGCGGGCGAGGCGATTCGAACGCCCGACCCTAACCTTGGCAAGGTTATGCTCTACCCCTGAGCTACGCCCGCACTCCGTACCAACGGCTATCCGCTGCTGGTGGAGGCTGATCTATAAGGGCGGGCCGGATGGCGCAAGGGGAAAAACCGGGACTGGCGAAAATTTTCTTGCATGGACCTGCTGCACAGTCTGACGCATCCTGCCGCCGACCGGAGAGGGCCGATGAAAAGCGACGATTTACTATCCGAGTTCGTACGAGAGGCACTGATCGCAGGCCAGTCACAGGACCAGATTGCGCAGGCTCTGGCCGATGCGGGCTGGTCGCAGACCGAAATCCGCGCGGCCAGCGAGGGCTGGACAGTGCAGGCCGGCCTGCCGCCGGTGCCGCGCCCACGTGCCTATGTTTCTGCCAGTGAAGCGCTGCTTTACGGGCTGCTGTTCCTGTCTCTCGGGATGATTGCGTGGCATACCGTCATCATCGGTTTTGCGGTCATCGATCGGCTCTTGCCAGATCCGCTGGATCCGGCGGGCAGCGGGCGATGGTTGCGCTGGTCGGTTTCCGCGCTGGTCGCGTTTCTGCCACTTTTTCTGCTGCTGAACCGCCGTGTCAATCGCGCTGGCCGCGACGATCCCGCGCGACAAAGGTCACTGGTCCGGAAATGGGTGGCGTCGATCACGCTGCTGCTAGCCTCACTCGCGCTGCTGGGCGATCTGGTGGCGGTGGTCTATGCCTTTTTGAACGGCGATATGACCGCGCAATTCCTGGCCAAGGCATTGCTGGTTGCGATCATGGCAGGTTTGATCTTCGGCTATTACAAGGATGAGATGGATGGCTGAGCCGCGCATGAAAGGCTGGGCGACCATCACCATTTCGGCCCTTGCTTTGGTCGCCATCATCGCAGGGCTGCTGATCGGCGGCGGGCCGGGGCAGGGCCGGGCCGAGCGGCGCGACGATATCAGGCGCAGCGATTTGCGCGCGATCGAGGCGCAGCTATCCTGCCTTGCGCGCGAACGGCGAGAACTATCGCCCGAAATCAGCCAGACCGAGGCCTGTCCCGACCGGCCGTCGCTGATCGACCCGGTAACTGAAACGCCCTACCGGATCGAGCAGATCGACGATGAGAATCTGCGGCTTTGCGCCAGCTTCGAACTTTCAAAGGCGCCGGACCAGTCGAACTATTCGAGGGCCGGGGGCTTTGATGAAAACGGTTGTACCGTCATGTTTCTGCCGCATACCGCCTATAACCGGGGTCAGTGATCGCGATCTGGGCCAATCCTGCCCAGATGCGTTGTCTTGAACCCTTGGGGCGATTTCAGGCCATAGCCGAACGCGCGATCCATGCCGATATGCGCCATCCACATGCCGCCAAGGGCAATCAGCAGGGGCTGACCTGACACCACGCCCAGAACCGCCAGAACCAGACCCGCACCATAGAGATGCGCGGCGTTATAGACCGCCGCCCCGATGCGCGGCCCACCCAGATATCCGATCATCGCCAGATCTGGCGCAAGCAGGATCAGCGGCCATGCCCAGAGGGGCCAGCCCGGCTGCACTGCAAGGGCGATGCCAAGGCCAGCCAGCAGCATCAGCGCGCCTTCGGCTTTCTGCCAGCCGACGGCGATCACTCGGCAGCCCGGACGCGGGCCTGTTTCAGCATCGGCTTGAGGTAATGTCCGGTATGGCTGTCCTTGATCTTGGCCACATCTTCGGGCGTGCCCGTCGCCACGATCCGCCCGCCGCCATCGCCGCCCTCTGGGCCGATATCAATGATCCAGTCGGCGGTCTTGATGACATCCAGGTTGTGCTCGATGACCACCACCGAATTGCCCTGATCGACCAGCTCGTGCAGCACCTCAAGCAGCTTGCGCACGTCTTCGAAATGCAGACCCGTCGTCGGTTCGTCGAGGATGTAGAGCGTCCGGCCCGTCGACTGACGCGACAGTTCCTTGGACAGCTTGACGCGCTGCGCCTCGCCGCCCGACAGGGTCGTCGCCTGCTGGCCCACCTTGATATAGCCAAGGCCCACTCGCATCAGCGCGTCCATCTTGCTGCGGATCGACGGCACGGCGGCGAAAAAGGTCTGCGCGTCCTCGACCGTCATATCAAGAACATCGGCTATGCTTTTGCCCTTGAAGTGAATTTCCAGCGTTTCTCGGTTGTAGCGCTTGCCCTTGCAGGTCTCGCATTCGACATAAACGTCGGGCAAGAAATGCATCTCGATCTTGATGACGCCGTCGCCCTGACAGGCCTCGCAGCGGCCGCCCTTGACGTTGAAACTGAAACGTCCGGGCTTATAGCCGCGCGCTTTCGCCTCGGGCAGGCCGGCGAACCAGTCGCGGATGGGCGTGAAGGCACCGGTATAGGTCGCGGGGTTCGACCGGGGCGTGCGGCCGATCGGGCGCTGGTCGATATCGATGACCTTGTCCAGATGTTCCAGCCCCTTGATCGTCTCGCAGGGGGCGGGGGTCTGTCTTGCTCCGTTCAGGCGAAGGCTGGCGGTCTTGAACAGCGTTTCAATCGTCAGCGTCGATTTGCCGCCGCCCGATACGCCGCTGACGCAAACGAATTTGCCCAACGGGAATTCGGCGGTCACGTCTTTCAGATTGTTGCCCGTCGCGCCGACAACGATGACTTTCTTGCCGTTGCCCTTGCGACGCTCGGCTGGCACGGCGATTTCGCGCAAGCCCGACAGATATTGCCCGGTCAGACTGGCCGGATCGGCGGCAATTTCATCCGGCGTGCCCTTGCTGACGACCGTTCCGCCATGCACACCCGCGCCGGGGCCCATGTCAAAGACGTAATCGGCATGGCGGATCGCGTCTTCATCATGTTCGACCACGATCACGGAATTGCCTTGATCGCGCAGGTTTTTCAGCGTGGTCAGCAGACGGTCATTGTCTCGCTGATGCAGGCCGATGCTGGGTTCGTCCAGCACATAGAGAACACCGGTCAGTCCGCTGCCGATCTGGCTGGCCAGCCGGATGCGCTGGCTTTCACCGCCCGACAAGGTGCCCGCTGCGCGTGACAGCGTCAGATAATCCAGCCCGACATTCACAAGGAAACCAAGCCTTTCGCGGATCTCCTTCAGGATCGCGACGGCGATCTCGTTCTTTTGCTTCGACAGGGCGGCGGGCGCGGCCTCGACCCAGGCCAATGCCTCGCGGATCGACAGTTGCACCACCTCGCCGACGTGATTGCCGGCGATCCTGACCGCCAACGCCTCGGGGCGCAGGCGATAGCCGTGGCAGGCACCACAGGGGCGGTTGTTCTGATAGCGCTCGAATTCCTCGCGCACCCATTGGCTGTCGGATTCGCGCAGGCGGCGCTGCATGTTCGGGATGACACCTTCGAACACGCGCTCGATTTCATACACCCGGCCGGCATCGTCAAAGCGGAACTTGATCTGCTCTTTGCCCGAGCCATAAAGAAACATCTTCTGCGCGGCCTCGGGCAAGTCTTTCCAAGGGGTTTTCTTGTCAAAGCCGTAATGTTTGGCCAGCGCATTGATCGTCTGCGTCAGATAGGCCGATTTCGACTTGGCCCAGGGCGCGATGGCGCCTTTGTCGACCGATAGCGCAGCGTCAGGCACGACCAGCCGGTCATCAAAGAACAACTCGACGCCCAGCCCGTCGCAAACCGGGCAGGCCCCGAAGGGCGCGTTGAAAGAAAACAGGCGCGGCTCGATTTCCGAGATGGTAAATCCCGAAACCGGGCAGGCGAAGTTTTCGCTGAAGGTGATGCGCTCGGGCTCATCGGCCGCCGTTTCCAGCACCGCAATGCCATCGGCCAGGTCCAGCGCGGTGCGGAAACTGTCGGCCAGCCGCGTTTCCAGGCCCTCGCGCACGACGATACGGTCGACGACCACGTCGATATTGTGGCGAAATTTCTTGTCCAGAACGGGCGGTTCGTCCAGTTCATGGAATTCGCCATTGACCTTGACGCGCTGGAAGCCTTGTTTCCTAAGCTCAAGAAATTCCTTCTTATATTCGCCTTTGCGGTCGCGCACGATCGGGGCCAGCAGATAGGCGCGGGTGCCCTCTTCCATGGCCATGACCCGATCGACCATGTCCTGCACCTGTTGAGCCTCGATGGGCAGGCCGGTTGCGGGCGAATAGGGGGTGCCGGCGCGGGCGAACAGCAGGCGCAGATAGTCATAGATTTCGGTGACGGTGCCGACGGTCGAACGGGGGTTCTTGCTGGTCGTCTTCTGTTCGATGGAGATCGCAGGCGACAGACCGCTGATATGGTCCACATCCGGCTTGCCCATCATGTCCAGAAACTGCCGCGCATAGGCCGACAGGCTTTCGACATAGCGCCGTTGCCCTTCGGCATAGACGGTGTCAAAGGCAAGGCTGGATTTGCCACTGCCCGACAGCCCGGTAATCACCACAAGCTGATCGCGCGGGATATCCATATCCACGCCCTTCAGGTTGTGCTCGCGTGCGCCGCGAATTTCGATAAACTTCTGTTCCATGCTGTGCCCTATCAGCCCAAGCGCATCACATAGTCACGCGGCTTGAAAACGCAACGCGCTCATAGGAACATATGAAGAACATATTAACAAGTGAGGTCCGAAAGATAATGTTTCACAACTTGCGACTGCCAATTTGCATGTCCGTTGCGATGATTTTGCCCGCCGCGGTGCTGGCCCAGGATCAAACGGGCGCCGTGATCGAAATGACGGGCCCGGATATTTCGGTCGAACTCAGTGCCGATTCGCTGGCCGCGATGACGATCACCGAACAGGATGTTCGCCGAGAAACCGATGACGGTCCGCAGGACATGCAGTTCAGGGGCGTCTTGCTGTGGGATCTGCTGGTGCAGGAAACCACCTTGGACGATGATGTAAAGCAATCGTTGCGCAATACCGTGCAGGTGATCGCGTCGGACGGGCATGAGGTCGCCTTTTCCGTGGGCGAGATCGCCCCGGGCTTTGGCAATGCGCCCATTCTGCTGGCCTTTGAAAAGGACGGCCAGCCGCTTGGCGATGGCCTGCAAATGGTGGTGCAGGGCGATTCGCGCGGCGCGCGTTTCATCAAGGGCATCGTGAAAATCGAAATCAAATAACGAGGGTGCATCATGTCAAAGGAACACTATTCGGGCGGCTGCCAGTGCGGCGCGGTGGCCTTCGAGGTCGAGGCGGATCTGGACCAGACGATGACGTGCAATTGCTCGCGCTGTCAGCGGATGGGCTTTGTGCTGACCTTTGTGCCGCGCGGTGATTTCAAGCTGGTCGAGGACGGTCCGGTGACGGAATACCGCTTTAACAAGGAGCAGATCGTGCATTTGTTCTGTCCGGTCTGCGGCGTCGAATCCTATGCCTTTGGCAGCCATCCCCAGATGGGCGAGGTCGCCGCGATCAACGTCAATTGCCTGAAAGGGGTCGATCCGCGCGCGCTGAAATCGCAGCATGTGGAGGGTGCCAGCTACTGACGCACCCTTCATCTGATGGCCCAAATCAGGTCAACGCCTACTGAGCGGATGCCCTTGCGTCACTGTTCGCGGTAACATTGCCGTGCACTTCTGCTTGCGCTGCGCTGCGGCATCGCTAGGATCGCGGCGTCTGACATGAGGAGCGCGGCTGATGTTCAACAAGATTCTGATTGCCAACCGGGGCGAGATAGCCATTCGCGTCATGCGAGCCGCGAACGAGTTGGGCAAGAAGACGGTGGCCGTCTTTGCCGAAGAGGACAAACTGGGCCTGCACCGTTTCAAGGCGGATGAGGCTTACCGGATCGGCGAGGGGCTTGGTCCGGTCGCGGCCTATCTGTCGATCCCTGAAATTATCCGCGTGGCCAGGGAAAGTGGCGCAGATGCCATTCATCCCGGCTATGGTTTGCTGTCGGAAAACCCCGAATTCGTGGATGCCTGCGAAAAGGCAGGAATCACTTTTATTGGCCCGAAATCCGCGACCATGCGTGCGCTTGGCGACAAGGCCAGTGCGCGGCGCGTGGCCATCGACGCGGGCGTGCCGGTTATTCCCGCCACCGAAGTTCTGGGTGATGATTTCGACGCCATCAAGGCCGAGGCAGCCGAGGTCGGCTATCCGCTGATGCTGAAAGCCAGCTGGGGCGGCGGCGGTCGGGGCATGCGTCCGATCACCGGCCCTGACGAGTTGGTCGAAAAGGTCCGCGAAGGCCGCCGCGAGGCCGAGGCGGCGTTCGGCAATGGCGAAGGCTATCTGGAAAAGATGATCCAGCGCGCGCGCCATGTGGAGGTGCAACTGCTGGGTGATACGCATGGCGGCCTTTATCACCTGTACGAACGCGACTGCACCGTGCAGCGCCGCAACCAGAAGGTCGTCGAGCGCGCGCCTGCGCCTTACTTGACCGATGAGCAACGCGCCGAGGTTTGCGCATTGGCGCTGAAAATCGGGCAGGCTGTCGGCTATCAGAATGCTGGCACGGTCGAGTTCCTGATGGATATGGATTCCGACCAGTTCTATTTTATCGAGGTGAACCCGCGCGTTCAGGTTGAACATACGGTGACCGAGGAAGTCACCGGCATCGACATCGTCCAATCGCAGATCCGCATCGCCGAGGGCGCGACGCTGGCAGAGGCGACAGGGCATGGCTCGCAGGATGAGATCACGCTGTCGGGCCATGCGCTGCAATGCCGGGTCACGACCGAAGATCCGCAGAACAACTTTATCCCCGATTACGGCCGCATCACCGCCTATCGCAGCGCCACGGGTATGGGCATTCGTCTGGATGGCGGCACCGCCTATGCGGGCGGCGTGATCACGCGGTTTTACGATTCGCTTCTGGTCAAGGTCACGGCCTGGGCGCAAACGCCCGAACAGACGATCAAACGGATGGACCGCGCCTTGCGCGAGTTCCGCGTGCGCGGCGTCAGCACGAATATCGAATTCGTCATCAACCTGTTGAAACATCCGACGTTTCTTGATGACACCTACACCACCAAATTCATCGACACGACGCCGGATCTTTTCACCTTCCGCCGCAGGCGTGACCGCGCGACCAAGATCCTGACCTATATCGCCGATATCAGCGTCAACGGGCATCCCGAGACCGCTGGTCGCCCGCTGCCGCCGGCAGAGGCGCGCATTCCGCTGCCGCCCGCGCTGCGTGCCGAGCCCGCGTCGGGCACCTTGCAATTGCTGCAGGAAAAGGGCGCGCAAGCCGTGGCCGACTGGATGTCCGCGCAAGAGCGTCTGCTGATCACCGATACCACCATGCGCGACGGGCACCAGTCGCTGCTGGCGACACGGATGCGCAGTATCGACATGATCCGCGTGGCCCCGACATATGCGGCCAACCTGCCGCAGTTGTTCAGCGTCGAATGTTGGGGTGGGGCGACCTTTGACGTGGCCTACCGCTTTTTGCAGGAATGTCCGTGGCAGCGGCTGCGCGATATCCGCAAAAGGATGCCGAACCTGATGACGCAGATGCTGCTGCGCGCATCCAACGGTGTGGGCTATACCAATTATCCCGACAATGTGGTGCAGTCCTTCGTCAAGCAGGCGGCAGAGACCGGCATCGACGTGTTCCGCGTGTTCGACAGCCTCAATTGGGTCGAAAACATGCGCGTCGCCATGGATGCGGTGATCGAAAGCGGCAAGATTTGCGAAGGCACCGTTTGCTATACGGGCGATATCAACGACCCGGATCGGGCGAAGTATGACCTGAACTACTATGTCACCACGGCAAAGGCGCTGAAGGATGCCGGCGCACATGTGCTGGGGCTCAAGGATATGGCTGGCCTGCTGAAGCCCGCTGCTGCCGGCAAGCTGGTCCGCACGCTGAAGGAAGAGGTCGGCTTGCCGATCCATTTCCACACTCATGACACCAGCGGCATGGGCGGTGCGACGATCCTTGCTGCTGCAGAGGCAGGCGTGGATGCCGTAGACTGCGCCATGGATGCCTTGTCCGGCAATACCAGCCAGCCGACCCTTGGCTCGGTGGTCGAGGCGTTGGCGCGCAGCCCGCGCGATACAGGTCTGGATATCGGGGCGATCCGCGAGATCAGCAATTACTGGGAACGTGTGCGCGAGAATTACACCGCCTTCGAATCCGGTCTGCAAGCCCCCGCATCCGAGGTTTACCTGCACGAAATGCCGGGCGGGCAGTTCACCAACCTCAAGGCGCAGGCCCGCAGCATGGGGCTGGAGGATCGCTGGCACGAGGTGGCGCAGGCTTATGCCGATGTGAACCGGATGTTTGGCGATATCGTCAAGGTGACGCCGTCCTCCAAGGTGGTTGGTGATATGGCGCTGATGATGGTGGCGCAGAACCTGACGCCCGCCGATGTTCAGAACCCCGCCAAGGATGTGTCCTTCCCCGATAGCGTCGTCGACATGATGCGCGGCAATCTGGGGCAACCTCCGGGCGGCTGGCCCGAAGCGCTGCAGAAAAAGGTGCTGAAAGGCGAAACCCCGATCACGGACCGTCCCGGCGCACAACTGCCGCCCGTCGATTTGGAGGAAACCCGCGCCGAGATCAGTGCCCAACTGGAGGGCAAGCTTGTCGATGACGAGGACCTGAACGCCTATCTGATGTATCCAAAGGTGTTCATGGATTACATGGGCCGCCACCGCAGCTATGGCCCGGTCCGCACGCTGCCGACGCGCACGTTCTTTTACGGGATGGAGCAGGGCGAGGAAATCACTGCGGAAATCGACCCTGGCAAGATCCTTGAAATCCGCCTGCAGGCCATGGGCGAGACGGATGAGAATGGTGAGGTTAAGGTCTTTTTCGAACTGAACGGCCAGCCCCGCAACATCCGCGTGCCGAACCGTCTGGTGAAATCCGAAACCATCGCTCGTCCCAAGGCCGATCCTGCTGATCCGAACCAGATCGGTGCGCCGATGCCGGGCGTTGTTGCCTCTGTCGCGGTGACGGCAGGACAACAGGTCAAACAGGGCGATCTTTTGCTGACCATCGAGGCGATGAAGATGGAAACCGGCCTCTCGGCGGAGCGAGACGGTACCGTCAAGGCGCTGCATATTGCGCCGGGGCAGCAGATCGACGCCAAGGATCTGCTGATCGAACTGGAATAGCCTCTATCATTCAGCGCGCCGATCCGGGTGGCTTGGCCCATCTGGATCGGCGCCGCTCAGTCCGCGTCCGCCGATCCGTCCAGCAGCTTGGCCAGCCGGCCTATTCCGGAACCCCGGTGATCCTGACGGCAACGGCGATGCTGGCGATGACGGGCGGGGCAGGCCATGCGGCCTGGCTGTTAGGGGTGGCTGAAGCCGTTTAACCGACGGGTGCTATCTGGCAGGATTATTCGCCGCGCCGGCAGATGTGGAATCAGGCACGCGCCCCGGCCAGCGGGCTGAGTCTGGTGCTGACCGGCGTCGGGATTGCGGTGCTTGCCGCGCAGGGTTCGTTTCGGTTGCTGCCCGGCTGCGCCTGGCTTGTCTTATGGCAGCAGGGCGTGAACGGGCCGCAACCACCCAAGTCTGATCGGGAAGCTAACGAAATGATGCGGTTGTTCCTCGTTTTTCACCGCCCTGCGACCGTTGACCCCGCCGGACGCCGGGTCTAAACCGGACTAAGCCAACCCGTCGCGGGCAGCCACCGTCCCCGCGACCGATAAGGGGACACATCCGTGGACTATTTGCTGCAGGAATATCTGCCGATCCTGGTCTTTGCCGGCATGGCCGGAGCGCTGGCCGTCATTCTGCTTCTTGCCGCCGCCGTGATTGCCATCCGCAATCCTGACCCCGAAAAGGTCAGCGCCTATGAATGCGGCTTTAACGCCTTTGACGATGCGCGGATGAAATTCGACGTGCGCTTTTATCTGGTGTCGATCCTGTTCATCATCTTCGATCTCGAAGTCGCCTTCCTGTTTCCATGGGCTGTCAGCTTTGGCGGGCTCAGCGATGTGGCCTTCTGGTCGATGATGGTGTTCCTGCTCGTGCTGACTGTGGGCTTTGCCTATGAATGGAAGAAGGGGGCGCTGGAATGGGCGTGATGGTCGGAACCAATACCGCAGGCCCCGATCGCGAGGTCGCGACAGCCGCGCTGAATACCGAATTGCAGGACAAGGGATTCCTGCTGACCTCGACCGAGGATATCATCAACTGGGCGCGCAACGGCTCGCTGCACTGGATGACCTTTGGTCTGGCCTGCTGCGCCGTCGAGATGATGCAGATGTCGATGCCGCGCTATGATGTCGAACGGTTCGGCACGGCACCGCGCGCCTCTCCGCGCCAGTCGGATCTGATGATCGTGGCAGGTACGCTGACCAACAAGATGGCCCCGGCGCTGCGCAAGGTCTACGACCAGATGCCAGAGCCGCGCTATGTGATCAGCATGGGTTCTTGCGCCAATGGCGGCGGCTATTACCACTACAGTTATTCCGTCGTGCGTGGCTGCGACCGGATCGTGCCCGTGGATATCTATGTCCCCGGCTGCCCGCCGACCGCCGAGGCGCTGCTCTATGGCATCCTGCAACTCCAGCGTCGCATCCGGCGCACCGGAACACTGGTGAGGTAAGCCATGGCCGTCTATCCCGATATCGAGGCGCTGGCCGAACTGGCCGAGCATATCGCCAACCGCCGTGCGAATGACGTTGCCGACACCCAGATCGCCAATGACGAGTTGACCGTGACGATTACCGCGGCCGGCGTGTTCGATCTGGTCGAGTTCCTGCGCACCGATACCAATTGCCGCTTTTCGACACTGGTTGATATCACGGCGGTTGATTACCCCTCGCGCCCCGCGCGTTTCGACGTGGTCTGGCACTTGCTGTCGATGTATCGCAACCAGCGCATCCGCCTGAAAGCCAGCATCCGCGAGGACGAACTGGTGCCTTCGCTGATCGGCATCTTTCCCTGCGCCAACTGGTTCGAGCGCGAGGTGTTCGACATGTTCGGCATCCTGTTCTCGGGGCACCCCGACCTGCGCCGCCTGCTGACTGATTACGGCTTCCGTGGCCATCCGTTGCGCAAGGACTTTCCGACCACGGGCTATGTCGAGGTTCGCTATGACGAGGTCGAAAAGCGCGTTGTCTATGAGCCGGTGAACCTGGTGCAGGAATACCGCCAGTACGATTTCCTGTCGCCGTGGGAGGGTGCGAAATACGTGCTGCCCGGCGATGAAAAAGGGGCCGATTCGTGACAGCTGCAACCCCCGTCACCGGGCGCTGCCTGTGCGGTGCCTGCCGCTACACGGCCAGCGCCACTGCGCTGACGACGAGTGTCTGCCATTGCGAGACATGCCGCCGTTGGGCCGGGGGTGCGCTGTTCTCGGTTGATCTGGGCCGGACTGTGGTGATGAACGACGATGCGCCGCTTTTGGCCTATGCGTCCTCACCGGGAATGCAGCGGATCAGCTGTGCGGTATGCGCTGCACCGCTTTATCGCGATTCCCTGGGCGGTGGTCATCAATACGGCGTGCTTGAGGCTTTGGATCAGAACGAAGATTTTCTGTTCAATCTGGAAATCTTTGTCGAAGAAAAGCCGAGCAACTATGAATTTTCAAATGATACCGTGAAAATGACGGGCGCTCAGGTTCTGGCCGAGATGTCAGCTAACGGGAAAGCAGGGTAACCATGGACGGCGATATCCGCAGAAACCAGTATGACGATGGCAGTCAGGACAAGCTGACCGGCGAACAGCGCATCCGCAACTTCAACATCAACTTCGGCCCTCAGCACCCGGCAGCGCATGGTGTGTTGCGGATGGTGCTGGAACTGGACGGCGAGGTTGTCGAACGCTGCGATCCGCATATCGGGCTGCTGCATCGCGGCACCGAAAAGCTGATGGAAAGCCGCACCTATCTGCAGAACCTGCCCTATTTCGACCGGCTGGATTATGTCGCGCCGATGAACCAGGAACATGCGTGGTGCCTGGCCATCGAAAAGCTGACCGGCACGGAAATTCCGCGCCGCGCCAGCCTGATCCGGGTGCTGTATTCCGAGATCGGCCGTATCCTGAACCACCTGCTGAACGTGACCACGCAGGCGCTGGACGTGGGCGCACTGACCCCGCCGCTGTGGGGCTTCGAGGAACGCGAAAAGCTGATGGTGTTCTATGAGCGCGCCTGCGGGGCGCGTCTGCACAGCGCCTATTTCCGGCCCGGCGGCGTGCATCAGGACCTGCCGCCCGAATTGCTGGACGATATCGAGGCATGGTGCGATCCGTTCCTTAAGGTCGTGGACGATCTGCACACGCTGCTGACCGAAAACCGCATCTTCAAACAGCGCAATGTCGATATCGGCATCGTCAATGAACAGGACGCGCTGGATTGGGGCTATTCGGGTGTGATGGTGCGCGGCTCAGGCATGGCCTGGGATCTGCGGCGTTCGCAACCCTATGAATGCTATGACGAATTTGAATTTCAGGTGCCGGTGGGCAAGAATGGCGACTGCTATGATCGCTATCTCTGCCGGATGGAGGAAATGCTTCAATCGATCCACATCATGCGCCAGGCCATTGAAAAGCTGCGCGCACCCGACGGGCAGGGCGATGTGCTGACACGCGGCAAGCTGGCTCCGCCCAAGCGCGCCGACATGAAGACCAACATGGAAAGCCTGATCCACCACTTCAAACTTTATACCGAGGGCTTCAAGGTCCCCGCAGGCGAGATCTATGCCGCGGTCGAGGCGCCCAAGGGCGAGTTTGGCGTCTATCTGGTCAGCGACGGGTCGAACAAACCCTACCGCTCCAAGATCCGTGCGCCGGGCTTTCCGCATATGCAGTCGATGGACTGGATCGCCAAGGGTCACATGCTGGCCGATGTCTCGGCGCTGATCGGGACCATGGACATCGTGTTCGGTGAGGTGGATCGCTGATGATGAATACGGTCGGGCTTTCAGGGATCGTCTTGTTGGCACCGATCGTGCTGAGTAATCCGCCGTTGCATTTCGCTTTCGTTGCCGCTGTGACCGCAGCCGGCGTATTCGCACCCTGAAACCGGAGTAAATCCCGTGCTGGCATCTTTCATCAACTTCCTGTCCTGGGCCGTCGCTCTGTTGCTGATCGCGGTGACTGTGCTGCTGGCGATGAACAAGCAGTCCGGGCTGAAGATGATTCAGCATCGGGCCGAAATGCTGCCGCAGGCGCTGTTGATCCGTTATGGCGCCCTGACATTGCTGGCACTGATTTCCAGCTGGATGGGCTCGACCCGCCTGACGTTCGCGTTTCTTCTGTCAATCGCTGTGATCAGTCTCGGTGATGTCTTTATCTATCGCCGGGCGGGTCATCCGTTCCAGATTCACCTTATTATCGGAGGTGTCGCCGGTCTTGGCGCGCTTCTGTCGCTTTTCGCGATGAACTGAGGATCTCATGCTTCGCCGCCTATCCCCCAATCAACCTGACAGTTTCGAATTCACTCCGGCCAATCTGGAATGGGCTCGGGCGCAGATGACGAAATACCCCGAAGGTCGCCAGCAATCGGCGATCATTCCGATCCTGTGGCGCGCGCAGGAACAAGAGGGCTGGCTGAGCCGCCCGGCCATGGAATATTGCGCGGATCTGCTGGACATCGCCTATATCCGCGCCCTGGAAGTCGCGACATTTTACTTTATGTTCCAGCTGCAACCGGTTGGTTCCGTTGTCCATATCCAGATTTGTGGAACGACCACCTGCATGATTTGCGGCGCCGAGGATCTGATCCGGACCTGCCGCGAAAAGATCGCGCCGAATGCGCATGAATTGTCGCCCGACGGTCGTTTCAGCTGGGAAGAGGTCGAATGTCTGGGTGCGTGTACCAATGCGCCCATGGTCCAGATCGGCAAGGATTTCTACGAGGATCTGACCGTCGAGAAACTCTCGGCGCTGATCGACGCATTCGCTGATGGCGATGTGCCGATGCCCGGGCCCCAGAACGGCCGTTTTTCGTGCGAGCCGCTGGCCGGGCTGACCAGCCTGACCGAACGCAAGGGCGGCAGCGAACATAACGCTTCGGTCGCAGAGGCTCTGCGCCTTGGTGACACGATCAAGCGCATTGACGGCACCGAAGTTCCGATCCTGACCAAATGGCAGGACGGTGCGAACCATCAGACACCGCCGGATGAAGACACGCCCGAGGCGCAGGCCAAGGCCGAGGCCGCCTCTGATAGCGCCGGTGAAAAAGGCGCCGACGAGGCTGCCAAAGCCGATGAGAACAAGGTGCCCGATCTGCTGGAGGACGAAGCCACCAAGGCCGACGGAGAAAGTGCAGGCGGCAAGGGCGCGGACAGTCCCGCCAAGGCTGATAAGGCCGCGACACCGGATCAGGGTGTGGCCAAAGAAGCCAAGGCCGACACCGACACCGACACCGACACCGACTCTGCTACAAATAACGGCGCGGTCAAAGCGCCTGCGGCCGATCAGACCAAAGCCCCTGATCAGAGCGATGGCACCACTGAGGGGACGCAGCCCCAGGGCCTCGATGCAGCCCGCGACGGCAAGGCCGATGATCTGAAGATGATCAAGGGCGTCGGGCCGAAGCTCGAGACGCTGTTGAACAGTCTGGGTTTCTGGCACTTTGATCAGATCGGCGCCTGGACCGCCGATGAACTGGCCTGGGTCGACAGCAATCTGGAAGGCTTCCACGGGCGCGCCAGCCGCGACGAGTGGGTCACCCAGGCCAAGCAACTGGCCGAGGGCAAAGACACCGAATTCTCAAGGCGTGCCGAAAAGGATGGCCTTTACGACTGAGCAACGAACAGATCGGCCTGAAGGCCGCCAGGACAGGGAAAAGAACTGATGCAAAGTAACGAATGCATGCGCAATTGCTGGATTGCAGCCGGGGTCATTGGCCTGCTGGTCTGGATCTTTACATCCTTCATCGGTGAGACATCGGTGATGGGCGGGCTGTTCCTGGGTCTGATCACCGCTGTTCTGATGGGGCTGTTTTTGGTTTGGGCGATGTGTCGCGGCAGTGGCTCGGCTGAGGACGAACGGGCCGACCAAGCCCGCAGCTTCGCGGCACCGGCCTCGGCATCTGCTCAGACGAGTTCCACGGCGGCTGCCAGCTCTGGCTCTGTAGCAATGGCCAGCGCGGCCCCGACAAGTGCCGATGGCGCGTCCGATCAGCGCAAGAAGGATGCCGAGGCGCAGCACGAAAAACGCCAGCGCGCCGCGCAGGCCGAACAGAAGGCACTGGATGCCGCGGCCGAGGAAGAGGCCGCGAAAAACGGCCGGGGCAAGCAGCATTCGACGCTATCGGTTGCCTCGACCGCGAAAGAGGTCAAATCGGCGCCGTCGTCCACTGACCCAGAGCCCGCCAAAGCCGCCAAGCCGGCCAAGGCCGAGGCATCGGACAAGCCTGCAAAGGGCAAGAAAGACAAGAAGAACAAGAAAAAATCCGAGGCCAAGGCAGCCAAGGCCGATAAGCCCGCGAAGACAAAGTCGAAGTCGGAGAAACCGGCAAAGGCAAAGGACAAGGCGGCGGACAAGCCGGCCAAAAAGGCGAAATCCAAGTCCAAGGATGACCTCAAGCAGATCAAGGGCGTCGGACCCAAGATGGAAAAACTGCTGCATCAGAATGGTGTGACGGAATTTGCCCAGATCGCCGCATGGGACGATAGCCAGATTGACGAATTCGCCGAAAAGATCGGCAGCATGGGCGGACGTATTCGCAGCGATGACTGGGTGGCGCAGGCCTCGAAGCTGATGGATGGCGGTCAGACCGAGTTCTCGCAGCGGGTTGAAAAGGGCGACGTTTATTGATGTCCGGCGAAGGCGATCATAGCGACAGCACGCAGATGCGGCTGGCAGCAGTGGTCATCGCAGTGGCGATGATCGGCTGGATCGTCCTTCAATGGATTGGCAAGGAATATGGCTGGGCACCCCGTTGGGTGTTTCTGGTCGATCTGGCGGCGATTGGCGGTTTTGTCTGGTCGCTGCTGGTGACCTGGCGTATCTGGCGCCGCAAGAATGGCTAAGCGCGCCGAGACAAGGAACGGACGAGAATGCTGAAAGACCAGGACCGTATCTTTACCAACCTTTATGGGATGGGTGATCGTAGCCTTGCCGGCGCCAAAAAGCGCGGCTGCTGGGACGGCACGGCCGAGATCATTGGCCGTGGCCGTGACAAGGTCGTCGAACAGGTCAAGGCTTCGGGATTGCGTGGCCGTGGCGGGGCCGGTTTTCCGACCGGGTTGAAGTGGTCCTTCATGCCCAAGGAAAGCGATGGCCGCCCGTCCTATCTGGTGATCAATGCCGACGAATCAGAGCCCGCGACCTGCAAGGACCGCGAGATCATGCGTCACGATCCGCATACGCTGATCGAAGGCGCGCTGATCGCCAGCTTCGCCATGGGCGCGAATGCCAGCTATATCTATATCCGCGGCGAGTTCATCCGCGAGAGAGAGGCGCTGCAGGCCGCCATCGACGAATGCTATGATGCCGGGCTGCTGGGCAAGAACGCCGCTGGCTCGGGCTGGGATTTCGACCTCTATCTGACGCATGGCGCGGGCGCCTATATTTGCGGCGAGGAAACCGCGCTGCTGGAAAGCCTTGAGGGCAAGAAGGGCATGCCGCGCATGAAGCCGCCTTTCCCGGCGGGTGCGGGGCTGTATGGCTGCCCGACCACGGTGAACAATGTCGAATCCATCGCGGTTGTCCCGACGATTCTGCGTCGTGGCCCGGAATGGTTCGCGGGCTTTGGCCGTCCCAATAACGCCGGCGTCAAGCTGTTCGGCTTGACCGGCCATGTGGCCAACCCTTGCGTGGTCGAAGAGGCCATGTCGATCCCGATGCGGGAATTGATCGAAAAGCATGGCGGCGGTGTTCGCGGCGGCTGGAAGAACCTGAAGGCCGTTATCCCCGGCGGCGCGTCCTGTCCGGTGCTGACCGCCGATCAGGCTGAAAACGCGATCATGGATTACGATGGCATGCGAGAGCTGAAATCCAGCTTCGGCACCGCCTGCATGATCGTGATGGATCAGCAGACCGACATCATCAAGGCGATCTGGCGTCTGGCGGCGTTCTTCAAACATGAAAGCTGTGGTCAATGCACGCCGTGTCGTGAAGGCACCGGCTGGATGATGCGCGTGATGGACCGTCTGGTGCGCGGCGAGGCGGAAGTCGAGGAAATCGACATGCTGCTGGACGTGACCAAGCAGGTCGAGGGCCACACCATCTGCGCCCTCGGCGACGCGGCGGCATGGCCGATCCAGGGCCTTATCCGCAACTTCCGCGGCGAGATCGAAGACCGGATCAAGGCGCAGAAAACCGGACGCATGGGGGCAATGGCGGCAGAGTGATGGCAGAGTTTGCCGCATATGGACATGCGATCGCGTCGTTGGCGATCTGGCCGCTGATCGTGCTTGCGCTGGCCAAGACGTCGTCCAGCGGTCGGTCGCCCGAGCTTATGTGCGAATGCGGCAAGCCAAAGCGGGACTACAACAGCGTCCTTTATCGCCGCGAACGTGCATTCATGAATGCCGTCGAAATCTCGGGTCCATTCATCGCGGCGACAATCGCGGCAATTCTGGCGGGCGCATCGCCGTTCTTCGTCAATCTGTTCGCGTCCGTCTTTATCGTCGCGCGTCTGGCTATGGTGTTTGTCCATATTCGCACCACCAATCAACCGCTGCGCTCTGCCTGCTTTGCCGCTGGTGCCGCCTGCGTCATTGCACTGTCACTGATGGCTTTCACGAGCGCGGTTTTCTGATGGATAGATCCGGCCATCATCTTGCAGAGTTCAATCTGGGCGTCCTTAAATACGATTGGGACGATCCTCGGGTTAAGGGCTTTGTGGACGGACTTGATCTGGTCAACGGAATTGCACAGCGCAGCGCGGGCTTTGTCTGGATGCTGGGCGAGGACGAAATGGACGCGGCGCAGCGCGATCCCGACGGCGCGTTGGATGGCAATCCCCGCACGGCCTCTACGCTGTCGGTCTGGGAGGACGTTCCCAGTCTGGAACATTTCGTCTGGAACACGGTTCACAAGCAATTCTACGACCGCAAGGACGAGTGGTATGACGCGGTCGACGCGGTGCGTTTGGTGATGTGGTGGGTGCCCATCGGCTACCGCCCGACGCTGGCTGAAGCAATGAGCCGTTTTCGTCTATTGGATGAACAAGGCGACGGGCCTGAAGCTTTTGGCTGGGCATGGCTGCGCGACGCGGAACAGTGGAAAACCAAGCGGTGCGGAGAGGCGGCATGACCCTTGGCGTGCACCTCGCGGAATTGAATGTCGGGCGGCTTCTTGCCCCGACCGACGATCCGCGCGTAGCTGATTTCATGGACGCGTTGGACCGCATCAACGGCATGGGCAAGCGCATGCCGGGCTTTGTCTGGATGATGGAAGGTTCGGGTGAGCCGGGGACCGGCAATACCGAGAACAATATCGGTGACGATCCGCAAGCCGTAGCCAATCTGACGGTTTGGGAAGACGTCGAATCGCTGGAGAAATTCGTCTGGCAGACCGTTCACCGGCAATTCTATGAGCGCCGCGCCGAATGGTTCGAGGTGATGGGTGACATGCATTTCGTCATGTGGTGGGTGCCCGTCGGGCATAAGCCCACATTGGATGAGGCATTGGCCCGACTGGATCACCTGCGTGAACATGGCGACAGCGATCATGCCTTTGGCTGGAAATGGCTGGAACAGGCGCGGCTGTGGCGTGACCGTGGTTGTCGCGAGGAGGTCGCGTGATGCGGGGCCTTTTCTTGATAGGCATTAAGGCGAATTTCCGCGGCAACAGTCTTAGCCGCCTGACCCCCGCGTCTGACCGGGGTGCGCCTCGGATCGTAGCGATTGGTGCAAGGGGCGACAGCAACGATCGGGTTTTCCGTTCGTCGTGCTCGCTCGATTCTTCGGGAGGCGTGAATTGAGCGTCTGTCGCGCATATGTGCTGGCCGCGACGGCGCTGCTGGCGCTGGCCGCGTGCGAGCCTGGAACATCGGGAACCGCCAAGACCGGCGGCACGGTGTTGACGGCGGGCGATACCGAAATGCGTGTGGCCGAGGGCGAAACCGTCTCCAATATTGCGGGCGGCCCGTTGGTGATGCTGCATGTGACGCGGGCTGATGGCAAAACGACATCGGGCAGTGACGAAGCCTCAGCGCGCGCGGCCTACACCGCCTATTGCGCCGATAAGGGCGGGGTTGGCGTTGGCGGCGAGGGGTATTTCTCGCAGTTCGGGGATGCGCCTGCATGGAAGTTCGGGAATTGCGGGGCATGATGGGCGCGCGGAAACATATTTTTTCTGCGGCGAAAAAGCCACTCACGCCGCGCTCACCCGGCTGTGTCGGGCGGGTGGCTGCTGGCCGTGTTATGGGCTTGAACCATAACGAAACGGAGCAGACCAGAATGAAACCGACCAAGATTTTCAGCACCATCGTCGTCGCAGCCCTGATGTCAGGCACCACGCCTGCATTGGCCCAGGCCCCGATGGATCAGGACAAATACCTTAATGACCGGCTGGTCGCGGCCCGCGTGGCGGACCGCATCCGCCGGGAATGCCCAAGCATAGACCTGCGTCTCGTGGCGGCTTATTCTCAGGCGCGTGGCTTGCAGAAATATGCGCGCGAACAGGGTAACAGCGATGCGGCGATCGACGAATATCTCGACAGCCGGTCCGTCAAGGATCGGATCTATGGCATTGCCGATACTTATCTGGCACAGCAGGGCGCGACAGCCGGTGATGCGGAAAGCTATTGCCGCGTCGGGCGCGATGAAATTGCAAAGAACACGGTCAGCGGATCGCTGCTGAACGCAAAATGAAGGTGACATGATGGCCGAACCGCGGAAAATCATCATCGACGGGCTGGAGATCGAGGTCGATCCCAACCTGACCCTGATACAGGCCTGCGAACAGGTTGGTATTGAAATTCCGCGCTTCTGCTATCACGAGCGTCTGTCCATCGCGGGCAATTGCCGCATGTGTCTGGTCGAGGTGGTGGGCGGCCCGCCCAAGCCCGCGGCCTCTTGCGCGATGCAGGTCAAGGATCTGCGCCCCGGACCAGAGGGGCAACCGCCCCAGATCAAGACCAACAGCGCCATGGTCAAGAAGGCCCGCGAGGGCGTGATGGAGTTCCTGCTGATCAACCACCCGCTGGATTGCCCGATCTGCGATCAGGGCGGCGAATGCGATCTGCAGGATCAGGCGATGGCCTACGGCATTGATTTCAGCCGTTACCGTGAACCCAAGCGCGCGACCGAGGACCTGAACCTTGGGCCGCTGGTCGAAACCCATATGACGCGCTGCATTTCCTGCACGCGCTGTGTGCGGTTCACGACCGAGGTCGCCGGCATTCACCAGATGGGCCAGACCGGCCGTGGCGAGGATGCAGAGATCACCAGCTATCTGGATCAGACACTGAGTTCGAACCTGCAGGGCAATATCATCGATCTTTGCCCGGTTGGCGCGCTGGTCAGCAAGCCCTACGCCTTCACGGCCCGCCCGTGGGAATTGTCCAAGACCGAGACCATCGACGTGATGGACGCGCTTGGCAGCAATATCCGCGTTGATACCAAAGGCCGCGAGGTCATGCGTATCCTGCCGCGCAACCATGACGGCGTGAACGAGGAATGGATCAACGACAAGACCCGGTTTGTCTGGGATGGCTTGCGCCGGCAAAGGTTGGACAAGCCCTATATCCGTGAAAATGGCAAGCTGCGGGCCGCCACCTGGCCCGAGGCTCTGGCCGCCGCTGCCAGCGCGATGCAGGGCAAGCGTGTCGCCGGCCTTATCGGTGATCTGGTGCCGGTCGAGGCAGCGTTCAGCCTCAAGCAACTGATCGTCGACGGTCTGGGTGGCCGCGTGGAATG
Organism: Paracoccus tegillarcae; assembly: GCF_002847305.1. Lineage (NCBI taxonomy): Bacteria > Pseudomonadati > Pseudomonadota > Alphaproteobacteria > Rhodobacterales > Paracoccaceae > Paracoccus > Paracoccus tegillarcae. The sequence goes on along the minus strand of NZ_CP025408.1, from coordinate 3,681,329 downwards.
CCGAACCGACGGGGCCAAGCTGCCCATCGGGAACCGTTCGGCCTATGCCGGGACGGCGCGGATCGAGGATATCGACAATGCCGAGATGATCCAGCTGATCGGCACCAATCCGCGCGATGAGGCGCCGGTGCTGAACAGCCGCATCCGCGCTGCCTGGGCGCGTGGTGCGCAGATCGGACTGGTGGGTGAACCGGTCGATCTGACCTATGAATACGCCCATGTCGGCACCGACCGGGCTGCGTTGGAGAGCCTTTCGGATCGCGAGATCAGTCAGGACACCCGCGACAAACCCACGCTGGTCATTGTCGGGCAGGGCGCGATTCAAGGCGCGGATGGCGAAGCGGTTCTGGCCCATGCAATGAAGCTGGTCGAGAACACCAACTCTAAGTTGCTGATCCTGCACACAGCCGCCGCGCGCGTCGGCGCGATGGATGTGGGCGCAGCCACTCATGGCGGGCTCGAGGCCGCGCTGGACGAGGCCGAAGTGGTCTTTAATCTGGGTGCCGATGAGGTCGAGATCGCCGATGGTCCCTTTGTGATCTATCAGGGCAGCCATGGTGACCGCGGCGCGCATCGTGCCGATGTGATCCTGCCGGGCGCCTGCTATACCGAGGAAAACGGCCTCTTCGTCAACACCGAGGGTCGGCCGCAACTTGCCCTGCGCGCGAATTTTGCGCCGGGCGAGGCCAAGGAAAACTGGGCCATATTGCGCGCACTATCCGCGGAAATGGACGCGAAACTGCCCTGGGACAGCATGGCGGCATTGCGCCGCGCGCTGATCGAGGCGGCCCCGCATCTGGCCCAGGTTGATCAGGTGCCGGAAAACGAGTGGCAGCCGATCAAGGCGAAAAAGCCGGGGTCCGGCAATTTCACCTATGCCATCCGCGATTTCTATCTGACCAACCCGATCGCGCGATCCTCGCCCTTGATGGGTGAGTTGTCGGCCATGGCCGCCGCGCGCAAACAGCAACCCATGGCCGCAGAGTAACGCCGATGATGCCAGCCTCAGGCCAGCCCATGCTTCTTTCCGCCGCGCTGCTCGCGTTGGTTGCGGGTTGCGGGGGTAAAGGCGAGGGGCTGGCCGAGCGGCCCAAGGCCAAGCCAGAGCAAGTCAGCGTGGCGCTGGCGGACCCCAATCACCAGCAGGGTGCATCACCGATCGCTCAGGCCCGGGTCTCGACCAAATCCGGCGAGATCCTGATTCTCGAAGCCGATGGCAGCGTCACCTCCATGCAGCTTGATTCAGCGGCAGGGCGTCAGGCGATCCTGCAAACCGATCGGCAAATGGCAGCCTTGCGCGATGGCAGCAGCCCGGCATGGGATGGTGTGATCGCCAAAGGGGTGCGCCGCGAGGGGCCGACGGCGCGCGATATCGCAATGCAGGAATTTGTTGCCCAACGCGGCCCCGCGCTGCCAGAGGCAGACGGCGATGCGACGCTGGACGCGGCGGATTTCCGGGGCGTTCGCATCACCAGGATTTCGCCCGACCTGGCCTCTGATCTGGTTGAAGTTTCGGCCAATTTGCGCGAGGGGGTGGACGACGATATCGCCTTTTCGTATGCCACCTGCGCGCTGGCCAAGTGGGCCAAGGATCAGGGCACGCCTTATGCGCGCCACATCCGCACCCTGCAAGACGAGCGCGGCGGAGCCTTGGTGATCGGCGCCGTTTACATGCTGTCGGACGAGCAGCCGCTTGGGCTACGTGTGATGGAAACCAATCAAACCTTGCGCGAATGCAGGGACCGCGGCATTCCCGCGGCATAACGAGAGGGACAGAGGGAAATGACAGAGTTCTGGGCATCCCCCCTTGGGTTTTCGCTGATCATGCTGGCGCAGGGTCTGGCCGTCATTGCCTTTGTGATGGGTTCGCTGATCTTCATGGTTTACGGCGACCGCAAGATCTGGGCCGCCGTGCAGATGCGGCGCGGTCCGAACGTGGTCGGTCCCTGGGGCTTGCTTCAAACCTTTGCCGACGCACTGAAATATGTGGTCAAGGAAATCGTCGTGCCGGCGGGCGCCGACAAGTTCGTCTATTTTCTGGCACCGTTCCTGTCGATGACGCTGGCGCTGACGGCGTTTGTCGCCATCCCTTTTGCCGATGGCTGGGTGATGTCGAATCTGAATGTCGGCATCCTGTTCATCTTTGCCGTGTCGTCGCTGGAAGTTTACGGCGTGATCATGGGGGGCTGGGCCTCCAACTCGAAATACCCGTTCCTGGGCTCTCTGCGCTCGGCTGCGCAGATGATTTCCTACGAGGTCAGCATGGGTCTGATCATCATCGGGGTGATCATCTCGACCGGCTCGATGAACATGTCGGTGATTGTCGAGGCGCAGCGCGGGGCAGGGATCCTGTCGTGGTACTGGCTGCCGCATTTCCCGATGGTGGTGCTGTTCTTCATTTCGGCGCTGGCCGAAACCAACCGTCCGCCCTTTGACCTGCCCGAGGCCGAATCGGAACTGGTTGCAGGCTTCATGGTCGAATATTCCTCGACGCCCTATCTGCTGTTCATGGCCGGTGAATATATCGCCATGTTCCTGATGTGCGCGCTGACCAGCGTGCTGTTCTTTGGCGGCTGGCTGTCGCCTGTGCCCTTCATCGCGGATGGCGCGTTCTGGATGGTTCTGAAGATGTGGTTCTTCTTTTTCATCTTCGCCATGGTGAAGGCCATCGTGCCGCGTTATCGTTATGACCAGTTGATGCGGATCGGCTGGAAGGTGTTCCTGCCCCTGTCCCTGGCCTGGGTTGTGATCGTGGCCTTCCTGGCGAAGTTCGAAGTCTTCGGGACCTTCTGGGCCCGCTACGCAGGGGTGCAATAATGTCCGACTATCACAACAAGATCGCGGAAATGCTGGCCATCGCCTCGGAAGCCGACAAGGTTGAATTGGCCCATTTTCTGGCCATTAACCTTGATCAGGGCTCACATGCCCAGGACAGTGCCTTTGTGCGTCAGATCGTGGCGGCATTCGACCGCTTCGCCGCGCCCAAGGGAAAGGAGCGCTTCTGATGGCCATCGACGTCGCACGCGCCACAAAATATTTTCTGATGTGGGATTTCATCAAAGGCTTCGGGCTGGGGTTGAAATACTTTTTCGCCCCCAAGGCCACGCTGAACTATCCGCATGAAAAGGGCCCGCTCAGCCCGCGTTTTCGCGGTGAGCATGCATTGCGCCGCTATCCCAACGGCGAGGAACGCTGCATCGCCTGTAAACTCTGCGAGGCGATCTGCCCGGCCCAGGCCATCACCATCGATGCCGAACCGCGCGACGACGGCTCGCGCCGAACGACGCGCTATGACATCGACATGACCAAATGCATCTATTGCGGCTTCTGCCAGGAGGCCTGCCCGGTCGATGCCATTGTCGAGGGGCCGAATTTCGAATTCGCGACCGAGACCCGCGAGGAATTGTTCTACGACAAGGCCAAGCTTCTGGATAACGGCGCCCGTTGGGAAGCCGAGATCGCCCGCAACCTTGCCATCGACGCGCCATACAGATGAGCGGCCCAAGGGCATATCAGGGAGGGGCGGCATGACCGACGCTTTTCAGAAACTGTTCCAGCAGATGATGGAATCGAGCCAGGAAATGGCGCGCTCCTTTAATCCTGCCCTGGAAAATTTGGATACGCGGGCCTTTGAAAAAATGTTCCCGACCATGCCGTCGGACATGCTGGAAATGTGGTTCGGTCGGACCTTCAACCGCGACGGGCTGGATGCGCGCACGCGGCTGCTGGTGACCATCGCCGCCATGACCGTTCAGGGCGCCCATGCGGAACCGCAACTGCGTCTGACCATCCGTCATGCGCTAGAGGCCGGCGCGACCCGTCGCGAGATTGCCGAGGTGATCTATCAGATGGGGATGTTCGGCGGGCTGCCAGCGATGCAAAAGGCACTGGAACTGGCGCAGGGCGTGTTCGCGGAAACGGACAAGGGCGCAGAGGACGAAACGACATGATGACATTCGCATTCTATCTGTTCGCCGTCAGCGCCTGCATTGCCGGGCTGATGGTCGTCACCGCGCGCAACCCGGTCCATTCGGTGCTGTGGCTGATCCTGGCCTTTCTGTCGGCTTCGGGTCTCTTCGTGCTGCAAGGTGCGGAATTCGTCGCGATGCTGCTGATCATCGTCTATGTCGGTGCGGTCGCGGTTCTGTTCCTGTTCGTCGTGATGATGCTGGACGTCGATTTCGCGGAATTGCGCGGTGAATTCGCGCGCTATCTGCCGCTTGGTGCGCTGATCGCCCTGATTCTGCTGGCGCAGCTGGCCATCGGGTTGGGCGCCTGGCAATCGGCAGAGCAGGCGCAGGCGCTGCGCGAGGCCCCGATTATCGCGAATACGCTGAACACACATTCGATCGGTCTGATCCTCTATGACCGCTATCTGCTGCCGTTCCAACTGGCCGGTCTGATCCTGCTGGTCGCCATGATCGGCGCAATCGTGCTGACCCTGCGCCACCGCCGCGACATCAAGCGTCAGGATGTGCTGGCGCAGATGTACCGCGATCCGGCCAAGGCGATGGAACTGCGCGACGTGAAACCGGGGCAGGGGCTGTAAGCCCCCGGCTCCGATACAAAATAAGACGAAACCGGCGGAACTGACCGGAGGGACATGAGACGATGATTGGTTTGACACATTACCTTGTCGTGGGGGCGATCCTGTTCGTCACCGGCATTTTCGGCATCTTTGTGAACCGAAAGAACGTCATCGTCATCCTGATGTCGATCGAACTGATGCTGCTGGCGGTGAACATCAACTTCGTGGCGTTCTCGGCGCATCTGGGCGACCTGACGGGGCAGATATTCACCATGTTCATCCTGACCGTGGCCGCCGCAGAGGCCGCCATCGGGCTGGCCATTCTGGTGGTGTTCTTCCGCAATCGCGGGACCATCGAGGTCGAAGACGTCAACGTGATGAAGGGCTGAGATCATGACAAGCATCATTCTCTTTGGCCCGCTTATCGCTGCCATCATTGCCGGTTTCGGCTGGCGCGTTATTGGCGAACAGGCCGCGCAATATCTGACAACAGGCGTCCTGTTCCTCTGCGCGCTGCTGAGCTGGGTTGTGTTCCTGACCTTTGACGGTGTGACCTATACCGTGCCGATCATGGATTGGGTCACCTCGGGCGATTTCACCAGCCAATGGGCGATCCGCGTCGACCGGCTGACCGCGATCATGCTGATCGTCGTCACCACGGTCTCGGCGCTGGTGCACATGTATTCGCTTGGCTACATGGCGCATGACGAGAACTGGGTAGAAGACGAGCATTACAAGGCGCGCTTCTTTGCCTATCTGTCGTTCTTTACCTTTGCCATGCTGATGCTGGTGACCGCCGACAACCTGTTGCAGATGTTCTTTGGCTGGGAAGGCGTGGGCGTCGCATCCTACCTGCTGATCGGCTTTTACTACCGCAAGCCAAGCGCGAATGCGGCCGCTATGAAGGCCTTTATCGTCAACCGCGTTGGTGACTTTGGCTTTCTGCTGGGGATCTTCGGCATCTTCTGGCTGACCGGCTCGATCCAGTTCGACAGCATCTTTGCCGCCGTGCCCGAACTGGCGCAGACGGATATCCATTTCCTGTGGCGTGACTGGAACGCAGCCAACCTGCTGGCGGTGCTGCTGTTCATCGGTGCGATGGGTAAATCGGCGCAGCTGTTCCTGCACACATGGCTGCCCGACGCGATGGAGGGCCCGACGCCCGTGTCAGCCCTGATCCACGCCGCAACCATGGTCACCGCCGGTGTCTTTCTGGTCTGCCGCATGTCGCCGCTGTTCGAATTCGCACCCGAAGCCAAGATGTTCGTCGTCATCGTCGGCGCGACCACGGCCTTTTTCGCCGCCACCGTGGGACTGGTGCAAAACGACATCAAGCGCGTCATCGCCTATTCGACCTGCTCGCAGCTGGGTTACATGTTCGTGGCCGCGGGTGTCGGCGTCTATTCAGTGGCCATGTTCCACCTGTTCACGCATGCTTTCTTCAAGGCGCTGCTGTTTCTCTGCGCCGGTTCGGTGATCCACGCGATGCACCACGAACAGGACATGCGGAATTATGGCGGTCTGCGCAAAAAGATCCCCGTGACCTTCTGGACTATGCTGATCGGCACATTGGCCATTACCGGGGTCGGTATTCCGCTGACCACCATCGGCTTTGCCGGCTTCCTTTCGAAGGATGCGGTGATTGAAAGCGCATTCGCCGGCAGCAGCTATGCGTTCTGGATGCTGGTGATCGCAGCGGCCTTTACCAGTTTCTACAGCTGGCGGCTGATGTTCATGACCTTCTGGGGCAAGCCACGTGGCGATATGCACGCGCATGAGCATGCCCACGAATCGCCTCGTGTGATGACCATTCCCCTGGGCGTGCTGGCCGCTGGTGCGATCTTTGCCGGGATGATCTGGTATCAGCCGTTCTTTGGCAGCCATGACCGGGTAAACGCGTTCTTTGGCATCCATCATGCCGAGGCCACGGCAGAAGGTGGTCGCGGCGAGGCTACTGAGACCGAGGGTGAACCCGCCGCAGCCGAGACTGCCGCAGCGGATGCCGATCACAGCGCGGAAGAGACACCCGCCGCGGGCGCGGAAGCCGGTGAAGAACATGGCGACGGCCTGATCGTCGCGGCGACGGAAACGCCCGAGGCGATGGGTGGGGCGATCTACATGGCACCCTATAACCATGTGCTGGATGAGGCCCACCATTCCCCGAAATGGGTCAAGGTGTCACCGTTTATCGCCATGCTTGGCGGTCTGCTGGTGGCCTGGATCTTTTATATCCGCAGCCCGGAAACGCCGGTGCGGTTGGCCGCAGCGCAGCCCGCCTTGTACCGCTTCTTGTTGAACAAGTGGTATTTCGACGAGATCTACGAAGTGATTTTCGTGCGTCCGGCCAAATGGTTGGGCAAAGCCCTGTGGACGGGCGGCGATGGGCGCGTTATCGACGGCGCCATCAACGGGCTGGCAATGGGATTGATCCCGCGTCTGACCCGTTTTGCCGGGCGCGTGCAGTCTGGCTATCTGTTCCACTATGCCTTTGCGATGGTGCTGGGGATCGTGGGTCTTTTGATCTGGGTGATGATGCGGGGCGTATGATCCAATATGACGAACCTTCTTTCCATCATCACCTTCCTGCCGATTGTCGCAGCCGCCATTCTGGCGCTGTTCCTGCGCGGCAATGATGAGGCGGCGCAGAAAAACGCCAAATGGCTGGCGCTGATCGCCACTGGCGCGACCTTTCTGATCAGCCTGTTCCTGCTGTTCGGCTTTAACCCGGCGGATACGGGCTTTCAGTTCGTGGAAGACCAGCCCTGGGTCATGGGGCTGCGCTACAAGATGGGCGTGGACGGGATCTCGGTCCTGTTCGTGCTGCTGACGACGTTCCTGATGCCGCTGACGATCCTGTCGACCTGGCAGGTGACAGACCGGGTCAAGGAATACATGATCGCCTTTCTGCTGCTGGAAGGGCTGATGATCGGCGTCTTTACGGCGCTGGATCTGATCCTGTTCTATCTTTTCTTCGAGGCAGGCCTGATCCCGATGTTCCTGATCATCGGTATCTGGGGCGGCGCCAACCGGATCTATGCGGCCTTCAAGTTCTTTCTTTATACCTTCCTTGGCTCGGTGCTGATGCTGGTTGCGATGATCGTGATGTATCGCGCAGCCGGTACGACGGATATCGAGGCGCTGTTGCGCTTTGACTTCTCGTCCGAGCCATTGGGTTTCCTGGGCTGGACCATCATCGGTGGCACGCAGACCCTGCTGTTCCTGGCCTTCTTTGCCAGCTTTGCGGTCAAGATGCCGATGTGGCCGGTCCACACCTGGTTGCCCGACGCGCACGTTCAGGCACCCACCGCCGGTTCGGTCGTGCTGGCCGCTGTGCTGCTGAAGATGGGTGGTTACGGCTTTCTGCGCTTTTCGTTGCCGATGTTCCCGGTCGCATCCGAGATCTTTCAGCCTGTCGTCTTGTGGATGTCGGCGATTGCGGTCGTCTATACCTCGCTGGTGGCGCTGGTGCAGACCGATATGAAAAAGCTGATCGCCTATAGTTCGGTCGCGCATATGGGTTATGTCACCATGGGCATCTTCGCGATGAACCAGGCAGGGCTGAACGGGGCGATCTTTCAGATGCTGTCGCACGGCTTTATCTCGGCGGCGCTGTTCCTGTGCGTCGGCGTGATCTACGACCGGATGCACACGCGCGAGATCGACGCCTATGGCGGTCTGGTCAACCGGATGCCGGCTTATGCGCTGGTTTTCATGTTCTTCACGCTTGCCAATGTGGGTTTGCCGGGATCGTCAGGCTTCGTGGGCGAATTTTTGACCTTGCTGGGTGCCTTCCGCGCCAATACCTGGGTCGCCACGGTGGCCGCGACCGGCGTGATCCTGTCGGCGGCCTACGGTCTGTGGCTCTATCGTCGCGTCGCTCTTGGCGCGCTGATCAAGGAAAGCCTGAAAACGATCACCGACATGACGCCGCGCGAAAAGTGGATCTTTGCACCGCTGATCGCGCTGACATTGATCCTGGGCGTTTATCCGCGTCTGGTGATCGACTTTACCGAACCTTCGGTTGCCGCGCTGCTGGACGATGTCCATCAGTCCGTGCCCGTCCAGAATGACCTTGCTCCGCGCGACGCCGTGGCCGATGCGGCCACCGCGGATGCCGGACATTGAGGAGAGCCAGATGACCGCGCTCGATTTCTCGACCCTGTTGCCCGAGATCCTTCTGGCGATTTATGCGATGGCCGCGTTGCTTGCCGGGGCCTATTTCGGCAAGGATGCGATTGCCCGCCCGATCATGTGGATTACCGTCGCCGTGCTGGTGCTGACCGGATTCTATATCGGCATGGCAGACAGGCCGCAGCAGACGGCCTTTCATGTGATGTTCATCGATGATGCCTTTGCGCGTTTTGCCAAGGTGACCATCCTGCTCTCTGCGGCCGCCGTTCTGGCAATGAGCGCCGATTACATGACGCGCCACGGGTTGTTGCGCTTTGAATTCCCGATCCTGATCGTGCTGGCAGCGGTCGGCATGTCGATCATGGTATCTGCCGGCGATCTGCTGTCACTCTATATGGGACTGGAACTGCAATCGCTGGCTCTTTACGTGATCGCGGCCATGCGTCGTGAAAGCGTCAAATCCTCCGAGGCCGGGCTGAAATATTTCGTCCTTGGCGCGCTGTCCTCGGGCCTGCTGCTTTATGGTGCCTCGCTGGTCTACGGTTTTGCAGGGACCACCAGCTTTGCCGGCATCATCACCACCGTGCAGACGGGCGAACTGACCATCGGGCTGCTGTTCGGCATGGTCTTTCTGCTGGTCGGTCTGGCCTTCAAGGTCAGTGCCGTGCCGTTCCACATGTGGACGCCCGACGTCTATGAAGGGTCGCCCACGCCTGTGACCGCATTCTTTGCCACCGCGCCCAAGGTCGCCGCAATGGCCCTGATCGCGCGGCTGATGTTCGAGGCATTCGGCACCGTTGCCGGGGACTGGGGCCAGATCATTGCGGCGCTGGCGATCATGTCAATGTTCCTGGGGTCGATCGCCGGTATCGGCCAGACCAATATCAAGCGACTGATGGCCTATAGCTCGATCGCGCATATGGGTTTCGCGCTGGTCGGTCTGGCGGCTGGCACCGAGTTGGGCGTCGCTGCGATGCTGCAATATATGGCGATCTATGCCGTGATGAATGTCGGCGCTTTTGCCTTCATCCTGTCGATGGAGCGCGACGGCCGGCCTGTCACCGATCTGGCCAGCCTTAACCGCTTTGCCAGTGCTGAGCCGCTGAAGGCGCTTGCGATGCTGATCCTGATGTTCAGCCTTGCGGGCGTGCCGCCGCTGCTGGGCTTCTTTGCCAAGTTCGGCGTGCTGACCGCTGCGGTCGAGGCGAATATGGGTTGGTTGGCCGTGGCAGGTGTCGTGGCTTCGGTCATCGGTGCCTTCTATTATCTGCGCATCGTCTACTACATGTATTTCGGCGCAGAAAATGACGGCATCGACAGCAATATGGGTCCGGTGCAGATGGCCGCGCTGATCGTATCTGCCGGCGCGGTTCTGCTTGGTGCAGCCACCATGTTCGGCGTTGATGATGCCGCCGCCAATGCCGCCGGCTCGCTTGTCGGTGGGGACGCCAGCACGATTGTCGTGACTGTTGTCGAAGAACCGGCCCCCGTTGACTGAGGGCACGGATTCTGAATGGCCGCAGGGCGTCGCGCGGCACGTCGTCGAGCGGGTGGACAGCACCAATGCAGAGGCGCAGCGACTGGCGCCCTCGCTGAGCGGGCCGACCTGGATCATGACACGCGAGCAGACGGCCGGTCGTGGCCGGCGCGGGCGGGGCTGGTCTGGCGGTGCAGATAATTTTGCGGCCACGCTGGTACTGCGTCCCGAGGGTGGGCCTGCGCAGGCCGCGCAGTTGTCCTTTGTTGCAGCGCTGGCCCTAGATCAGGCACTGACTGCGGTTTGCGGGCCCTATGCCCGGATTGCGATCAAATGGCCCAATGATGTGCTGCTGAATGGCGGCAAGGTGGCGGGCATTCTGCTGGAAAGCATGGGCCAGGGGCAGGGCGTTGACAGCCTGGCCATCGGCATCGGCGTCAATCTGGCAGCCGCACCCGATCCGGCCACGCTGGAACCCGAGGCAACCGCACCCGTCAGTGTTCTGGGAGAGACCGGACATCAGGTCACGCAGGACGAATTTCTTGATCTGCTGGCGCCGGCTTTCGCGGCCTGGCACAAAAAGCTGGAGGATTTCGGGTTCGACCCGATCCGCACTGCCTGGCTGGCACGCGCCGCGAAACTGGGCGAAACGATCATTGCCCGCACCGGTCGCGACAGCTTGACGGGCCGTTTTGACGGCATCGACGAAACCGGCGCGCTGATCCTGCAGACATCCGAAGGCCGCAGGGTGATCCCGGCTGCCGACATCTATTTTCAGGGGGGCTGACGAAATGCTGCTCTGCATCGACACCGGCAATACCAACAGCGTTTTCTCGATCTGGGACGGAAAGGAATTCCTGTCCCATTGGCGGATCAGCACGGATCACCGTCGCACTGCCGACGAATATTTCGTCTGGCTGCAAACGATGATCGGGCTGAGACATTTCGATCTGGATATCGACGCCTGCATCATCAGCACCACAGCGCCGCGTGTGCTGTTCAATCTGCGCGTGCTGTGTAACCGCTATTTCAACACTCGCCCGGTGGTCGTCGGTCGCCCGGGAAGTCTGCTGCCCACTGAGCCGCGCGTTGACGCTGGCACCAAGGTTGGCCCAGACCGGCTGGCCAATGCGGTTGCCGCATTTGACCGGCATGGCGGCAATTCCGTCGTCGTCGATTTCGGGACGGCGACCAATCTGGATCTGGTCGATACCGACGGGGCCTATATCGGTGGGGTGATCGCGCCCGGGGTCAACCTGTCGCTGGAGGCGCTGCACATGGCGGCGGCCGCGCTGCCTCATGTGGATGTGACCATGCCCGAGAAGGTAATCGGCACCAATACGGTGGCCTGTATCCAGTCGGGCATATACTGGGGCTATATCGGACTGATCGAAGGGTTGATCCGGCGCATTCAGGCCGAGCGCGAGGCACCGTTGAAGGTGATCGCGACCGGCGGGCTTGCGCCGCTGTTCGATCAAGGGTTTGACCTCTTCGATGCGATCGAAGACGATCTGACGGTTCACGGACTGCGTTTAATTTATGACTATAACAAGGAGGCGGGAAATGTCTGAGCGCCTAATCTATCTGCCGCTCGGCGGCGCGGGCGAAATCGGCATGAACGCCTATGTCTATGGATATGGCGCGCCGGGCAAGGAGCGGCTGATCCTGGTCGATCTGGGCGTGACCTTTGGCGATATGGATACATCGCCCGGCATCGACCTGATCATGCCCGACATGCGTTGGCTCGAGCAGAACAAGAAGCGGCTTGAGGGTATCTTTATCACCCATGGTCACGAAGACCATGTTGGTGCTGTGGGCTATCTTTGGAACAAGCTGAAAGCCCCGATCTATGCGCGCCAGTTCACCGGCACGCTGGCCCGGTTGAAGCTGGAAGAAATGGGCTTGCCCGCGGATACGGTGAATATCGTCGCTGCGCGGCCCGAAGTGGTCGAACTCGGCCCCTTCAAGGTGCAATTCGTGCCGGTCAGCCACTCGATCCCCGAAAGCGGTGCCTTGATCATCGACACGCCCGCTGGACGCATCGTCCATACGGGCGATTTCAAGCTGGACGGAACCCCGGTGGTCGGCGACGCCTTTGACCCGGCGCTGTGGCACGAGATCGCCAAGGAAGGGCAGGGCGTCAAGGTGCTGACCTGCGATTCAACCAATATCTTCAGCAAGCATCCGGGCAGGTCCGAGGCCACCTTGGCCGAACCCGTCACCGAGTGGGTCCTGGCGCAGAAAGGGTTGGTTGTCACGACCACCTTCGCCAGCAACATTGCGCGGTTGAAGACGCTGGCCGATGCGGGCGCTGCCGCAGGTCGCAAGGTATGTCTGCTGGGCCGCGCCATGCGCCGCATGGTCGGTGTTGGTACCGAGACCGGCATCCTGACGGATTTCCCCGATACGATCGGTCCCGAAGAGGCCGCCGGCCTGCCGCGCGACAAGGTGATGCTGATCGTCACCGGCAGTCAGGGCGAGCGCCGTGCAGCCTCTGCGCAACTGGCACGCGGCCGCTATCTGGGACTTTCGCTGAAAGAGGGCGACAGCTTTCTGTTCAGTTCCAAGACAATCCCCGGCAATGAGCGTGGCGTGATCCGCATCATGAACGCCTTCAGCGAATTGGGGGTGAATGTCTTTGACGATAATGACGGGGCCTATCACGTTTCGGGCCATGCCAACCGCCCCGATATCGAGGCCGTCCACGACCTGCTGAAACCGCAGATGGTGATCCCCATGCATGGCGAGCATATGCATCTGCGCCAGCACATGAAGCTGGCGCAGGGCAAGGGCATTGCCTCGGCAATCATCGTCAACGGCAATGTCACCGATCTGAGCGGCGACCGACCCAAGATCGTCGATCAGGTCGAGACGGGCCGTCTGTATCTGGATGGCAGCGTGCTGATCGGCGCCATGGACGGGATTGTCCGCGACCGGATCCGCATGGCGCTGAATGGGCACGCGCTGGTCAGCGTGATCGTGGACGAGGAAGACAATGTCCTGCCCGATGCCTGGGTCGAACTGATGGGCCTGCCAGATCGCACCCGTGGCGGCGATGATCTGTCCAGCCATGTCGAAGGCGAGCTGGCCGAATTCCTTGAGGGTGCCGATGATCGCACCGTCCGCGACGATGGCAAGATGGATGAGGCGATCCGCAAGATCACCCGTCAGGTCTGCATGGAAGAAATCGGCAAGAAACCCGAGGTTTCCGTGATCATCAGCAGGCTGATGGCTGACTAGGGCGGTCGCATAATGCTGACCGCGCTTTTGCTGCCCGGCCTTTTCATCGTGATGATGGCGCAAGGGGCGGCCTTGCAGCCCCGCCATTTGTGGGAGTGGCGCGATGATTGGCCGGCGATTTCGCTGGCCTTTCTTCTGCGGCTGATCGTCGTGCCTGTTGTCGTGCTGCTGCTTGCCAAGCCGTTGATTCGGTATTGGGATATCGACGTGTTTGCCGGGGCGGGGCTGGTCATCGCCTTTCTTGCGCCGCCCTCGGTGGCCGCGATGGCGCTGGTAGCAATCTCTGGCGGGGTCTTGCCGCTGCTTGCCACACTGATCATCGGCGGAACGGTGATTTCGGTTCTGTTATGGCCCGTGCTTGGCGGTCCACTGATGAATATGGCCGATGCACCATGGCTATGGACGGATGTGCTGCTGTGGGTCGTGATGCCTGTCCTGCTGGGCATGTTCCTGAGGGGCAAGGGCTACGCCGTGACGCGCTTTTTACCCATCTTGGCATCGGTGGTCACGGGCGCGACAATCATCGCGGCGCTTTATCTTGGTTGGGATGATGACAGCCTGTCGATCCTGCTGGCGACCACAATCCTGTTGTTCGTGGTGCTGATCCTGACGATTTTGGCGGGCCGCTTGATCCGGCTCGGAGGGGACGCATTGCTGACCCTGTGCCTGACCGTCCTGATCCCTGTCGTCGTGATGCCGATCGCCCTTGGCACCAGAACGGAAATTCCCCAGATGGGCTTTGCGTCGGCCTGTTACGGGATCATCGGCTATGTGCTGGCCTTTGTGTTGATTGTCTTGCGTCAGCGCAGTCGGGCTTGACCCCGCGCCGCGGCACGGGCAAATCCCGCCACCATGAGCGATACACCCAAATCCGGCTTTGACCCGAACCCGCCCCGGCGCAACTTTTATGGCCGCCGCCAAGGCAAGACCTTGCGCCAAAGCCAAAAGGGATATCTGTCCGAAGACCTGGGCGATCTGCAGCCACGCGGCATCACGGTTGCTGACAACCCTGATCGCAGCCAGATCGACCCCGCCGCAATTTTTGGCGACGACCGTCCGCTGTGGCTGGAGGTCGGTTTTGGCGGTGGCGAACATATGGTGCACATGGCTGCACGCTATCCCGAGATCGGGGTGATCGGTTGTGAACCGTTCATCAACGGCGTGGCCATGCTGCTGGGCAAGATCCGCGCGGCGGGTGTCGCCAATGTCAGCGTTCATCCCGGCGATGCGCGCGATCTGATGGACGTGCTGCCCGACGCATCCATCGACCGCGCTTTCCTGATGTATCCCGATCCATGGCCCAAGGCTCGGCATCATCGACGCCGTTTCGTGACGCCCGAACATTTGCTGCCACTGGCGCGTGTCATGCGGCCGGGCGGTGTCTTCCGCGTCGCCACCGATATCCCTGATTATGTGCGCCAGACCCTGGAAGAGGTGCCCCAAGCGGGCTTTGATCTGATCAGCGAAACGCCAGAGGCCTGGGATGACTGGATCAGCACCCGCTACGAGCAGAAGGCACTGCGCGAGGGGCGGACACCGCATTACGTGACGTTTCAGCGCAGCCCGGCGGAAAGGACCTAACGGCCACCTGACGAGATTTTTGGCGGGTCAGATGCTGTTGCGCCGCCGCCTAGGATAATTCGTCGAGCCGGGCTGGCCAAGCGGATGCTGCATGAATTCCAGCCGTCCCTTGCCGTAATCCTCGGGTTCGCTGGTTTCGCGATTCTGCGCGCTGGCCTTGACCGGGTTGTCATGGACCGGCAGCGCGGCCTCTTGGCTTGCTGCCAGATTGCCGACACGTTTGCGGATGGATCCGGGCCCGGGTGGCAGATCGCCTGTCAGGGCAAGGCGCAGCACGAGCGGCGAGGACACACTGGTCCCGCGCATCGTGACGGCGCTGCCGCTGAAATAGCCCGAAACGGTGACGCCTTCATGCGCCTCGCTTTCATCTGCGACGTAAGAGGCCAAGGGAAAGACATTGCGTTTGGCCACTGCCTCTTTCCTTGGGATGCCTCTGCCGGAATAAGGGGTCATCATGCGGTCGCTTGCCCAATGAGCCGCACAAACCGTCGTCTCGCGCCCTGAGGCCATGTCCGAGATCGTACCCTCTTTCACGACATTTTCGGCGGCCGGCGAGTAATCGGTAAAGAAGGACTGTCTGGCGCCCGTCGGCAGTCGCAGGATCTCGTCATCACGCGAGATCCAGAGTGTGACAATGCCCTTTGCCTTGAGTTTGGGACCGTGTTTCAGCCCGATGATCCAGTCGCCGGCGATTTGTGGCAGTCCGGTCGATGAGCCGATGAATTGCGCCCGCGACAGCGCGGTGCTTTTGACCGACAGCAGGGCGATGAGGCGCTTTGGGACGCCGGGGGCTGAGTATAAAGGATCGCTTTGGACACTCAGCTTTGCGACCTCCTGCCCATCTGCGTGGATAGGGGTCGTGTATCCCGGTCTGATATCTGTCGCCGGAATGTTCAGCGGGGGCTGCCCGGGCACCGTGATCGTCAGTTCCAACTGCTGGGGCTTGTCAGTGGGCAACCAGATCTCAAGAAAACTGCTGGTGCCGTCATCGGGCTGGATACGCCAGATCAGATCCTGTCGCTTATGCAGCGTTTCACCGGTAAAGGCGGCGTGAATGCGTTCCTGAAAGCTGTTGCCGGCGGCCAGATAGATAGCCTGCAAATTGCCGTTGCGGATGCGTGAATCCATGGCCATTTCCAACCCGCTATACCCATCATGGCGCCCGCCATGGCCGCCCACGCTGATATTGACCAGTGTCTCGGGCCTCTCTCCCTGCTCCTGTTCGATCATCCAGGCGAGGTAAGAGATCAGGTCCAGCCCCATCAGCACATAAAGCCAAAGGAACTGGCCATGGGTTTGCGCAACGGCAAAGCGCGGCAACTGGACGCAGACCAGATCAATATCATCGCCGTCGCCCGGAAGCTGGCCACCAACGGCTGCGTCCAGAACACCGGTCCCATGCCCGAACATCGGCGGCGGCAGCGCCTCCCACGGGTTGAGATAGGAATCGCGCGCATAGTCCAGATAAAGCTGCATCTCGCTATTGCCGCCCGGTGACAGGCCGGCCAGATATGCGTCGATCTGCGAACGCGCCATCATGCGGCCAAACCCCGGATAGGCAGAGGCATCCATATCCCAGTACCAGCCGATCCGCGTCGAATGGGGTGATTGGCGAAAGCGCGCATTGGCAAAGGCGATGTCGGTGTCGATCAGGGCGACCAGCTTGCGGACTTTGCGCCCCGGGGTGAGATATTCCGACAGTCTGGCCGAAGCCGGGCGCTTTTCCGGGGAATGGTCTGGCCAGATCGGAGCGGGGGTCGGCATCCCACTGGCGACGACGCCCTCGATGTCTTTGACCAGCGCGTCTACCGCGCCGCCGCCCTTTACCAGCACCACCATCTGGTATGGACCTTCGGCGCGCGAGCTTTTCCCATTGTTGAAATACAGCTTTTCATAGAATTCCGGAAGGTAAACTTGATCGTTCAGTTTACCCTTCAGTTTCTCATAACGCTGACGCAATTGTTGGCTGTCATCCGCAGTAATCAGAAAAGGCAAAATGAAATTATCAATTCCCGATCGTTCAAATTCCTGCGTGAACCAAAAACGATAAGGGTCGATATGATCGGGAATATCGTTATTTTCGTCCTCGATCGGTTTTTCACCCTTTTCCATTTAACGCGTCCATTCCGCGGTGGCGCGTTTCCACAATTCGGCCAGGATGGCGTCCGGATTTCGGTCGACCCCCTGGGGTGGGCAGGGCGGGGCAGCAGAACACAAGCCGGGAATCACTTCAGGCCAATACTTGGTATAGTCGAAATCGTAATTGTCGGCGTCGGTGAAGGAGACGACGACGGGTTCTTCTGGTGGCGGTGTGTTCGGCGTCTCGCCCGCGGCGACACGAAAGCGATGCACAATGTTTTCTGCCAGAGTGAGCCCCAACTGCGATCCGGCGCTGTTGTCTACCGGAAAATGAACGCCAGCGACGACGCGGTTCTGGGTAATGCGATAGGCCTGTTCAGCGATCTGCTGCTCTGTCATCGCAGAATGCGGCGTGCCAGGCCCTGCTTGCTCGCGATAATTGGCCAATGTGGCCAGCAGATAGGCAAAAGCAAAGGATTCTGTCGCATGACCGCTAGGATAAGTGGAATGTCCCGGCGTCTGGATCATGGGCTGAATCTGGGCGGAATAGCGGACGGGCCGGCGGCAGGCCATGGCGTTCTTGAACCGCATTTCGACAGAAACAACCGTCTGGTGAAAAGCACCCAACAACTCAAACGTGTAGGGCATGCGTGTGGGGTCGACATCGATCACTGACGCCATCGGCGCCAGGATATCTTCGGTTTCCACAAGAATTTCGTTCATCCGCTCGGGTCTGAGCGATGACCAGTAATTGACCCATTCAAGTTGCTCTTTGAACAAGGTGGTCGACGGACGCTGCATCTGCAGCAGTTGCGCCGACGCGGGTACGACGATCGGATCGGTCACCAGCGCAGGCGGCGCGATCGCGTGGCGCACCCAGAGGCTTGTCCAACTGTCATTCGACTGGACAACGTCGATCGGCGCAAGCAGGATGTTTCGGAACACCTCCGCTCTGACGCGAGGGGACCAGTTGAAAACATTCGAGGGATTGCCATCGGGATATTGGGTGGGCGTCGACGAACTTGCCTGCGACCACGGACCAACGACACCATCACGCGCGCTGATCAGTGCTGCCGATTTGGGTCCGTTATCTAAACCGCCACCGCCACGATTTTGACCATAACCATAGCCGTATCCATACCCGTAACCATAGCCATACCCATAGCCATATCCATACCCGTAACCGAGTTCAGACATCCGTCATTCCACTTCATTTAAGGATCAGAGATTATGTCGTTTTTAAGATCGGCTCGTTGCAGGATAAGTCCTGGCATGTAATTGTGTCAATATCTCGTTAAAAGCGAGTATGCTGTACGCGAGCCTCCGGCTAGAGGAATCCGGTAAGGGTCGATATGAATAAGTTTGCGCCCCTGGCGATTACGCTTTTTGGCCAGTTTACAGTTCGTGGTTCTGATGGAGAGGACCTGACACCACGTTCTCAAAAGGCCTGTGCGTTAATCGCTTTGCTTTGTGAATCTCCCGAGCTGCGCTGCACCCGTGTTGCGCTGCAGGATCAGCTTTGGAGTGACCGCGAGCAGGCTCAGGGTGCGACCAGCCTGCGTCAGGCCCTGTCTGAAATACGACGCTCGCTCGGCGACTACCGTGATGTGCTGCGCGCGGACAACCGGATGGTGGCGCTGGATCGCGGCGGCGTAACAATCGATATCGACGATCACGCCAAAGTTGCCGCCGCTATCGGCAGGGGGCTGATCTATCTCGACGGCATCGGCGTGAAAGATCCCGAGTTCGAGGATTGGCTGCGCGACCGGCGACTGGCCCATGAAGATGTTGCCCCGGCCGAGACGCCGGTCTTTAAGGTTTCTAAAACCGTCGTCGTTGACGCCAGAAAGCCGCCCTTGCCAATCTTGCATTTGTCGGCGCTGTCGGATGGCGGTTTCGCGATGTTTGCCGAACATGTGTTGCACGCCGTCGGCAAGGGCGTGGCCGAGGCCGGCGCCGTCGATGTGCGCTTTGGCTTTGATGCTGAGCCCTCAGATCTGTTCTATCTGCTGGAGGTGGGCGAACGTGCCCTGGGCGAGGGAACCGCGCTGCATGTCCGCCTGCGTGTGATGCCGGGCGGCTCTGTCTGCTGGCAGAAATCCGAGGTGATGACAGCCAGTGACACCGCCAACGCGGGCGCCACGCTGTCTCGGCTGATCAATCAATGCATCGATGGGACGATTTCCGCCTTTGGTGGTATGCGACCCTTTGGACGCCTGCCACCAAATGACCCGGCGGTCACAGAATCCGCGGCTGTGCTGCATCGTATGTGGTCGTCGGTCGGCAGCAATCCCGGCGCCCTGATCCTTGAACTGCAGGAAAGTTACGACCGTTATGGACGAGGCATCGATCTGGCGTGGCAAGCTTTCATCTGGTGCTTTGTCGTCGGCGAGCGGCGCGATTCCCCGCAGGCGAAATTCGACGCCCGACGCCTGATCACCCAAGCCATCGAGTTGGAGCCGGGCAACTCGCTGGTGCTTGCACTGGCCAGCCATATCTACGGCTTCGTCCTGCGTGAATTCGAGGTCGCGCTGGACCTGGCCGAACGCTCGATCCGGCTTGATCGGAACAACATTCTTGGCTGGGCCTTTCTGGGTGTCGCCCGCGTCAACGTCGGGCAACACGAAAAAGGCTACCAGGCGGCCGCCTACGCGCGGCGCATCGCGGGCGAGGGGCCTGCACGTGATTTCGTAGACGGGATCGTGGCGCTGACCGCCTGCATGGCGTCGCGGTTCGATGAGGCCATCAAGATGGGAGAGACGATCAACGCCCGACGCCCGGTTTTCGCCCCGCCGCTGCGCTACCTGATTGCCAGCTATCTGTTGGCCGAAGATTACGAGCGCGCCCACCTGACCGTGCATCGTTTGCGCGAACTAGAGCCGGATTTCGAAACACGGTTGTTGGCCGATCCCGAATATCCGGTAGAGCCCCTGCGCCGCAGCGGACTGATCGACGTCCGAAAGGTGCCGCTGCTGACCTGACGGCACCGTTGGTTCGCAACGTGTTCTGCACGCGGCGATCCGGGCGCCGGTCGCTGTCCGCGTGTCCCCCAAAATGTCCGCTGATCAGGCTTCCGTTTCTTTGCTGGCCATGAAAACCAGACGCTCACCAAACATCATTCGGCTGGCCGCGAAAGAGAACCATCAAAAGCCACCAGTTTACCCCTTGCCCCTGCCAGCCCGGATCACTAAACGGGTCGGCGGAGACGTGGCCGAGTGGTCGAAGGCGCTCCCCTGCTAAGGGAGTAGGCCCGGAAGGGTCTCGAGGGTTCGAATCCCTTCGTCTCCGCCACTTGCCCCAGCGAAAGCGTTCTCCCGATCCGGCTGCGGCCGGATTTTACCGTGTTTTCAGAGGGGTTTGCCGAACATGCTGAACACCACCTTGCCCGCAATCGGCGCAAAACCCGTTCTCTCGGCGGGCTTTCCTCTGAACCTCATGACTGCACTCATTTGGTGAATTTCTTTCAGAGACCGTGTTGTCTACGTCGAGAAGGAAAGCCCGCAGGTGCTTGGCAGCGGTCTTCAGGTTATCCGCAGTGGACTGGCTGATTGGCTTGAACTGGAACGGATTTCCGGGGCGGCGGGCTTTGATGTATTCGGCAAGGGCGCGTTCCAGCGGATACCCTTTCCCATTGGCGATCCGAGAAAACCGCCGCAGTTGATCCACAGGGAAGCCACGGGCGGCGGCAGCTTCCAGCTTGTCGTGCAGCACCAGTTCAAGACCGCCGTGGGTATCACCGGTATTCGCGTCGGCGTCTGCGGCAATTGCTTCCCGCCACTCAAAGGCTGATGGTAGCGAGAACGCACCCTTGTCGCCTTGCTGCGCTTCGAGTCGACGCAAGCCACCCAAGAGAATGTCGCGGAGCTTGCGGGCGTCGGGCAGGTGGCCGGTGGACAAGCCCCGTTTGATTTCCTTGCCCAGTTGCTTCCCATCCCAAGGGTTCGGCAACCCCAACAGAGCAGGGGGCGTTACCATTCTGAACACCCAGCTTCTGCCGGGGCCGCGAGGTTGCACGAGATACTGCACGTCTTCTGCCTTCCTGTGGTCCATTATGGACAACTTCGGCTTGGACATCAGGAGTAAACCCTTAGCGAAAACAACGGCTTGGGACAAATGGCGGAGAGGGTGGGATTCGAACCCACGGAACCCTTGCAGGCTCAACGGTTTTCGAGACCGCCCCGTTCGACCACTCCGGCACCTCTCCGCGCTTTTGGTGTGGTGAGGCGGGGATTTAGACGGGCAGGGGTTGAAGCGCAAGAGGGTTTCCGCGAAAAACCAGCGAGTGTGATGAAAGGCGGGCTGATGACGCGGTGGCTATTGATGATCCTTGCCGTCGGGGTGGCCCTCTGGGTTTCGCCGTCGCGTGGCCTGGCCGATGAGCCGCCAGCCGCCGCGCAGATGCCGCAGGTGACCTCTGAGGCCCGACTGTGGGCCGTGTTGCGGCTCGATGAGCTGATGCCGACTTTGCAGGCCGAGGCGTTGGGACAGGCTGATGAGATGGCCCAGATGTTGTTTGAACGTGGCAGCGATGCTGGCTGGGTCGAAGGCGTGGCCGCGATACACCAACCTCAGCGGCTGGCCGGATTGTTGCGTTCGGGGATGCAGGCGGCGCTGGATGACCGATCGCAAGCCTCCCTTGAAGAGGCGATTGCCTTTTACGCAACCACGTTGGGGCAGCAGATCATTGAACTGGATCTGGCGGGCAGGCGTGCCATGCTGGACAGCGATACAGAGGCGGGCGCTATTCAAGCATATCGCGATGCCCAGAGTATCGAAGCACCGCGGCTGGCGCAGATAAACCACCTGCTCGACGGTACGGACCTAATCGAGCAGAACGTCGCCTCTGGCTTGAATGCGGCGCTGGCGTTTGCGCAGGGGTTTCGGGATGCCGGCGGTTATCAGGTGCCGATGTCCGAGGCCGAGATCCTGGCCGACACCTGGGCCCGGGAAGACGAGATCCGCCTGCAGACCCGCGAATGGGTGACCGCTTATCTGTATCTGTCCTATGCCCCGCTGACGACTGACGAGCTTGGCGCGTTCATCGATTTTGCGACCTCGGATGCAGGCGCTGTGCTTTGGGACGTGCAGATGGCCGGTTTTGATCATCTCTATGAAACGACATCCTATGAAATGGGGCAGGCGGCAGCACTGCATATTTCGGGGCAGCAGCTATGAATGGTGAATTGGTTCTGGTGGGGCCGATGGCCCATCCGATGGTGCGCAATGTTCTTGGGCTGACAGTGGGGCGCGAGATGACCCTGGATGGCCGCTTGACCGGCGGCATGCGGGCCGGGATCGCGCGTCATGGCTGGCCTGTCTGGCAGCAGGGTCCGGGGCAGATCGCTGCGGTCGCGGTCGCGCCGACGCCTGCATTGATGCGCTATGCCGAGGTCATGGGGCTGGCGCCGGTGCCGCTGCAGGGCATGCGCGTTCTGGGTGCACTGGCGCAGGGGCCGGGCGGCATCCCGTGGGATGACCATCAGTGGCCCGCCCATCTGGCGGCCGAGATCGCGCAAGAGGTGCTGGCGCAGCCGGCGCAGATCGCGGCTGCCGTCATCGCCTCGCGTTTGCCGATGATCGGGGTCTGGGCCGACAGCCGATTGCGTGCAAAGGCCACTCCGCCCGCAGGTGGTGGATTGGTCGGGCCCATAGACCATAGCGACGACACAGCTGACTGGCAGTTGGTGCAGCGCAGCCAGCCCTATGCCGATTTCTTCGCGGTCGAAGAGTGGCGGCTGAGCCATCGGCTGATCTCTGGCGGCTGGTCGGCCGAGGTCAAGCGGGCGGGCTTCGTAATGGGTGACGCCGTTGTTGTCCTGCCTTGGGATCCGGTCCGCGACAGGGTTTTGCTGATCGACCAGTTCCGGGTGGCGCCGGCGATGCGCGGCGATCCACAGCCCTGGCTGCTGGAAACCATTGCCGGCCGCATCGACGTGGGCGAAACGCCCGAGATCGCCGCCCGCCGCGAGGCGATGGAAGAGGCGCGGCTGCCGCTTGGCCAGCTTTTCCCGGCCATTCACAACTATCCCAGTCCGGGTGCGGTTGGCGAGTTTCTTTATCTCTACGTGGCGCAGGCCGATTTGCCGGACGATGCGGCAGGTATCCACGGGCTCGACAGCGAACACGAGGATATTCGCAGCCATATCCTGCCGCGTGAACAGTTGCAGTCGCTGACCGCAACAGGGCAGGTGTCGAACGGCCCGCTGGCGCTATTGGCCATGTGGCTGCAGTTGAACCATACACGGCTGCAACAGGAATTGGCGGCAACGTGAGGTTCCGGGTCTGTGCGTGGGCTTGCCCCCTCATGGCGGGCGCGTATAGGTAGGGACAAGCCGGCCACGGCCGAGCTAAAAGATCACCCAGCTACAGGGACACCGCCATGCGCATTTGCAAGGACCTCGCCGAGGCCATCGGAAACACCCCTCTGATCCGCCTGCAACGGGCAAGCGAGGAAACCGGCTGTGAGATTCTGGGCAAATGCGAGTTCATGAATCCCGGCCAATCGGTCAAGGACCGTGCGGCGCTGTATATCATCAAGGATGCGGTCGCTTCGGGCCAGTTGCGTCCGGGCGGCACCATTGTCGAGGGCACAGCCGGCAATACTGGCATCGGTCTGGCGCTGGTCGGGGCCTCGATGGGGTTCAAATCGGTGATCGTCATTCCTGAAACCCAAAGTCAGGAAAAAAAGGACATGTTGCGGCTGGCGGGCGCAACACTGGTCGAGGTTCCGGCCGCGCCTTACAAGAACCCCAACAACTACGTGCGCTATTCCGGGCGGTTGGCCGAGGCTTTGGCCCAGACCGAACCCAATGGTGCCATCTGGGCCAACCAGTTCGACAATGTCGCAAATCGTGCAGCGCATTTCGAGACGACCGGCCCCGAGATCTGGGAACAGGCAGGCGGCAAGGTCGACGGGTTCACCTGCGCCGTTGGCTCTGGCGGGACGTTGGCGGGTGTGGGGCAGTTCCTGCAGCCCAAGCGCGTCAAGATCGGTCTGGCCGATCCCGAAGGCGCTGCCTTGCACAGTTTCTATACGACTGGCGAATTCGCCAGCCCGGGCGATTCGATCACCGAGGGGATCGGGCAGGGACGCATCACCGCCAATCTGGAAGGGTTCACGCCCGATTTCAGCTGGCGCATCGCGGATGCAGAGGCGCTGCCGATCATTTTTGATCTGGTCAAGGAAGAGGGGCTGGTCATGGGCGGCTCGACCGGGATCAACATCGCCGGTGCGATCCGCATGGCGCGCGAGATGGGGCCGGGCAAGACCATCGTCACAGTGCTGTGCGATTACGGAAACCGCTATCAGACCAAGCTTTTCAACCCCGACTTCCTGCGCGCCAAGGGCCTGCCGGTCCCTGATTGGCTGGTTGCCGAAACGCCCAAACTGCCCGAAGTCTTCGAAGGCTGACATCACATGAAACAGGTTCTTCTTTCCGTCATTCTGGCGGTGTTGCTGGCTGTTGCCGGGCCGGTCCTGGCGCAGGATGATCAGGCGCTGGACTATCAGCAATGGGAAACGCTCGCATCGAATGCCGAGGGGCTGACCGATGCAACCGATGCAACAGAAGAACAACTGATCGAGGCCCGCCAATCCGTCGCGGATTGGCGTGACGAGTTTCAATCGGCGCAGGGGTCGAATTCGGGGCGCATTGCCACTGTCAGGGATCAGATTTCGGCGCTTGGTGCCGCGCCCGCCGAGGGTGAGACCGAGGACGAGGCCATCGCCGACAGGCGAGCCGAACTGAACCAGCAGCTTGCTGCCTTGCAGGCGCCGGTGCTGGCCGCGGACGAGGCACTCAGCCGTGCAAATTCCATCATCGAGGGCCTTAACGAACGCCTGACCGACCTTGAGGCCGAACAGGTCGCCAAGCTGTTTCCGTCGCCGTTGCTGCCGGCGAACCTGCGCGCAGCGGCAACCGAAGGGTCTGAATTGCTGCGCGCGATCGGCAGTGCCACGCTAAGCCTGACCCAGCAAAGCGGCGGGCTGTCCGAGTTGGGCGGCCGGTTGCCAAAGGTTCTGGGATATATCGCTTTGGCGGTCCTGCTTCTGACCTTTGGGCGTCGCTGGATCGAGCGGCTGCCTTCGGTCCTTTCGGCGCGTGCCTCCAGCTATTCACGCGCGGTGGTGGCGTTTTTCGTCTCGCTTGGACAGATCATCATTCCGATGCTGGGGATCTTTCTTGGCATCACCGGGCTGTTGGCGACGGAATGGTTCGGGCAGTGGACGCAGCCCATTCTTTTCGCGCTGCCGGGCGCGGGGGTGATCCTGTTCATCGGGCGTTGGATTTCGCGGCAGTTGTTCCCGCGCCAGGTGATTGCCTATGCGACGCTGGACATTCCTGACAAGCGCCGCGCGGTCGCGCGCAACAGCACCAATATTCTGGCGATGATCTTTGCCGTGCAGCATGTGCTGGCCAATGCGGTGCTGCCGGCCTCGGTCATCTATCCCGAAAACGAACGCGCACCGCGACTGCCTTTCGACATGTCCGATGGCGCTGCCACGGTGATCCATTTCGTGCTGATCCTGCTGGCGGCGATCTTTCTGTTCCGGCTTGGCAATGTCCTGCGCGGGATCATGCGTTGGTCCAGCGAAGACGACACGCGGGTGCGCAACCGCGTGATGGCGATCGCGGGTATGCTGTCGCGGGTCGTCGCGGTTGGCACCGTGATTGTCGGTGCGATCAGTTTCATCAACGTCGCCAACGGCTTCATGTGGTCGTGGCTGCTGACGCTGGCGCTGCTGGGTTTCCTGATCCTGGCGCAGGATCTCATCGCCGATATCTTCAACATGCTGAAGCGCGGCGAAGAGGGCGCGCGCGAAGGGCTGTGGCCGCTGATCATCGGGGCGATCCTGGTTGTCATGTCGGTGCCGCTGTTCATGGCAATCTGGGGGGCGTCGAGGGCTGAGCTGGCCGAGATGTGGCGCCGGATGATGGCGGGCGCGACCTTTGGTGGCATCACTATCTCGCCCGGCGGTGTGATCAGCCTGATCCTGGTCTTTGGCATCGGCTACGCAATCACCCGCGCGCTGCAACGCACATTGCGCAATTCGGTGTTGCCCAAGACCAAGATCGAGGCGGGCGGGCAGAATGCGCTTGTCGCCGGGCTGGGCTATCTGGGGATATTCATCGCCGCTGTGGTTGCCATCTCATCGGCCGGGATCAACCTGTCCTCGCTGGCGATTGTTGCCAGCGCCCTGTCGGTGGGTATCGGTTTTGGCCTGCAGAACATCGTGTCGAATTTCGTCGCGGGCATTATCCTGCTGATCGAGCGTCCGATCAGTGTCGGTGACTGGGTCGACGCGGGCGGTCAGCAGGGCATCGTCAAGCGTATCTCGGTCCGCTCGACCGCGGTCGAGACCTTCGACAAGACCGAAGTGATCGTCCCCAACAGCGACCTGGTCAGCCAGCCGGTGACCAACTGGACCAGGTCCAGCCGCAATGGTCGGGTCATCATTCCGGTGGGCGTCGCTTATGGCACCGATACGCAAAAGGTCGATGCGATCTTGCGTGAAATCATCGAGGATCAGCCCACGGTGATGATCGATCCGGCCCCCGTCGTTCTGTTCAGGGGCTTGGGTGCCGACAGCATGGATTTCGAGATCCGCGCGATTCTGTCGGATGTGGCCGGCGGCATCAATGTGACCTCGGATGTGCTGCACGAGGTCGTGCGCCGCTTTGCACAAGAGAAGATCGAGATACCCTATGCACAGCGCGATGTCTGGCTGCGCAATCCCGAGGTCTTGGCACAGGCCTCAGCCGGAAAGAGGGACAAAGCAGAGCGCGACGATGGTCCGAAAACCGCGCAGGCCGACGATCCGAAGGCCCCAAGCACCGCCGACAAGAGCGATCCAAGCCTGACCTTCGACGGCGATTTTGACGGTGATGGCGGCGGAGACGGCGACTACTGAGCAGGCGCCTTGAGATCGGGTGCCGCTAGATGCACCCGCTCTTGCGGCATGTTTGCGATCATGGCGGCCGGGGTTAACAACCGCCTGGTGGAAGATGTCGTTGGTCAGCCTGAAGTTTGACATTTAGCGACGCGCTCGAAACCGCGGAAAGCGCCCAAGCGCGTGTTGCGGGGTGGCGCGGGTTTGTTGCCCGGCCCGTCCGCTTCTGCGCGCTGCTTACATGACCGACTTGCGGGCGACCGGCTTCAGTTCTTCCGGGGGGGTCGGTTCAACGGGCTGAACCTGCGGGCCGGTGCTGCCGCCATTGACGATTTCCTCATCGCTCATGCCGTCCTCTGGCAGGCCTTCGCGTGACAGCATTACCGCAACCGGTCTGAGCCAGGGGATATGGGCGCAGACGATCATCAGCGCCACCATGATCGGTACCGCCAGAAACATGCCCGGCACGCCCCATACCGCACCCCAGAAGGCCAACGACAGGATGATGCCAAAGCTGGACAGCCGCAGCGTCTGGCCCAGCAGCATCGGATCCAGAACATTGCCGATCAGGAATTGTGTCAGCGTGCAAGCCAGCCCGACCATGACGGCCACGCTGATATCGGCGCTAAGCACGTAGGACAGGACAAAGGCGATCAGTGTGGCGATGATCGAGCCGACCGAGGGAATGAAGTTCAGCACGAAGGTCATCATCGCGATGGGGCCCGAAAGCTCCAGGCCCGCGACGGTGAAAACCCCCCAGACAATCACTGCCGTGGCCGCGCTGACAGCGGTCTTGACGACCAGATAGCGGTTAACCCGGTGCATGATCGAGGCAATGATGCTGCGCACCTGTAGCGCCTGCACCGGATCACCCGTCAGACGCTCAACCTTGAGCGGGAACCAGACACGCTCGGCGAACATGAAGCCGACGAACAGGATCACCAGCACCGATCCCGACAGCAGGCCAGAGGCGCCGCCGGCGGCCGATCTGATCCAGCCGACGAAATCGGTGTTGTTGATCGCGGTCTGGACCGCTTGAGAGACGTTGGGGCCAAGCCGTTCGGTCAGCGACGGCAAGACCGCCTGTGCCTGCTCGGCATAGGTGATCGCGGTAAAGACGACCTGATTGACCTGTGAGACGATGGTTGTCGACAGCCATAGCAGCCCCAGGGCAATCCCCAGCAGGGCAAGTGTCGTGGCCAGCCAGCTGGGCACCTTTTGGCGCGAGATGGCGCCGATGGCGTCCGATGTCAGCGAAAAGATGATGATTGCAATGGCCAGCGCGATCAGGATGAAGCGCGCCTGAACCAGCACGAAGAGCAGCAGTGAAAACGCGATGAGGCCCAGAAACCCGGTCTGCAACCGTTCGCGCAGTACTGACTCGTTCGATCCGTTCACCTTTGTTTCCCATTCCTCGCTGGCGGGTTCGCCCGCCAGCACCACATTCCCATCGGAAACCGGTTTTCTCAATGCGTCAAGCCATTGGGGCGCCCGCGATTGCAGGCGCCATGCTGTCAGCCCTGATTATCCTCATCCGTGCCCGTTTCGCCGTCGATCGGTGTCTGGTTTTCATCGTCGCTGCCGACGGGCTGTTCCTGTTCAGCGATCCGGGCGACGGAAACGACCTCTTCGCCATTGGTGGTGTTGAATACCCTCACACCGCCCGCGCTGCGCGAACGGAAGCTGATGCCATCCACCGGCACCCGGATCGACTGCCCGGTCGAGGTCGCCAGCATGATCTGGTCATCCATCTCGACGGGGAAGCTGGCAATCAACGTGCCACCGCGCATGGCCTTGTCCATGGCCATGACACCCTGGCCGCCGCGTCCGCGAACCGGATAATCGTGG
Organism: Paracoccus tegillarcae; assembly: GCF_002847305.1. NCBI lineage: Bacteria > Pseudomonadati > Pseudomonadota > Alphaproteobacteria > Rhodobacterales > Paracoccaceae > Paracoccus > Paracoccus tegillarcae. The sequence continues at coordinate 3,652,553 of NZ_CP025408.1, read as the reverse complement.
CTGGAACTGATCTTGCCCGCACCCTTGGCGCTGATGGTCAGGATCAGATCCTCGGCCGCCGACATTTCGGCATAGCGTTCCTGCGTGATGCTGCCCTCTTCGACCGCTTCCTCGTCGTCATCGGCCTCGGCCCCGTCATCCAGTGCACCAGCAACGGCGCGGCGCATTTTCAGATAGGCGACACGTTCGGCGGGATCGGCCTCGAAATGGCGGATGATCGACATGCTGACGACCTCTTGGCCCTCGGGCAGGCGGATGCCGCGAACACCGGTGGAATCGCGGCCCTTGAAGACGCGCACGGCGGTCGTCGGAAAGCGGATCGCGCGGCCACCGCCGGTGACCAGCATCACGTCATCCTCCTCGGTCGCCATCCGCGCGCCGATCAACTCGACCCCTTCGGGCAGCTTCATCGCGATCTTGCCGTTCGAGCGCACATTGGCGAAATCCGACAGCGCGTTGCGGCGCACATCGCCCTGCGAGGTGGCAAAGATCACCTGATAGCCGTCCCATTCAGCCTCGGGCGCATCGACCGGCATCAGCGCAGCGATGGAAACCCCCAGATCGATCGGCAGGATATTCACGATGGCCTTGCCCTTGGCCGTGCGTCCGCCAAGCGGCAGCCGCCACGTCTTCATCCGGTAGACCATGCCATCGGTGGTGAAGAACAGCAGCTCGGTATGGGTATTGGCGACGAATAGCGTGGTGACGACGTCGTCTTCCTTGGTCGCCATCCCCGACAGGCCCTTGCCACCGCGACGCTGGCTGCGGAAATCGGCCAGCGGCGTGCGTTTGATATAGCCGCCCGAGGTGATGGTGACGACCATATCCTCGCGTTCGATCAGGTCCTCGTCGTCCATATCGCCGGACCAATCGACGATCTCGGTGCGGCGCGGCACGGCGAACAACTCGCGCACTTCGCGCAACTCGTCGCTGATGATCGCCATGATCCGTTCGCGCGACGCCAGGATCGCCAGATAGTCGCGGATCGCATCGGCAAGCTGCTGCAACTCGTCGGTGACTTCCTGCACGCCGATCTGGGTCAGCCTTTGCAGGCGCAGATCCAGAATGGCGCGGGCCTGCGTTTCGGACAGGTAATAGGTGCCGTCATCATTGACCGGGTGCAGCGGATCGTCGATCAGCTTGAGGTATTCGATGATCTCATGGGCGGGCCAGCGGCGCTCCATCAGTCGTTCGCGCGCCTCGGCGGCATCGGCGCTGCTGCGGATGGTGGCGACGACCTCATCGACATTGCTGACGGCGACCGCCAGACCGCACAGGATATGGCTGCGTTCGCGTGCCTTGCGCAGTTCATAGGCCGTGCGTCGTGCGACAACTTCTTCGCGGAAGGTCAGGAAATTGGTCAGAAAATCGCGCAGCGCCAATTGTTCGGGCCGGCCGCCGTTCAGCGCCAGCATATTGCAGCCAAAACTGGTCTGCATCTGGGTAAAGCGGAACAGCTGGTTCAGCACCACTTCGGGCGTGGCGTCGCGTTTCAGCTCGATCACCACACGGATGCCCGAGCGGTCGGATTCGTCCTGAACGTTGGCGATGCCCTCGACGCGCTTTTCCTTGGCCAGTTCCGCGATGCGTTCCTGCAAGGTCGCCTTGTTAACCTGATAGGGGATCTCGTCGATGACGATGCCGTAACGATCCTTGCGCAATTCCTCGATACGGGTGCGGGCGCGGATGATGACGCTGCCACGCCCTTCCAGATAGGCTTTGCGTGCGCCAGAGCGGCCAAGGATGATGCCACCGGTCGGGAAATCGGGGGCGGGAATGATCTCGATCAGACGTTCGGTCGGCAGGTCGGGGTTTTCGATCAGTTCCAGCGTGGCATCGATCACCTCGCCCAGATTGTGCGGGGGAATGTTGGTGGCCATGCCTACAGCAATACCGCCCGCGCCATTGACCAGCATGTTCGGGAAACGCGCAGGCAGAACCGTGGGCTCGCGGTCCTTGCCGTCATAGTTGTCCTGAAAATCGACCGTATCCTTGTCGATATCCATCAGCAGGTAATTCGCCGCCTTGGCCATGCGCACTTCGGTATAGCGCATTGCGGCGGGCGGATCGCCGTCCATCGAGCCAAAGTTCCCCTGACCGTCCAGCAAGGGCAGCGACATCGAGAAACTTTGCGCCATCCGCACCAGCGCGTCATAGATCGCGGAATCGCCGTGCGGGTGATATTTACCCATCACGTCGCCGACCGGACGTGCCGATTTCCGATAGGGTTTGTCAAAGGTGTTGCCGGATTCGTCCATCGCATAAAGGATGCGGCGGTGCACCGGTTTCAGCCCGTCGCGCAGATCGGGGATCGCGCGGCTGACGATGACCGACATGGCATAGTCCAGATAAGACGTCTTCATCTCATCCGAAATGTCGATGACCGGCCCGTCATGGGCCATCACGACACGCTCGGGACGCCCGTTCTCTTCGCCGTTATCGCCGGATTCCTGTGCGTCGTCGTCGCGGTTCTCTGCCACTGTTATGCCTCAACATTTATTGCTGATTGATATAACGACTGCATCATCTGGATGCAATTGCGCAGACCCCGCGACGCGGCGAAAAGGCAGAAGATACCGCGCCTTGGGCGAAATTCGGCGGCTTTTGCCCCGATCAGGCGGCGGCTTCGCCGGTCCGGCGCAGCGACAGGCCCCATATCACCACCAAAACCGCTGAACAGAGCATGTTCCAGCCCGCCATCGACAGGCCAACCAGACGCCAGCTGACCTCGTCGCAGCGCACGACCGGGGCGGCCTGCAGTTGTGCCATCAGATCTTCGGTCGACATGCTGGTCAGTCCCGAGACGCCGCCCGAACAATGCGCCGGTCCCGGCCACCAACCGTATTCGACGCCCAGATGGTACAGCGCCAGCCCCATCGCAGTGGCCGCAGCCGCCATGCCCAGTACCGCCAGCCAGCGCCGAAAGCCTGTAAACCAGATAGCCAGCCCGATCAGCGCCGCGATCAGGTGAGGCCAGCGTTGCAGGATGCACAATTCGCATGGCGCATAGCCGATGGATTGAAAGAACAGAGCAGCGGCCAGCAAGGCAGCAGAGCCCAGCCCCGCCAACGTGGCGATCTGGCCATCGGTCAGGTTGCGCATCACAGATACCTCAGCGCAACAAAGCCGCCGATCAGGCAGATCATGAAGAGGGTAAAGACCAGACCCAGCCTGCGCTCGATAAAGTCGCGGATCGGCTCGCCAAAGCGCCACAGCAGTCCAGCCACGATGAAAAAGCGCAGCGCGCGGGCGATGATCGAACTGGCGATAAAGATTGGCAGCGACAGGCTGACCGCGCCGGAAAAGATGGTGATGACCTTGAACGGAAACGGCGTCACGCCGGCAAACAGCACCGCCCATGCGCCATATTCATCGAACCGTGCCGCCAGATGATCAAAGCTGTCCTGCTTGCCATAGGCCGTCAGCACCCATTGGCCCAGGCTGTCCATCAGCGTGGCCCCGATCCAATAGCCCAGCAACGCACCCAGAACTGAACCGATGGTGGCAACCGCCGCGATCATGAAGGCACGGTCGCGGCGTGCCAGCACCATCGGGATCATCAGCACGTCGGGCGGGATCGGAAAGACGCTGCTTTCCACGAAGCTGACGCCGAACAGCGCCCAGAGGGAATGCCGGTGCGAGGCCAGCCCCATCGTCCAGTCGTATAGTCGGCGCAGCATCCGGCCCCTCGATCTTCTTTTCCTGAGGCAATTGACCTGCACCGCTGCCCGCGTCAACCCGTGCCGCAGCGCCTCGCGCCGGATTGATCGGCGGATGGGCCGTGGGTAAAGCCTTGGCAAGGCCGGTACTCGCGGTGAAACTGACGTCAGGTATCGGGCGGAACCACAAGGGCAGGCCCGGTGTTTGATCACGATGCCGCCTTTGTTGCGGTGCAAAGGCAAAAGCAGAAACAGCTCAGAAAGGACCGCATGCATGGAATGGCGGGGTCGGCGCGGTAGTCGAAATGTAGAGGATCGGCGGCGCATGGGCGCTGGCGGAGCAGGCAGCATCGGCATCGTCGGCATGCTGGCGGTATTGGCTTTTGGTTACTTTTTCGGCGTCGATATATCGCCGTTGGTGGGCCAGATGGACAGTGGTTCCACCCAGACAGGCGAACTCAGCGAGGCAGACCAGCAATATGGTGAGTTCAGCTCTGTCGTGCTGGCCGATACCGAAGAGGTCTGGGGCCAGATCCTGCCCGAGCAGGCAGGCCGCGACTATACAGTGCCGACGCTGGTGCTGTTTCGTGGTGCCGTGCAGTCGGCTTGCGGCGGTGCCTCTGCGGCGATGGGACCGTTTTATTGCCCCGGCGACCAGCGCCTGTACCTCGACACGCAGTTTTTCGACGTGATGTCGCAGCGCATGAACGCGGGCGGCGACTTTGCTGCGGCTTATGTGATCGCGCATGAGGTTGGCCATCACGTGCAGAATCAGTTGGGCATTCTGGGCGAGGTCACCAAGATGCGCCAACGCGCCAGCGAAGCGGATTCGAACGCTTTGTCAGTGCTGACCGAATTGCAGGCGGATTGCTTTGCCGGCATCTGGGCGCGCGAAGCCAGCGAACAGTTCGGCAGCGTGCAAGAGGGCGATCTGGAAGAGGCCCAGAATGCAGCCCGCGCCGTGGGTGACGATGTGATCCAGTCAAGCGCCGGCCGTACGCCGATGCCCGACAGCTTTACCCATGGCAGTGCCGAGCAGCGTCAGGAATGGCTGATGCGCGGCTTTCGTACGGGCCAGCTTGACCAGTGCAACAGCTTTGGCGAGGCAGGGCTGTAAAGCCCGCCTCAGCGCGGAATGCGCGGGCGACGCCCCTGATCCAGCGTCGCCCATTCGGGCCAAAATCCAAAATATTCCAGCCCCAGCAGCGCCAGGCCAAGGGCAACAATGGTGAAAACCAGTATCACCATTCGCCGGCTTGGCGGGTTTCGCGCCCAACGCGATGCACGGATCAGCCAGATCAGGTTGTTCATTGGCTGTCCTTTTTGCTAAGCCGTCCTCGATATAGACATTCACGTCGCAAAGTCACGAGACCGCCTTGCCCAAATCCAATGACAGCCGCGTTCTGCCCTACACCGCCCGGCAGATGTACGATCTGGTCGCCGATGTAGAGCGCTATCCCGAATTCCTGCCCTGGAACAGCGCTGCGCGGATCCGCTCGCGGCGGATGCAGGAGGATGGATCAGAGCTGGTCGAGGCTGATCTGGTCATCAGCTTCAAGGTGTTTCGCGAACGCTTTGGCAGCCGGGTGATCCTTGGACCGACGCAGCAGGGCAGCCCGTTGCAGATCGACACCGAATATCTGGAGGGGCCGTTCAAATATATGCGCAGCGGCTGGACCTTTACCGATCTGGACGAGGGTGGCTCACGGATCGATTTCTGGGTCGATTTCGAATTCAAGAACGCCATCCTGCAAAAGGTGATCGGTGTCTTCTTTGGTGAGGCGATGGCCCGGATCGTGCGCGCATTCGAACAGCGCGCGCGACAACTCTATGCGACGGGCTGAATTCGGGTTAACCTGAACCCATGCTACGTCGCCGTACCCTGCAAGCCGGTCTTGCCGCCATCTCTGCGCTGCTGTTGCCGCGCCGTCGTGGTGCATCCGCCGCGCAGGGGCCTGCGCCAGATTTCACCTTTCCCTCAATCGATGGCGGCGTGCTGAACACCGCCGATTGGCGCGGCAAACCGGTGCTGGTGGTGAATACCGCGTCGCTATGTGGGTTTACGCCGCAGCTGGAGGGGCTGCAGGCGCTGCACGAAGAGTTCGGGCCCAAAGGGCTGGTGGTTCTTGCGACGCCTTCCGATGATTTCGCCCAAGAACTGGACGATGCCGAGAAGGTCAAGGAATTCTGCACCCTTCAATATGGCATCACCCTGCCGATGAGCGACATCATCCATGTCACACGGGGCGACCTGCACCCGTTCTATGCCTGGCTGCGCAAGGATCACGGCTACGCACCGGCCTGGAATTTCTACAAGGTATTGCTGGGTCCGGACGGGCAGGTGGTCCAAACCTGGCCTGCCACGGTAAAACCCCAATCCGACACGATCCGGCAGGCGTTCACGCCCTATCTGTCGGCGTGACCACGCGCGGTGGCGTGCAACGCGCAATCCGGGGCCAGGTGGTGGCGCAGTTTCGCCTCGGTTGCCTCGGATAGCGGTGTTTCCACGGTGGGCGAAGCATTCAGCCGGTCCAGCCGCAGATCACGGCCAAGCGCATCGGCCAGCATGGCGGTAAGATCCGGAATATTCTCGTAACGATAGATCAGATCTGCGCCGATCGTGCCGTCCTTGCCGGTCAGAAAATCGGTTTGCGTGCCGATCCGCGCATAGGGCGCGCGGTCGTCGGGCTTCATCACCTCGGCGGCGAAATCTTCAAAGCTCAGGCCGCGAGTGCTGTTGGTCCGCCCGACCAGGTCATCGCGGTGGCGATATCGATACCAGCTGCGCAAACGGTCGACCGGATCACGCACCACGGCGACGATGCGGAAAGGACGGTCCTTGTCTTCGAACAGAGGGGCCAGACGGTTCTGCCAGCCGCGCAGGTTCATATGCTTGAGATGCGGCGGGTTGCGCAGCACCATATCGGCATCTTCTGCCAGCGCGGCCTCGAGGGCAGTGGTGCCGGTCTTGGGGACCGACAGCAGCACCAGCCGAGGGCGCGTCAGCACCAGCATCGATCAGCCCGAAATCGCCGCTTGCAGCGCATCGGCCCGGTCGGTCTTTTCCCAACTGAACGCGGTTGCGCCTGCCAGCTGGTACGGATCGCGACCGAAATGCCCATAGCTGGCGGTCGGTCGATAGATCGGGTGCAGCAGATCCAGATCGCGGATGATCGCAAAAGGTCGCAGGTCGAACACCTCGCGCACGGCCTGGATGATCTGTTCCGCGGGACGAGTTTCGGTACCAAAGGTGTTGATGCTGATCGAGGTCGGTTCGGCCACCCCGATGGCATAGCTGACCTGAATTTCGCAGCGTTCGGCCAGACCGGCGGCGACGATATTCTTGGCCACCCAACGCCCGGCATAGGCCGCGGAACGGTCGACCTTGCTGGGGTCCTTTCCCGAAAACGCGCCCCCGCCATGCCGCGCCATGCCACCATAGCTGTCGACGATGATCTTGCGCCCGGTCAGACCGCAATCGCCAACCGGACCGCCGGTCACAAAACTGCCGGTCGGGTTTATGTACAGCTTGGCCTCGGCACCAAGCCAGCCGGCAGGCATCACTGGCTTGATGATCTCTTCCATCACCGCCTCGCGCAGATCGGCCTGGCTGATTTCGGGGTTGTGCTGGGTCGACAGGACCAGCGCGTCCACGCCCTCGGGTTTGCCATCCGCGCCATAGCGCAGTGTGACCTGCGATTTCGCGTCGGGCCGCAGCCAGGGCAGCGTGCCATCACGGCGCACGGCGGATTGGCGTTCGACCAGACGATGGGCATAGGTGATCGGTGCAGGCATCAGCACGTCGGTTTCATTGCTGGCATAGCCGAACATCAGGCCCTGATCGCCGGCGCCCTGTTCCTCAAGGTTTTGGCGATCCACGCCCTGCGCGATTTCGGGTGCCTGCTTGCCGATGATATTGATCACCGAACAGGTGGCCCCGTCAAAGCCCACATCGCTGCTGGTATAGCCGATACCGTTGATCACCCCGCGCACGATAGATTCCAGATCGACCCAGGCCGTCGTGGTGATCTCGCCCGAAATGATCGCGACGCCGGTCTTTACCATGGTCTCGCAGGCGACACGCGCGCGCGGGTCCTCGGCGATGATGGCGTCGAGAACCGCGTCAGAGATCTGATCGGCGATCTTGTCTGGATGGCCCTCGGATACGGATTCCGAGGTGAACAACGAATATTCGCTCATATGTCAGTACCGGTATTGATCGGATTTGAAGGGGCCCTCGGGCGTCACGCCGATATAGTCGGCCTGTTCCTGCGACAGTGTGCTCAGCTTGACGCCGATCTTGTCCAGATGCAGCCGCGCGACTTTTTCGTCCAGCGCCTTAGGCAGGATATAGACGCCGGGCTGGTATTCGTCGCCCTTTGTGAACAGCTCGATCTGGGCCAGCACCTGATTGGTAAAGCTGGCCGACATCACGAATGAGGGATGGCCGGTGGCATTGCCAAGGTTCAGCAGACGGCCCTGGCTCAGCAGGATGATGCGATTGCCCGAGGGCATCTCGATCATGTCCACCTGATCCTTCACATTGGTCCATTTGTGGTTTTTCAGCGCGGCGACCTGAATTTCATTGTCGAAATGGCCGATATTCCCGACGATCGCCATGTCCTTCATCATGCGCATGTGGTCCAGCCGGATCACATCGCGATTGCCTGTGGTTGTGATGAAGATATCGGCGCTGTCGGCCACATCTTCCAGCGTGACCACTTCGAACCCGTCCATCGCGGCTTGCAGCGCGCAGATCGGATCGACCTCGGTCACTTTCACGCGGGCACCGGCACCGCGCAAGGATGCGGCAGAACCCTTGCCGACATCACCATAGCCGCAGACGACGGCCACCTTGCCGGCCATCATCACGTCGGTGGCGCGGCGGATGCCATCGACCAGCGATTCCTTGCAGCCGTATTTGTTGTCGAATTTCGACTTGGTGACGCTGTCATTCACGTTGATCGCGGGGAAGGGCAGCAGGCCTTTCTTGTGCAGATCGTAAAGGCGATGCACGCCGGTCGTGGTTTCCTCGGTCACACCTTGCAGCGCATCGCGCTGCGCGGCGAACCAACCGGGGCTTTGGGTCAGCCGCTTCTTTATCTGCGCAAACAGCGCCTCTTCTTCCTCGCTGGTGGGCGTTTCGATCAGGCCGGTTTCGCCCGCCTCGGCCCGCGCACCCAGCAGGATATACATGGTGGCATCGCCGCCATCGTCCAGGATCATGTTCGCGGGACCCTCGGCGAACTGGAAAATCCGATCGGTATAGGACCAGTATTCCGGCAGCGTCTCGCCCTTGATGGCAAAGACCGGCACACCGGTTGCCGCAATCGCCGCGGCTGCATGGTCCTGCGTCGAATAGATGTTGCAGCTTGCCCAACGCACATCCGCGCCCAGTGCCGTCAAGGTTTCGATCAGCACGGCGGTTTGCACGGTCATGTGCAGACTGCCGGCGATGCGCGCGCCTGCCAAAGGCTTTGCCTCGCCATATTCGGCCCGCAAGGCCATCAGGCCGGGCATTTCGGTTTCAGCTATATCCAGCTCTTTACGGCCATATTCGGCCAGCGAGATATCCTTGATGATATGATCGGTCACATCGCGATCCTTAGGAATTCCGATTGAGACAGCGACATAGGCCAAACGCCACCGGGCCGAAAGCACTTTGTCGAAACGAAAGATGCCGGAGCGCGAGGCCCCGGCATTGTCGATGCAATCAGGCAGGCCTCAGCCGTCGAAATTGACCTCTTCGATCAGTTTCAGGGCTTCGGGGCGCAGGGCGCTGATCTCGGTCAGCGGCGTGGTGTCGGGGGTGAACTCACCCCAGCTTGCCACCAGTTCCGAAGGTTCGACATGATCCGAGACGGGGAATTCGTTGTTCGTCTCGGCATAGATCGCCTGCGCCTCGTCGCTGACGAGGAAATCCATGAATTGCTGCGCGGCTTCCTTGTTCGGGGCAGAGGTGGTCATTGCCACGCCCGACACGTTCACATGGGTGCCACCATCGGCAAAGGTCGGAAAGACGATGCGCACGGAGTTGGCCCATTCCTTCTGTTCGTCATCCTTCAGCATCGCACCCATGTAATAGGTGTTGCCCACGCTGATATCGCACTCACCGGCCCAGATCGATTTGACCTGATCGCGATCGCCGCCTTCGGGTTTCTTGGCCAGATTGGCCTTGATGCCCTCGAGCCAGGTTTTTGTTTCCTCGGCGCCGTGATGGGCCAGATAGGCCGCCGTCAGCGCCACGTTGTAATCATGGGTGAAGGGACGGGTGCAGATGCGACCCTGCCATTTCGGGTCCGCCAGATCCTCATAGGTGGTCACCTCGCCATCGGCAACGCGCTCGGCGCTGGCATAAACGATACGGGCGCGGGTGGTCAGGCCGAACCACTGGTTGTCGGCGTCGCGCAGCCCTTCGGGGATCACGGCCAGAGCCTCGTCCTCGACCGCCTGGGTCACGCCGGCATCCTTGACCTCGCCCAGACGCGCAACATCAACGGTCATGATCAGATCAGCCGGGCTGCGATCGCCCTCGGCCTTCAGGCGCTCAACCATGCCCTTGTCGACAAAGGCGACGTTCACGGTGATGCCGGTCTCGGCGGTAAACGCATCGACCAGCGGCTGCAGCAGCTCTGGCTGGCGGTGCGAATAGACGTTCACCTCTTGCGCAAATGCGGGCAGGGCGGTCGCACCCAAAAGGGCGGTCAGGATCAGAGGGCGCATAGTCGACTCCTTTAGTCAGTCAATATGCAAGCTTGATACAGCAGAAAATCACCGCGTCAACCGAATATCCGACCAAAAAAATAAGATACTGCCAGCGATTGACCCGGCACCTGACACGCATTACCTGCCCGGCCATGGCACGCGCACCCCTGTTACAACTGACCGATATTTCCCTGACCTTCGGCGGCGAACCCGTTTTCGAAAACCTGTCCCTGACCATTCAGCCAGGCGATCGGGTGGCGTTGGTTGGGCGCAATGGCTCGGGAAAATCGACCCTGATGAAGGTCATGGCGCGATTGGTCGAGGCGGACCGGGGCGAAGTTGTGACCCCGTTGGGCACCAGCGTCGGCTATATGGAGCAGGACCCGGATCTGTCCAGCTTTGAAACGCTTGGCGATTTTGCCCGTGCCGGACTGGACGAGGGGCAGGACTACCGCGTTGAAATGGCGGCCGAAGGGTTGAAATTCGATCCTGACCGCTCCGTCGCCACCGCATCGGGTGGGGAACGTCGTCGGGCGGCGCTGGCTCGCCTGCTGGCCGAGGCGCCAGATTTGATGCTGCTGGACGAACCGACCAACCATCTGGACATCCAGGCGATCGGCTGGCTCGAAGAACAGCTGAAAGCGACGAAATCCGCCTTCGTGCTGATCAGCCACGACCGCGCCTTTCTGCGTGCCCTGGCGCGGGCGACGCTGTGGATCGACCGCGGTGCTGTCCGTCGACAGGAAAAGGGCTTTGAAGCCTTTGAGGAATGGCGCGAGACGACCTGGGCCGCCGAGGATGAGGCCCGTCACAAGCTGGATCGCAAGATCAAGGCAGAGGCGCGGTGGGCGGTCGAAGGCATCAGCGCCCGGCGCAAGCGCAATCAGGGTCGTGTTCGCGCGTTGCAGGCGCTGCGGGCCGAGCGCAGTTCGCAGATCAGACGGCAAGGCACGGCAGCAATGGCGCTGGATGCGGGTCAGCAATCAGGCAAGCGGGTGATCGAGGCGCGCGGCATCAGCAAGGTCTTTGGCGACCGCGTGATCCTGCGGCCCTTTGATCTGCGCGTGTTGCGTGGTGACCGCGTGGCCTTTGTCGGGCCCAACGGCGTGGGCAAGACCACCCTGATCAAGATGCTGACCGGTGAGATCGCAACTGACGAGGGCAGCGTGGTCCACGGGACCAATCTGGATATTGCCGTCTTCGACCAGACCCGTGCGGCGTTGGACCCGGATGCAAGCTTGTGGGACAGCCTGACGGGTGATCCCGATATGCGGGTTTCGGGCCGGGCCGATCAGGTCATGGTGCGCGGCGTTCCCCGGCATGTGGTCGGCTATCTCAAGGATTTCCTGTTCGATGAGGGACAGGTCCGCGCGCCGGTTCGCAGCCTGTCGGGCGGCGAAAAGGCGCGGCTGTTGCTGGCGCGGATCATGGCGCATCCGTCCAACCTGCTGGTCCTGGACGAACCAACCAACGATCTGGACGTGGAAACGCTGGATCTGCTGCAGGATATCCTGGGCGAGTATGACGGGACCGTGCTGCTGGTCAGCCACGACCGCGATTTCATTGACCGGGTTGCCGACACCACCATCGCGATGGAAGGCGATGGCCGCGCCGTGATCTATCCGGGTGGCTGGTCCGACTATCGCGCGCAGCGCCCAGAGAGTGCGAACGAAGGCACTCTGCCCGCGCCCACATCCCCGCCGGAAACGCCCAGGGCCACCGCCGATAGGGCGAATGATAAGCCGAAACCGGCGCGCGACGGGCTGAGCTTTACCGAAAAGCACCGGCTAGAGACGTTGCCGGGGATCATCGAACGGCTGGAAGCCGAGATCGCCAAGCTGGGCATATTCTTGTCGGACCCAGACCTCTTCAGCACCGCGCCGGCCAAGTTCCAGAAGGCCAGCGAAGGGCTGGCCGACCGGCAGGCGAAACTGGCCGAAGCCGAAGAGGAATGGCTGATGCTTGAGGAAAAAGCCTCGGCCTAGGCCGCCCGTTCGACCGCCGCCACGATCCCGTCCACGACATCGCGCAGAACGGCCTCGTCCTCGGCCTCTGCCATCACCCGGATCAGCGGCTCGGTGCCCGACTTGCGGATCAGCACGCGGCCATGGCCCTGCAAGCGGCGTTCCGCCTCGGCGATGACAGCCTTGACAGGATCTGCCGACAGCGGATCGGCGCCAGCGGCAAAGCGGACGTTTTTCAGCATTTGCGGTACCGGATCGAACTGCGCCACCAACTGGCTGGCGGGCTGGCCGCTATCGGCCATGGCTGCCAGGAATTGCAGCCCCGCGATCAAGCCGTCGCCCGTGGTTGCGTAATCGGTCATCACGATATGGCCCGATTGCTCGCCACCCAGATTAAAGCCCTGTCCGCGCATCCGCTCGACCACATAGCGGTCGCCGACCTTGGTCCGTTCCAGCCGCAGTCCGCGCCCTTCAAGGAACCGTTCCAGGCCAAGATTGGACATCACCGTTGCAACCAGCGCGCCGCCCTTCAGCCGGCCTTCTTCCGCCCACCGGCCCGCAAGCAACGCCATGATCTGATCGCCATCGGCCAGGCGACCCAGTTCGTCGATCACAGCCACCCGGTCGGCATCGCCGTCCAGCGAGATGCCCAGATCGGCGCCATGCGCCAGCACCGCGCGTGCGCATGCCTCGGGATGTGTGCTGCCGACGCCGTCATTGATGTTGAAGCCATCGGGCTCGACGCCCACGGGGATCACCTCGGCGCCCAGTTCCCACAAGACCTCGGGTGCCGCGCGATAGGCCGCACCATTGGCGCAATCGACAACCACTTTCAGCCCGTCCAGTCGCTGCCCGGTCGGGAAGGTGGTCTTGGCATATTCGACATAGCGCCCGCGACCGTCGTCGATCCGCTTGGCGCGGCCGATATTCTCGGGCTGGGCGGGGGTGATTTCTTCCGCGACGATACGCTCGATTTCTGCCTCGGCCTCGTCGGACAGCTTGAAGCCATCGGGGCCAAAGAACTTGATGCCATTGTCGCAGGCCGGATTGTGGCTGGCCGAGATCATGATGCCCACATCCGCACGCATCGAGCGCGTCAAAAATCCCACAGCCGGCGTTGGCACCGGACCCAGCAGCAGCACGTTCATGCCGGTGCTGGTCAGCCCGGCGGTCAGCGCGTTCTCGATCATATAGCCCGAAAGCCGCGTGTCCTTGCCGATCACCACGCGGTGTCCGTTGCGTCCGTCGCGGCGGAAATAACGTCCCGCCGCCGCACCGAGGCGCAGTGCCATTTCAGCGGTCATCGGATAGGTATTCGCCCGGCCCCTGACCCCATCGGTTCCAAATAGCTTTCTGCTCATGATACTTCGGCCTCACCGCTCAATGCGTCCCAAAGACGCAAACCCTGTTTTATCATTGCCACGTCATGGACGCGGTGTATCTGTATCCCCTGCGCCGCTGCCGCGATGGTCAGTGCCAGCGTGCCGGGCGCCCGTTCCGATGCCGTCTCGGCACCGCCTATGGTGCCGATGAAGCGCTTGCGCGAGACGCCCAGCAGCACCGGACAGCCCAAACCGTGAAACAGCGAAATCCGCCGCAGGATGGACAGATTATGCGCGCTTGTCTTGCCGAAACCAATGCCCGGATCAATCAAGATGCGCGCGCGTTCGATCCCTGACGCAACGGCACCGTCGATCCGTTTGGCCAGCGCATCATAAACGTCCAGCAACACATCGCCGTAATGCGGATCGTCCTGCATGTCTGCGGGCAAGCCCTGCGCATGCATCAGGCAGACCGGAGCGCCTGCATCGGCCAGCACACCGGCCAGCGCAGGATCGAAATCAAAGCCTGAGACATCATTGATCATGCCTGCGCCGGCCTTTAGCGCGGCACGCGCCACGCTGGCCTTGCGCGTATCGGCCGAGATTGGCGCGTGGCCGGCCATGGCGCGGATGACGGGCTCTATTCGTGCGATTTCATCCGACGCAGCCATTTCGACAGCTCCGGGACGGGTGGATTCGCCGCCGATATCCAGCAGATCGGCGCCCTCATCCAGCAACGTCTGTGCATGGCGGGTCGGCTCATAAGCGCCGCCATCGGAAAAGCTGTCGGGCGTCGCATTGACGATCCCCATGATCCGGGGGCGGTCGAGCGGCAGGCCCAGCAGATCGGCACGTGGTGCGGTCAGCGCCTGCATCACCGCCTCGGGGGCGGTGTCGACGATGATCGGCTGTTCTCCGCGGCGCAGCAGTTCGAACTGGGAAAACCGGGTCCAGCCGCCTGCGAGTTGCCAGCGACCCGTCAGCGGCGTCGGGATAGGCCGGTAATAGGCGTCCCGGGTCATTTATGGCGGCCCACCGGCAGGCTGAAGTCAGCGGGCAGGTCCGGCAGGGTGCGGTCAGCGGGCAGTGCAAAATCCAGCCTGGCCGCGCCCAGCAACCCCGCCAGCCAAAAGGCCAGCGCATGGGGATGGGCGGGCAGGTTGGGGATATCGGCCGTCATGCGGCAGGGGGCCCAGACCAGCGGCAGCCCGGCGCTGATGGACCAGTCGATCTCGGTCCGGCTGTCGGCCACATCCAGCCCAAGGCGACCGGCCAGCGCCCAGGCCGCCTGATCCAGCGCCAGCAATGCAATGCGCCGATGATCGCCGCCCGTCGGCAGCGGCAGAGCAGGCGCGTCGGGAACGATCACCAGCGACTCGGTCGGTGTCAGGGACATGTCCTTGTCCAGAAACAGAACGACCGGCTGCGGCGCACCTGTTTCTGCCGCGACCAGCCCGGAATCGCGGGTGATGGTGACGCCAAGCGCGCCTGGAATACGGTCAAGCTTTTCGATGCTGACCTCGATTTTCGCCGCGGCGCGGTGGCTCAGCACCTCTGCGGCTATTTTCTCGGCCAGGGTTTCCAGCAGGTCATAACGGCGGTCGGCCAAGCCGCTTGCGACGGCCTTGGTCAGCACGTCATAGGACAGGATTCGGTCAACCTGATCCTCGGCTCCGGTCACGGGCTTGGCCAGATCCACCGTCAGATTAAAGCGCAAGCGCTGCTCGTTTCCACGCTCGGACTGAAACGCGCCGATCTCGGCGGTTATGATAAAGTCGCGCAGGTGGATTCTGTCGGCCTGTTCCATCATGGTTTGGTTTCCCAGCAAACGGCTGATCGCGCAAGGGTCAAGCGAAAGCCGCCCGGCCAGAGGCGGGCGGCTTGCAATATGGGCTGGACTTGCGCGGTGTCAGTTCGACGCGATGCGCTGGCCGGTGCGATAGAAAATGTGGCGACCGATCTGAATGGTGCGCTGGAAACGGCGCGACCAGGCGGGACGCACGGCCGGCGTATGGAAATAGGTCGCACCATTGGTCAGATTGCCGGTGCCGCCGGACAGGGCCGTTTCAGCGACCTGACGGACACGCAGATAGGTGCCACGGCTACGGATCGTTTTGCGACCGCCGATGGTATAGCTGAACTGGCTGCGCTGGTTGATCACGCCGCACACGCTGTTCGGGAAACGGCTGCTCTTGACCCGGTTCAGGATGACCTCGGCCACGGCTGCCTGACCCTTGCGGCCTTCGCCACGCGCCTCAAAGTACAGCGCCTCTGCCATACAATCGAGATCGCCGCCCGTATAGGCGCCGGTGGTGCTGGTCAGATAAATCTGTTCAGGTCCGCCTTCGATCTGGACGGGCTCGGCATCTGTATAGAGCAGCGGGCGTGGCCGCGGCATATCCATGGGTGCGCTGATCCCGTGCATGGAAGTGTCGGGATAGGCAGTCGTGCGGGCAGAGCCGGTCGCATGGGCAGCACCGGCAACGAGGGCGGGAACAACCGCAATACTGAGACAATTTCGCGTCAGTTTTGTCAGCAGCTTGAGCATAATCTTACCTGTATCATTCGTGTCATTGGGTCGCCCGTTCCGGGCAAGACCGGTCAGAGCAGATGACCGATCCAGTTGATCGACGAGGGTGATAGGGTTTTTAGCGACGCGCTTTCTACCGCACAGACGCGTGAGTTCCCGAAACAGGATGCTGCGGTGCAGAATTGGCAGTATTCCGCCGATGATCACGTTAAAAATTGGCGGAAATCAGCAATTTGCACCGATTTTTAGGGCCGGATCGGGCCTATTAAGCGCGTGCTGTCATGCAGGCGCGTCCGAATCCGCTCTGCTGGCGCGAATCGATTCCTGCGCGCTTGCCAAGCTTGCGACGGGTACCCGAAACGGCGAGCATGAGACATAGGAAAAGCCCGCCCGGTGACAAAAAGCTATGGATTCCGGGTTGCCGCCATGTTCGCCGCACACAGACAGAGTGATGTCAGGGCTGACCGCGCGCGCGCGCTCGGCCCCGATCATCAGCAACTCGCCCACGCCCTCTTGATCAAGGATGTGGAACGGGTCCTCTTCGTAGACGCCCTGATTGACATAGGCGCCCATAAAACGGCCCGCATCGTCGCGTGACAGGCCATAGGTCATCTGCGTCAGGTCGTTCGTCCCGAATGACAGAAACGCGGCATGCGTGGCGATGTCGCCGGCTCGCAAGGCGGCGCGCGGGGTTTCGACCATGACACCCAGACGATAGGTGAAGTCGGCGCGCATCTTGTTGCGAACCTCGGCGGCGACGGAATCGACACGGTTCTTGACCAGCTCGACCTCGCGCATCGCACTGACCAGCGGGATCATGATCTCAGGCACCACCGGATCGCCCTGCCGACTGGCCAAAGCAGTGGCCTCAAAGATGGCACGGGCCTGCATTTCGTAGATCTCGGGCATGACGATTCCCAGACGTACACCGCGCAGCCCCAGCATGGGATTGAATTCCGACAGCGCATCCACGCGCCGGACAACGTCCGACAGCGGCATGTCCAGGGATTCGGCCAGCGCACGCATCCCCTCGCGGTCATGCGGCAGGAATTCATGCAGCGGCGGGTCGAACAGGCGGATCGTCACCGGCAGGCCGGCCATGATCTGGAACAGATCCGCGAAATCATCGCGCTGCATCGGCAGGATGCGTTCCAGTGCCAGACGCCGGTCTTCGGGCTTGTCGGCAAATATCATCTCGCGCATGGCAGGCAGGCGGTCGGCATCAAAGAACATGTGCTCGGTGCGGCACAGCCCGATGCCCTGCGCATTGAACATACGCGCGGTGCGGGCGTCCTCCGGCGTGTCTGCATTGGCGCGCACGTCAAGCTGGCGGAACTGATCGGCCCATTGCAGCAATTGCGCAAAGCTGTCGTCCAGCGCCGGTTCCAGCATTTCCGCGGCACCTGCCAGCACCTCGCCGGTGGTGCCGTCAATGGTAATCTCGTCGCCTTCGCGGAAACTGCGATGGCCCGCACGCAGCACACGGGCCCGCGCATCGATGCTGATGCCGATGGCGCCCACGATGCAGGGCAGGCCCAGACCGCGTGCGATCACCGCTGCGTGGCTGGTGGGGCCGCCGCGCTCGGTCAGAACGGCGACAGAGGCATGCATGCCGCGAATATCCTCTGGCACGGTTTCGCGCCTCACCAGAACGCAGGGCTCACCCTGCGCGGCGCTGGCTTGCGCTGCGGCGGCGGAAAAGACGATCTTGCCGGTTGCGGCACCAGGGCTGGCATTGATGCCGCGCGCGAACAGATCGCGCGGCGCGCGCGGATCGACCTGATGATGCAGCAGATCCGAAAGGGCGCGCGGTTCGACCCGCATCACGGCCTCTTCGGGGGGGATCACGCCATCATTGGCCAGCGCCACCGCGATCCGCACAGAGGCGCGGGAACTGCGCTGCAGCCTGACGGCATCAATGATCGAGACCCGACCTTCATTCACGACGAACTCGATCTGCATCTCTTCGCGCAGCCGTTCGCGCGCCGCCACGCCAGAGCGCACCAGATCGGCAAAAACCTCCGGTGCGGCATCTTCCAGCGCCGGGCCACGGTCGTCCTTGGTCAGGAACAGCGTTTCGCTGTCGCTGGCACGAACGCTGCCTTGCATCTGACCGCGAAACCGGCCGGTGATGCGCGGCGCGCCGGTGACGCTGTCGACGAACTGGATCGTGCCCGAGCCGCAGAAACCCGGCCCCATGCCAAGCGCCATGTCCTGCACTACCAGCCCAAGGGGTGCATCCGCAGGCGCCCCTTGGGCCTGACGCAAAAGCCGCGCGGTCGGCCCATCCCAGGCCCGCGCCATGGATCGCAGCACTTCGGTTAGCTGAACGGCGGGGTCTTGCGGGAATTCCTCGTCCATTTCGTCGGCATAGCTGCGCAGCGCCTCGGCCAGCGCACCTTTGCCATCCTGCGCGAACATGTCGGGGTCGAGACGCGCAATATGCGTGGCGTAGGATTGGACGAAATGCAGGTACAGGGCGTCGGCGGCCTCTTGGCCGATCCGTTTAGACAGCGCCTTGTGCCGTTCGTGGTTGATGCCGACGTTCAGAACCGTCCCCGGCCCGCCCCATTCGGGGTCTACGGCAGAGGGTCGGACGCTGATCAAACCAAAGGCGCCCGTGCTGACATTATCGGGTTCGCCCAGCAAACGGGCAAGCATTGCCTCGTCCGGAGGATGCCCCGTCGCGATTTGCTGAACACATTCCGACGAGATCGCATGACTGCGCGGTACCGGAAGATCCATGCGCACCAGCCGTTGCAGGCATTTGGCACGCCAGCCATGCTGTGTGCGTTCAATCCCCGCCGAAGGCGTGATGAGGACGGCGTCACTGGCAAGCGAACTGGTCATAATACTTTAGCAATAACGCGTTATGAAATTGCTGCAAGTGCGAACTGGCGCGGGCTTGGTCTGACCGGGTCCCGAATCGGGCCCTTTACAGGTGCGACGCGCCGTTCAAACGGCCATTCTCATGCCGCACCGAACGCCGCTGATTTTCGTGAAAACAAAGACAGGCATCGCTCTCTGTCCCTCCGAGGCGATCAATATAAACGAAAACGCCTGCCGGCGGGACCGGCAGGCTTCAGCTTGCGCTATTTCACCAAGGCCAAGAAGCCTATTCCTGGATCGTCACGCTGGCCATGTAATCGGGCGTTTCGACCGCGCCATTGGCGTTGGCAGCCCCTTTTTCGATGGCATTCAGCACGTCCCAGCCATCGACCAGCTGGCCGACCACCGTATATTCGCCGTCAAGGAAGGTCGCAGGCGCGAGGTCGATAAAGAACTGGCTGTTGGCGCTGTTCGGGTCCTGACTGCGGGCCATGCCCACAGTGCCGGCCTGAAACGAGACGTCGTTGAACTCGGCCGGCAGGTCGGGCAGGTCGGAACCACCCATGCCTGCCATCGCCGTGTCGCCGCCCTGACGCCCATGTTGGACATCGCCGGTCTGGGCCATGAAGCCGTCGATCACGCGATGAAAGACCACACCGTCATATTTCCCGTCGCGCGCCAGCGTCATCAGACGCTCTACATGCTGCGGTGCCTTGTCGGCGAAAAGGTCCAGCGTGATGCTGCCCTTTGGCGTGCCATCGGCGCCGGCGACCTCGATCACCATGTTCGGACCGGGGCCATCGGTGACGCCGGGCAGACCCTCTGCCAGAGCAGGGCCGGCGATCAGCAGTGCGGGGATCAGGTAAAACTTATGCATCGGCTGCCACCTTGACCGAGATCATCCGGTCGGGATCCGCTGGCGGCTCGCCGCGCGCGATCTTGTCGACATGTTCCATGCCCTCGATCACGCGGCCATAGACGGTGTACTGCCCGTTGAGGAAATCATTGTCGCTGAAGTTGATAAAGAACTGGCTGTTGGCGCTGTTCGGGTTCGAAGAGCGCGCAGCACCGATCGTGCCACGCGAATGCGGCAGCTTCGAGAACTCGGCAGGCAGGTCGGGCTTGTCCGAACCACCCGTGCCGGCGCGACCGGGATTATAGTCCTTTTCCATATTGGCGTGCTGCACATCGCCGGTCTGGGCCATGAAACCTTCGATCACGCGATGAAAGCTCACGTTGTCATAGGCGCCGGCGCGGACCAGCTCTTTCATCCGTTCAGCGTGCTTGGGCGCAACATCGGGCAGCAGCTCGATGGTGACGGGACCATCCTTCAGCGTGATGATGATGGTGTTTTCGGGGTCCTTGATCTCGGCCATTGGGTCCTCCTTACAAATCAATCTGCGACACGGGATAGGCGTCGCGGCTGAAAAGAGCAACGCAGAAGCCGCCACTTGCGTTCAGCCGGTCTGGCCGGTTGACGAGATTGTCAACTTGCGGGACAAGCCAGAGCAAGAACCATTTCCCAACGGCACGAAAGGATCGCGCCATGGCAGATTTCAACACCATCGAAGACCTGGACCTGGACGGCAAAGTCGTTCTGACCCGCGTGGATATAAATGTGCCGGTCGAAAACGGTCAGATCACCGACACGACCCGGATCGACCGCATCGTGCCGACGATCAAGGACATTCAGGCGGCGGGCGGCATTCCCGTCCTGCTGGCCCATTTCGGTCGCCCCAAGGGTCAGCCGGTTGACAGCATGAGCCTGCGCCAGGTTGTGCCGGCGCTGGAGGCTGCCCTTGGTCAGCCCGTGATTTTCGCGGATAACTGCATCGGCGGCCCGGCCAAGCGCGTGGTCGCGGCCTTGCAGCTAGGCGATGTGGCGCTGCTGGAAAACACCCGCTTTCACGAGGGTGAGGAGGCAAACGACGCAACATTCGCAGCCTCGCTGGCGGCGCTTGGGCATGTCTTTGTCAACGACGCCTTCTCGGCGGCCCACCGCGCCCATGCATCGACCGAGGGGATGGCGCGGCTGATGGATGCGGGGGCTGGCCGGTTGATGGAGGCCGAACTCAAGGCGCTGGATGCAGCCCTTGGCAGCCCAGAGCGGCCGGTCGTTGCTGTGGTGGGGGGCGCCAAGGTGTCGACCAAGCTGGATCTGTTGGGCAATCTGATCGAGAAGGTCGACAATCTGGTGATCGGCGGCGGCATGGCCAACACCTTTCTGGTGGCCAAGGGCATCGAAGTCGGCACGTCACTGGCCGAGCGGGACATGGCTGATACGGCGCGCGACATCATGGAAAAAGCCGACGAGGGCGGATGCGAGATCCATCTGCCGATCGATATCGTTGTCGCGTGGGAATTCAAGGAAGGCGCTGCCAGCGAGGTGCTGCCCGCCGATCAATGCCCTGCGGATGCGATGATCCTCGATGCCGGTCCTGAAACCGTCGCGGCGATCCGCGATCTGTTCGCGAATTGCAAGACGCTGGTATGGAACGGCCCGCTTGGTGCCTTTGAAATCGCGCCTTTCGACAAGGCCACGAACGAAGCCGCCCGTGCCGCTGCCGAAGCGACGCGCGCCGGCACGCTGGTCTCGGTCGCCGGTGGCGGCGATACGGTCGCTGCGCTGAACCGCGCGGGCGTTGCCGATGATTTCACCTTCATCTCGACCGCGGGCGGGGCGTTTCTTGAATGGATGGAGGGCAGGGACCTGCCCGGTGTCGCGGCCCTGAAGGCCAAGCGCGCCTGAGCACCGCGACGGATCCGGTTCCGCCGGGATATGACGACCAACGGCGGCAGAGCGTCTCTGCCGCCGTTGACATGACTGGATAGGACTGCGGCGCGCGACTAGCGCCGTCCAAACAGCAGACCAAGAAGGCCACCGCCGCGCTGACCGCTGTTTTCGGTGCTACCGGTGCCTGCCTCCGCTTCGGCGTCAGGATTGGCGTCAGGATTGGCGTCGTCGCCACTGGTACCGTTGCCTGCGTCGGCAGCCTGTGTCTCAGTGGTGTTGTCCGATCCGCTTGCGCCATTTGCCGGTGCAGGGGCCTGATTTTGACCGTCGCCGTTTACGCTGCCCAGGCCGGCCTCTGCCGCGTCTCGGAACGCCAGCATCGAATTGACCCAGTCGTAATAGCCAGAGCCGCTGGCCGGTTGTGCCGCCCCGGGACGAAGCCAGGATTCGTCAGCGCCTTTGACCATCGGCGTCTCTGCCGCCAGATCAATGATATTTGCAGAACTGATTGGCCGCTTGAACAGGTCCAGCGTATTAGTGCCCCAGGTCAGTTGACTGGAAGAGACAGGGGGACTGCTGCCGCCAAATAGCGGCATGTGGTT
Organism: Paracoccus tegillarcae; assembly: GCF_002847305.1. Taxonomy (NCBI): domain Bacteria; kingdom Pseudomonadati; phylum Pseudomonadota; class Alphaproteobacteria; order Rhodobacterales; family Paracoccaceae; genus Paracoccus; species Paracoccus tegillarcae. The sequence continues at coordinate 3,630,208 of NZ_CP025408.1, read as the reverse complement.
CAACGACAAATTGCTACTTACGTACATCTTTGACTCCTATATCAATACGTCCCGCGATCTTACCAAATCCTTAAAATTGGGCATGCATTGAGTAATTAAGATTCTATTTACCTTGAACGGATCAGCACCCGTGCGATGGACCGTTAGCGCGACCAGCGTTGCCCTTGGCGGGGGGTCTGCTAGGAAAACGCCAAAGCGAAGGGGAATCCACGATGAAGATGACACGCAACGTCAAGAAGATCCTGTCGAACTACGAGGGCGAGACGCCGGGCGTGAAGGCGCAATTGGGCCGAATGCTGATGAATGGCCGCCTTGGCGGGACAGGCAAGATGATCATCCTGCCCGTCGATCAGGGCTTTGAACACGGGCCGGCACGCTCATTCGCGCCGAATCCTGCTGCCTATGATCCGCATTACCACTACAAGCTGGCTATCGACGCAGGCCTGAACGCCTATGCCGCGCCACTGGGGATGATCGAGGCCGGGGCGGATACCTTTGCCGGCCAGATCCCGACGATCCTCAAGGTCAACAGCGCCAATTCGCTGATGTCGGATACGGCGGGCAAGAACCAGGCAGTGACCGCCAGCGTCGACGACGCCCTGCGTCTTGGCTGCTCGTGCATCGGCTTCACCATCTATCCGGGCAGCGACATGGCGCTGGATATGTTCGAAGAGATCGTCGAGATGCGCAAAGAGGCCGCGGCCAAGGGCGTGGCCACCGTCATCTGGTCCTATCCGCGCGGCGAGGCGATCACCAAGGACGGCGAGACGGCTATTGATATCGCAGCCTACGCGGCCCAGGTCGCGGCGCTGTTGGGTGCGCATATCATCAAGATCAAGCTATCGACCGATCATCTGATGCTGCCCGAGGCAAAAAAGGTCTATGAGGCACAAAAGATCGACGTCGAGACCCAGGCCAAGCGCGTCGCGCATTGCATGAAAGCCTCGTTCGACGGGCGTCGCATCGTGGTGTTCTCGGGCGGCGCGGCCAAGGGTGCCGATGCGGTCTATGACGATGCCCGTGCGATCCGCGATGGCGGCGGCAATGGTTCGATCATCGGGCGCAACAGCTTTCAACGCTCGCGCGAGGACGCGTTGGACATGCTGGGCAAGCTGGTCGATATCTATAAGGGCGCCTGACGGCGATTGCTTTTTCCCGCGCCTTGAATGGCGCGGCGTTTGCAGGGGGCGTTCGCGCCCCCTGATTGCGTTCCGGGGTGATGCCGGTCACTTCTCCGCGCCGTAATGGTCGCTTTTGCGCCTTAGCAGGGCGGCTTGTGACCTTGCGAGCGCGCGCGGGCAGGGTTACCTCGGGCTGAAAGCAGTGAGGTGCCCATGGCCGACGATCCTCTTGTCATCTTCACCCCTTCGGGCAAGCGTGGACGCGTACCGGCGGGCACGCCTGTGCTGGAGGCCGCGCGGCGTCTGGGGGTCGATCTGGATTCGGTCTGTGGCGGGCGCGGTATCTGTTCGAAATGTCAGGTGGCACCCGGCAAGGGCGCATTTTCCAAACATGGCGTGACCGTCGCCGAGGATGCGCTGTCCGGGATCAATGCGGTTGAAGAGCGCTATGATCGTATTCGCGGATTGAAACCGGGGCGGCGCTTGGGCTGTCAGGCGCAGATCCAGTCGGATGTCGTGATTGACGTGCCGCCCGAAAGCCAGTTGCACCGCCAGGTGATCCGCAAATCCGCGACCGAGCGGGTGATGGTCATGGATCCAGCGGTGCGACCGTTCTATGTCGAGGTTGTCGAGCCTGACCTGGACGATCCGACCGGGGATTTTCAGCGCCTTTCGGCTGCGCTGGATGAGCAGTGGCAGATCACCGGGCTACGCGCCGATCTGGAGGTTCTGGCACGCATTCAGACGGTGCTGCGCAAGAGCGCGTGGAAGGTGACGGCGCTGGTCTGGGACAATGGTCTTGAGCCGCCGCGCCTGATTGATCTGGTCCCCGGCTTGCTGGATGGGCCGGTTTACGGGCTGGCCATTGATCTGGGATCGACCACGATCGCGGGGCATCTCGTGGCGCTGGACGATGGCCGTGTTCTGGCCTCCAGCGGGCTGATGAACCCGCAGATCCGCTTTGGCGAGGACCTGATGAGCCGGGTCAGCTATTCCATGATGAACGAAGGCGGCGCGGCCGAGATGACCACCGCCGTTCGTGACGGGCTGGGGCAACTGGCTGCCGTGCTGGCCGATGAGGCCGGTGTCGATCCTGCGCTTATTGCCGAGGCGGTGATCGTCTGTAATCCCGTCATGCATCACCTGATGCTGGGCATCGATCCGGTCGAGTTGGGACAAGCCCCGTTCGCACCAGCGACCAGCGACGCCATGACCCTGCGCGCGGCCGAGATCGGTTTGCAGATCGCACCCGCCGCCCGCACCTATGTGCTGCCGATCATTGCGGGCCATGTCGGGGCGGATTGCGCTGCGGTCGTGCTGTCCGAGCAGCCGCAGAAATCCGAAGCGCCGGTTCTGATGGTCGATGTCGGCACCAACGCCGAGATCGTGCTGGGCGACAAGACCCGCGTGCTGGCCTGTTCCTCGCCCACCGGCCCGGCCTTTGAGGGCGCCCAGATCAGTTCCGGGCAGCGCGCGGCACCCGGCGCAATCGAGCGCGTGCGCATCGACCCTGTGACCAGGGAACCGCGCTTTCGGATCATCGGTGTCGATGAATGGTCGAATGAGCCGGGCTTTGACGAGGCAGCCAAGGCGACCGGCATCACCGGGATCTGCGGCTCTGGCATCATCGAGGCCGTCGCCGAAATGCGGATGGCAGGCATTGTCGATCCCTCGGGGCTGATCGGTTCTGCCGAGCAGGTGGGCACGCCGCGCAGTATTCCCCAAGGGCGCACGCATTCCTATGTTCTGCATGATGGAACGGATGCGGGCGGCACTCTGATTGCGGTGACCCAGGGCGATATCCGCGCGATCCAACTGGCGAAATCGGCACTGTTTGCTGGCGCCCGTCTGCTGATGGACGAATTCGGGATCGAAACCCTGGACCGGGTGGTGCTGGCCGGTGCGTTCGGCGCTCATATCTCGCCGCTGCATGCATTGGTCTTGGGCATGATCCCGGATTGCGCCGTCGAACGAGTGACCAGCGCCGGCAATGCCGCCGGGACCGGTGCACGCATCGCGCTTTGTTCCCGCGCGGCGCGGCGCGAGATAGAGGATCAGGTGCATCGCATCACCCGGATCGAAACGGCGATTGCGCCGCGTTTTCAGGAACATTTCGTGGCCGCCAACGCGATCCCGCATGCAACCGACCCATTCACGGAATTGCAGACCCAGGTCACGCTGCCGGTCGTCAGTTACAACACGGCAGGGGACGGACGAGCGCGGCGGCGTCGCAAATGACCGCTGCTCAATCCTCGACCGGCCTACCGTCCGTTCGCGTAAAATACAGCGTGTCGCCTGCGTGATGAAAAATCAGATCGTGGTCGGGATAATGACAGGCGCCAGCCGCTGCCCGCTTCGCGACGATCAGCATAACCGCATCGGCGCCTGATCTGTTCTCAAAGCAATGCGCGACCGGATCGCCGGCCCGCCATCCGGCGGCAACCGCTCCAGCCTTGCACCGAACTGTGTCAGACCTGGTTGATCGCCCAGAGCGATATCTGCATAGGGCCCGTCGTCCTGTCCTGTGATCCGGTGCGGCTGGCCTGGATGACTGGAAAACTCATGCGTGTTCGCAATCTTCGGCATGATATGTTCGCTGTTCAGCTTGTGGTCACCCGCGCAGCCCCGTCTCTCGCAGCAATCCTTTGCGCTTGGCCTCATAGTAATAGCCGCGCGCATACCAACCGACCGCCGCATCGTGATCGCCATCCGCCACCAGATAGGCGCCGCGCAGATATTTGATGGCATATTGCAGGTTGGTATCGGCATCCAGCAAACCTTGGGCCGGGCCGCGATAGCCCATCGTCTGCGCCGTCTGCGGCAGGATCTGCATCAATCCATAATACGGACCATTACGCGCAGCCGGATTATGCGTGGATTCGCGAATAATCACGCGCTGCACCAGGGCCACCGGCACATCGTAATACTGCGACCAATAATTGATCCGGGATCTCAATTGCGGTGTTTCGTTCGGATACAAACCGCCCGAGTTCTGTGCTTCGGGCTTGGTTGGGCCGCCCTGCCGCCCGCAAGCAGCCAGCGCAACGATGCCCAGCAGAAAACCGCGCCTGCTATTCTTCTTCATGAAAATATCCCACGGGGGTGCGGGGGTGTGAAACCCCCGCTGCGGCATCAGACATGAATGGCCCCGTCGCCCAGGGCAAGCGCCGCTTCGCGGACGGCCTCGGACGTGGTCGGGTGGGCGTGACAGGTCAGGGCGATATCCTCGGCCGAGGCGCCGAACTCCATGGCCACACAGATCTCGTGGATCATTTCACCGGCATTCGGGCCGATGATATGGGCGCCCAGAACGCGGTCGGTCTCGGCATCGGCGATGATCTTTACAAAACCGTCGCCCATGAACATGGCCTTGGCCCGCGCATTGCCCATGAAGGGGAATTTGCCGACCTTGATCTTGCGGCCGGTTTCCTTGGCCGCCGCCTCGGTCAGGCCGACATTGGCGACCTCGGGGTTTGTATAGATCACACCGGGGATCACGTCATAATTCACGTGACCCGCCTTGCCGGCGATCACCTCGGCCGCGGCCATGCCTTCGTCTTCGGCCTTATGCGCCAGCATCGGGCCGGGCACGCAATCGCCGATGGCGTAGATGCCTTTGACATTGGTGGCCCAGTGCTTGTCGATCTTGACCATGCCACGATCGGTCAGTTCGACGCCGGCCTTGTCCAGCCCCAGCCCGTCCAGATAGGGGCGGCGGCCTGTGGATACCAGAACGCAGTCAGCCTCGACCGTTTCCGCATCGCCGCCTTTCTTGGGCGCATAGGTCACCGTGGCCTTGCCCTTCTTGGTCTCGGCGCTTTGGACAGCGGCCCCCATGATGAACTTGAAGCCCTGCTTTTGCAGCGTCTTCTGGAACTGTTTCTGGATATCGGCGTCCATGCCGGGGGTGATGGCGTCGAGATATTCGATCACGGTCACCTCGGCCCCAAGACGCGCATAGACAGAGCCCAGTTCCAGCCCGATGACGCCCGCGCCGATCACTACCATGGATTTGGGGATCTTGGGCAGCATCAGCGCCCCGGTGGAATCGACGATGACGCCGCCTGCATTGTCGACTTCCACGCCCTTCAGCGCGGCGGGTTCCGAACCGGTGGCGATGACGATATTCTTGGTCTCGTGGACCTCGTCGCCGACCTTGACCTTGCCGGCGCCTTCGATTTCAGCCCAGCCTTTCAGCCAGTCTATCTTGTTCTTCTTGAACAGGAATTCGATGCCCTTGGTATTGGTGTTGACCGTCTCGGCCTTGTAGCCCTGCATCTTGGTCCAGTCGACTTTGACCTTGGCGCCGGTCAGGCCCATCTTGTCAAAGTTCTCGTGGCTTTCGTGCAGCATGTGCGACGCATGCAGCAGCGCCTTGGACGGGATGCAGCCAACGTTCAGGCAGGTGCCGCCAAGCGTCTCGCGGCCTTCGACGCAGGCCACTTTCAGGCCCAGTTGAGCGGCGCGGATGGCGCAGACATAGCCGCCGGGGCCGGCGCCGATTACGATCAGGTCATACATGTTCTGTCCTTTGCTCTTTCGCGGTGCGGGCAGGGGGCTCAGCCCCCAAACACGCGGTATATCTTGGACCCGGGCGCAATCAGAACAGACTTGCCAGGATCATCAGCATGGTGGTGGCGAAGCCCACCGCCCAGATGGCCGAGCGCCAGGGCACCCAGCCAAAGACATAGGCCGGCACATAGAGGACGCGCGCGATCAGGTAGATCCAGGCACAGCCGGCGGTGAAGCCCGTCGACTGGCCGGCCATCGTGACGACGACGACCGCCAGCGTGAACAGGATCAGTGCCTCGAAATGATTGAGAAACGCACGCCGCAGACGTCCGGCTGTCCGGGACAGTTCGCGCGGCGGATCGGTGTCGCGCGGGCTGGCCATGTAGTCGGGGCCGATCTGCATGTTGGCGGGCACTGCGACCAGCAGGAATTGCACGCCTTGCAGCAGGCCGGCAAGCGCCAGGACGGTCAGTTCGGCGGTCATCATCATCAGGCCGTCTCGACCATGTGAAAGTCAGCCGAGGTCACGCCGGCCTGGCTGTTGAACACGCCTGCCGCACCTTCGAGATAGTCGCGCGCGGCCTTGCCATTGTTCACCTGATACAGCGCCCAGGCATTGCCGTTATCTTCGCGCCACAGCTGCAACAGCGACAGGCCGGCATTGCCGCGGTCTTCGGCGTCATTGTCGAATGCGGTCTTGAAGGTGCTGTATTCGTTGACTTTATAATGTGCGATCATCTGCATGTCATCAGTCCCCTGTCATGGCAGAGCGGATAGTCTGGAAATCCGCCTGTGATATTTCAAACAACCCGCGGCGGGCCATCATGCCCCGGTTGCCGCTGGTGAATTCCAGCCTTTCGGTCAACGAAAGGATAGGCGTTTCGGTTGCGGGCATCCAGTCGATATCCTGACGATAGCCGGTTTGGCCATGGCCCATCTGCGCCTGACAGGGCGGGGTGTCGCGCACGCTGCCGATGGCGGTGAAGGCCTTGAGTGTCTGGCCCTCGGGACAGGCGGTCCCGGGCGAGTAATAGATCAGCGTGCCGCCGGGGTGCAGGCGTCTCAGCGGCGCAAGCTTGCCGTGGTTCAGCATGGCGAAACCGCCCGCCACGCCGATCATCACATGGTCGCGGCTGACAACGCCGATCCAGTGGCGCGGGGTGGTCATGCGGCCCTCATGCTGTTGCGCAACGGGTGCGGGCGTTGCGTGATGCGGGGTGCGGCGGGGCGATGTGGGTTGGGCCAGTATTTGCTGGGTCTGAGGCTGCACAGCGCGTACACCGGATGCGCACAACCTGTGCACAGGGCGTACACAGGCAGCGTGCGTTGGGGGGCAGTTTTCAGGGCAGAGGGTAGGGACCGACCGCGGGTGGGTGCGAAGCGCCCGCTCATGGGGGCGGCCGGACGCTGCCCGGTGGTTCTCACCGGGCGATTTCGGCAACGAAAAACCGCGCAACATATAAACGCAATTTTCACGTATTTTGCGGAGCTTTCTGTCTCGGTTCTTGCGTGTAAAGGCCGACGCCTTTCATCACCCAATAGGACGTTGTCGAGTCAAGAAGCTCTTCCATGCCTCCCAGGTAGCTCTTTGTAGCATCGGGTAAGCTGTCGGATTTCTTCCGCAGCCCTTTATAGGATCTGGCGCTCAAATTGTTACCTCGTACTCTTGGAGGCGCGGGACAGCATCAGTTGCTGCCCCGCTACTATCCTCACAAATCCATCAGCAAACGGCGCGGATCCTCGAGCGCCTCTTTCACCCGCACGAGGAAGGTCACGGCGCCTTTGCCGTCGACGATGCGGTGGTCATAGGAAAGCGCCAGATACATCATCGGGCGGATGACGATCTCGCCGCCGACGGCCATCGGGCGATCCTGGATCTTGTGCATGCCCAGAATGCCCGATTGCGGCGGGTTGAGGATGGGCGAGGACATCAGCGAACCGTAGACGCCACCATTCGAGATGGTGAAGGTGCCGCCCTGCATGTCGGCCATGGTCAGCTTGCCATCGCGGGCCTTCTTGCCCAATTCGCCGATCTCTTTCTCGATCTCGGCAAAGCTGCGTTGATCGGCATCCTTGACCACCGGCACGACCAGCCCGTTCGGGGTGCCGACGGCGACGCCCATATTGACGAAGTGCTTGTAGATCACGTCGGTGCCGTCGATCTCGGCATTGACCTCGGGCACCTCTTGCAGCGCGTGGCAGCAGGCTTTGACGAAGAAGGACATGAAGCCCAGCTTGACGCCGTGCTTTTTCTCGAACGACTCCTTGTAGTCGTTGCGCAGGTCCATGATCGCCTTCATGTCCGCCTCGTTATAGGTGGTCAGCATGGCGGCATTGTTCTGCGCGTCTTTCAGACGGCGGGCGATGGTCTGGCGCAGGCGGGTCATCTTCACCCGTTCCTGACGGTCGGCCTGATCGGCCGATGCGGGCGCGGCTGGTGCCCTGGCGGGTTTGTCGCCGCCCGATTTGGCCTTGGCCACGTCTTCCTTCATCACCCGGCCATCCTTGCCCGAGCCCTGAACCGCGTCGCGGTCGATGCCTTTTTCGGCCATCGCCTTCTTGGCGGAAGGCGCGTCCTCGACATCGTCCTTGCGCGGTTTGGTGTCTTCGGGGCCAGCGCCGGGCGAGCCGACATCGCTGGCGGTGTCGTCATCATTGTCGCCCGAGGCTTCGGGTTCGGGCGCGGATTTGTCATCCGATTTCTCGCCCGATGCGCCCTCGGTGATGACGGCCAGCCTGGCCTTGGCATCGACGGTCGAGCCCTCTTCGGCGACGATTTCGGCCAGCACGCCGGCGGCGGGCGAGGGGACCTCGACCGAGACCTTGTCGGTTTCCAGTTCGCACAGCATTTCATCGACTTCGACCGAGTCGCCTGCCTTCTTGAACCATGTGGCCACCGTGGCCTCGGTCACGCTTTCGCCCAAGGACGGCACCATTACGTCGACGGATTTACCGCTCATTTCACTTTGTCCCTTCGCTTTCTGCGGCTCTTGCGCAGGTTCTTCCGAGCTTTCGGTTTCTGCCTCGGCATCGTCGGGCCGGGGCTTGGTTTCTTCTGGTCCGGCATTGCCGGCATCAGCGATCTGCGCCAGCAGCGCATCGGGGCTGACCGTCTCGCCCTCTTCGGCGATGATGGCCTCGAGGACGCCCGCTGCGGGGCTGGGGACCTCGACCGTTACCTTGTCGGTTTCCAGCTCGCACAGCATTTCATCGACCTCGACCGCGTCGCCGGGTTTCTTGAACCAGGTGGCGACGGTGGCCTCGGTGACGGATTCCCCAAGGGTGGGGACGCGGACTTCGGTACTCATTGGGTCATCCTTCGATATCCAGCGCCTCGTTCACCAGCGATCCTTGCTCGGCCTTGTGGCGCGAGGCAAGGCCCGTGGCGGGCGAGGCAGCAGCGTTGCGGCCGACAAAACGTGCGCGGCTGTGTTTGGCGCCAAGCCGTTCCAATACCCATTCCAGATAGGGTTCGACAAAGGTCCAGCCGCCCTGGTTCTTGGGTTCTTCCTGACACCAGATGAACTGTGCCTGCTTGAAGCGGCCAAGTTCCTTGATCATCGCCTGCGCCGGGAACGGATAGAACTGTTCCAGCCGCAGCAGGTAGACATCGTCGATGCCGGCCTCGTCGCGAGCCTTGAGCAGGTCGAAATAGACCTTGCCCGAGCAGATCACGACGCGTTTGATTTTCTTGTCGGCGACCAGTTTGGTGTCCGAGTTGCCGTGCTGGGCATCATCCCACAAGACGCGGTGGAAGGTGCTGCCGGTCTGGAAATCCTCGGCGCGGCTGATGGCCAGCGGGTGGCGCAGCAGCGATTTGGGCGTCATGATCGCCAGCGGCTTGCGGAAGCCGCGCAGCAATTGCCGGCGCAGGATGTGGAAATAGTTGGCCGGCGTGGTGCAGTTGGCGACGATCCAGTTATCCTCGGCGCACATTTGCAGGAACCGTTCCAGGCGGGCGCTGGAGTGCTCGGGGCCCTGGCCCTCGTAGCCATGGGGCAGCAGCATCACCAGGCCCGACATGCGCAGCCATTTCTTTTCGCCCGAGCTGATGAACTGATCGAACATGATCTGCGCACCATTGGCAAAGTCACCGAACTGCGCCTCCCACAGGGTCAGGCAGTTCGGCTCGGCCAGTGAATAGCCATATTCAAAGCCCAGTACCGCATATTCCGACAGCATCGAATCGATGACTTCGTAATGGGCCTGATCCTTTTCGATATGGTTCAGCGGGTAATAGCGTCCCTCGTCCTTCTGGCTGATAAAGGCCGAGTGCCGCTGGCTGAAGGTGCCGCGCGTGCTGTCCTGACCGGACAGGCGCACCGGGTGGCCCTCGACCAGCAGGCCGCCAAAGGCCAGCGCCTCGCCGGTGGACCAGTCAAAGCCCTCGCCGGTTTCGAACATCTTCTTCTTGTTGTCCAACTGGCGCTGCACGGTCTTGTGCAGTTCGAACCCGTCGGGCGCGGTGGTCAGGGCATTGCCGATCCGGGTCATCACTTCGGGCGAGATGCCGGTCGCGCCGGCGGTGTATTCCGCACCTTCGCGTTCCATCCCCGACCATTTGCCATCGAGCCAGTCGGCCTTGTTCGGCTTGAAGTTCTTGCCGACCTCGAACTCTTCGCTCAGATGCGCCTGGAAGGCGGACTTCATGTCCTCGATCTCGCCCTCGGGGATCAGCCCGTCCTTGACCAGCCGTTCGGTGTAAAGCTGCAAGGTCGTCTTGTGGCCCTTGATCTGCTTGTACATGGCCGGGTTGGTGAACATCGGCTCGTCGCCTTCGTTGTGACCAAAGCGGCGGTAGCAGAAGATGTCGATGACCACGTCCTTGTGGAATTTCTGGCGGAACTCGATCGCCACCCGCGCGGCATGGACCACGGCCTCGGGGTCGTCGCCATTGACGTGAAAGATAGGTGCCTCGACCATCAGCGCGATATCGGTCGGATAGGGCGAGGTGCGGCTGAAATGCGGCGCGGTGGTAAAGCCGATCTGGTTGTTCACGATGATATGCATGGTGCCGCCGGTGCGGTGACCGCGAATGCCCGAGAGCTGCAGACATTCGGCCACAACGCCTTGCCCGGCAAATGCCGCGTCACCGTGCAGCAGGATCGGCAGGACGGCGATGCGTTGCTCGCGGTCCTTCAACTGATCCTGCTTGGCGCGGACCTTGCCCAGAACGACCGGGTTGACGGCCTCGAGATGCGAGGGGTTGGCGGTCAGAGACAGGTGCACGTTGTTGTCGTCGAACGCGCGGTCAGCGGACGCACCCAGGTGATATTTCACATCGCCCGATCCATCGACATCCTCGGGCTTGAAGCTGCCGCCCTGGAACTCGTGGAAGATGGCGCGGTAGGGTTTCTCCATCACATTGGCCAGAACCGACAGGCGGCCCCGGTGCGGCATGCCGATGACGATGTCGCGCACGCCCAACTGGCCGCCGCGCTTGATGATCTGTTCCATCGCCGGGATCAGCGCCTCGCCGCCATCAAGGCCGAAACGTTTGGTGCCCATGTATTTCACATGCAGGAATTTCTCGAATCCCTCGGCCTCGACCAGCTTGTTCAGGATGGCGCGGCGCCCGTTCTGGGTGAACTCGATTTCCTTGCCGTAACCCTCGATCCGTTCTTTCAGCCATGCGGCCTCTTCGGGGTTCGAGATATGCATGTATTGCAGCGCAAAGGTGCCGCAATAGGTGCGTTTCATCAGCTGCACGATCTGGCGGATCGTCGCGATCTCGAGACCCAGCACATTGTCGATAAAGATCGGGCGATCCAGATCCTTTTCCTCGAACCCGTAGGTCTGCGGCTTCAATTCGCCGTGGTCGGGATAGGTGCGCAGGCCAAGCGGGTCCAGATGGGCATGCAGGTGGCCCCGGATCCGGAAGGCGCGGATCAGCATCAGCGCGCGAATGCTGTCCAGCACCGCCTGACGCATCTGCGCATCGCTGAGGCCCACCCCCTTTTCCTCGGCCTTGCCGGCAATCTTCTTCATCGCCGCCCTGGCCTCGGCATCGCTGGCCTGCGGCCATTCGCCGGTCAGCGCCGATGTGCGCTCGTCCACGGGGGCGGGCGGCCAGTCGGCACGCGCCCAGCTGGCGCCCGCGGCCTCGCGGCTGACATCGGCCTCGGAGTCGCCCAGACCGCTGAAATAATCGGCCCAGGCCTGATCGACCGCCTGCGGGTCGCGCGCCCACTGGCCGTAAAGCTGTTCCATATAGGCTGCGTTATGGCCCTGCAGGAACGATGAATCGTGGAAATCGGCGTTGTTGGGTTGGTCGTTCATTTTACGCGCGTCCTTTGCGCTTTGGCTGAGTAAAGACGGGGCGCCGCATCACGCGGCCCCACATTTGACGATCATGGTCTGCACGCCGGGCATGGCGCTGCCCGATCCAGGTGAATTTGTCCGGGAGCTTGCCACGCCGGTCGCGCCACACAGCTTGCCCGGTGCCGTGTCGATACTATCGCTGTCGGTTTGGCCGGGGCGGAACAGCACGATGAACTGGCTGTCGGCACTGCCGGAAACCGAGACCAGCGCCGATTGATGCAGCCCGGTCCGCGCGTCCAGCGGGCCGCTGGGGCCGGTCGGTACGGCAGGTGCGACCGGGATCGGCGCGGCGATGACGGGTGCCGGCTGCGCGGGCCGCATGCGCGAGGTAGCCGCGCGATAGGGCGATTCCGGGACAGCCGAGCGCACGGGTGCGTTCGGTCCCAGCTCGGCCGGGTTCGCGATAGGCTGGGCACAGGCGGCCAGGGTCAGCGCGATAAGGCCAAGCGCAGCAATGGGTCTGGTTCTCTGGATCACGGGTGGACCTCTTTTTTGCTGGGCAGCAACTGCAAGCCCATGACATGTGAAAATGCGATCAGCGTTGCCAGCACAACGCTGCAAATCAGCAAAAGTGCCAGGCCGAGCGGCAAAGCCGTCCGTGCAGATAGGCCTGGACCGCGCTCAGCCGCCGGCGATCCTGCGCTTGGTTGCGGCGCGGAGGCTTTGACGATGTGACGTTTCGATCTCATGCCGCGGGCCCCTTATGCACAATAAATATCGATGATCTGAGCGCCGGGATCGGCATAGGCATCGATGCGGGGGATGTTCTCTATTCGCGCAGGGCGGCGGCTTTCCAGCCCACAGAGCGCACGTGCCGCGCCCTGTTCTGCATTGGCCGGTGCGCGGGCGGGGTGGTAGATCAGCCGCCAGCCATAATCGCGCCGCGCAACCGTGCGCACCGAGTCAGGGGGCAGGGTGCTGGCCTGATGCAAATCGGTCATAGCCGGCACGCCGCCGGGCAGGATCAGGTCCGTGCTCTTGCCGCCGCAGGCGGTCAGCGTGATCAGCGCGGCGAAAGACAGTGACATCATCGAGCGTGACCCCGGCGCAAAGGCTGGAGGTTGCGATTGCGCCGGCATGTTGTGAAGGCTCATCTCATCCCCGGCAAGCTCATCATTGCATCCGGCCAATGTCCGACTAGCCAGACGGGATGTCAAACATTGGCTGCCCTGTCCGAAACCGGTCATGGAGGGTGGGCGGTGCCGCCGGGTCATGACGGCCTCGGGCGGGAAAGAAGCCGCTTTTGCCGATCATCGTACCAATCCTGCGCCTCGGACAGGGGGCGGCGGAAGATGCCGATGGCACTGGGGATCGCGTCCAGCACACCGCGCGCTTGCGGAAACGTGAAGCGCCGCGTGGCCGCGTCCTTCAGCGTCTCGCCCAAAAGCCGCCTTGCGACATAGATGGCAAAGGCAAGCCGGTGCCGGATCGGCGAGTCGCTGTTGGTGTGGATAAAGAGCGCATTGTTCGAAATGCCAAGCGAGGTTGCCTCGCGGCGGCCGATGCGGCTTGCTTGGACTTCATGATGGCGGACCCGCGCATCGGGGGCGACGACGCACAGCCCGTGCCGGCCCCACCGATAGCTGGCATCCAGATCCTCGCAGGGGCAATAGGCCAGAAGATACGGGTTGAAAGACTCGCGCCGGGCGATGTCGCTGCGCACCGACATACCATAGCCGGGCAGATGACGTATCTGTTCGACAGGGCGCGCGCCGGCGGGCAGGCCGCTGACGTCAGGCCGTTTGCGGTGGCGGTCATAGGGAACAAACATGTTTTCCACCGAAAACATCAACACCTCGCGGCTGAACCAGCGCCACAGGCCGGATGTGCGGTTCATCCGGTTCAGCCGGTCGCGCTGTTCTGCCGTGCCGCCCTTTTTTACGCCGAGCACTGGCGTCCGGGCCGCGTCCGGCGCGGTCAGGGCTTTTTGTGCCGCCGGCGGGATCTGCGGGACATCGACCAGAGCGATGGCGGCAATGCGTTGGTCGGGATCGGCCTCGTAGCGCGCCATCAGCGTTTGTGCGCAATCGGGAAACATCAGCGTGTCGTCATCGGTGAAGAAGGTGATCTCTGACGTGACATGCGACAGCGCCTGATTGCGTTGTACCGCGGATGAGCGTTTGTTGGCCGGTTCGTGGATGAAACTGATGCCCTGACCGTGAAACAGCGGCGCGAGACGATCGCGGTTGGCCCTGGGCTGGTCGCCTGCATCGATCACGATCACCTGGGCCGGTTTTCGTGTCTGGGCCAGCGCACAGCGAAGCGCCAGTTCAAGGACGTCGATGCGGTTCAGCGTGGGAATGCAAAGCGACCAACTGAGCGACGCTGCATCACCCGGACCATCCGGGGAAGGATCAGGCGAGGTTGCGATTGTCAATCTGGTCGCTCCGCTTTTTGTTTGGCGCGCTCACCGGAACGGTTTCGGTGGGCAAGCGCTGTCTAGTTGTCGATCGCTTTCAGCACCGCCTCGCCCAGCCCGGCGGGGCTTTCGGCAACCACGATCCCGGCGGATTTCATCGCCTCGATCTTGGATTCGGCATCGCCCTTGCCGCCCGAGACGATGGCGCCGGCGTGGCCCATGCGGCGGCCCGGAGGTGCGGTGCGGCCTGCAATGAAGCCGGCGGTGGGCTTCCATTTGCCCTTTTTCTTTTGCTCGGCCAGGAATTCGGCGGCCTCTTCCTCGGCGCTGCCACCGATTTCGCCGATCATGATGATGGATTCCGTTTCATCATCATCGAGGAACATCTGCAGCACGTCGATATGCTCCATCCCCTTGATCGGGTCGCCGCCGATGCCGATGGCGCTGGACTGGCCCAGACCCACATCGGTGGTCTGCTTGACCGCCTCATAGGTCAGAGTGCCCGAGCGCGAGACGACGCCGACGCTGCCGCGCCGGAAGATGCTGCCCGGCATGATGCCGATCTTGCATTCATCGGGGGTCATGACGCCGGGGCAGTTGGGGCCGATCAGCTTGGAGGTCGATCCCTCAAGCGCGCGTTTCACCCGCATCATGTCCAGCACCGGGATGCCCTCGGTGATGGCGACGATCAGCGGGATCTGCGCGTCAATCGCCTCGAGGATCGAATCCGCTGCGAAGGGCGGCGGCACATAGATGGCGGTCGCGTTCGCGCCGGTCTTTTCCATGGCCTCGTGGACCGAGTTGAAGACGGGCAGGTCCAGATGCGTCTGGCCGCCTTTGCCGGGCGTCACGCCGCCGACCATATTGGTGCCGTAGGCGATCGCCTGTTCGGTGTGGAACGTCCCCTGAGACCCGGTGATCCCCTGGGTGATGACTTTGGTGTTCTTGTCTACGAGAATGGCCATGTGGTGGCTCCTGTCGAAAATGTTGGTGCCGGATTGCGGTTGATGGCTCGCACGTGCGTCACCCCTTGACCGCTTTGACGATCTTTTCGGCGCCGTCCTTCAGGTCGTCGGCTGCGATCACGTCAACGTCGCTTTCGTTGATGATGCGCTTGCCTTCTTCGACATTGGTGCCTTCGAGGCGCACGACCAGCGGCACTTTCAGGCCGACCTCTTTCACCGCGGCAACGATGCCCTCGGCGATGATGTCGCAGCGCATGATGCCGCCGAAGATGTTGACCAGGATGCCTTTGACGTTCGGGTCAGAGGTGATGATCTTGAACGCCTCGGTGACCTTGTCCTTGGTCGCGCCGCCGCCCACGTCGAGGAAGTTGGCGGGTTCGGCACCATAAAGCTTGATGATGTCCATGGTGGCCATCGCCAGACCGGCGCCGTTCACCATGCAGCCGATTTCGCCGTCCAGCGCGATGTAGTTCAGGTCGAACTTGGATGCCGCCAGTTCCTTGGAATCTTCTTCGGTCTCGTCGCGCAGCGCCATGATGTCGGACTGGCGATAGAGGGCATTGTTGTCAAAGCCCATCTTGGCATCGAGGCATTTCAGATCGCCCTTGTCGGTCACGATCAGCGGGTTGATTTCCAGCATCTCCATGTCTTTTTCGATGAACATGCGATAGAGATTGCGGATCAGCGCCACGCATTGCTTGACCTGCTGGCCCTCGAGGCCAAGCGCAAAGGCCACGCGGCGGCCGTGGAAATCCGACAGGCCCGAGGCCGGATCGACGCTGAAGCTGACGATCTTTTCAGGCGTGTTCGCGGCGACTTCTTCGATATCCATGCCGCCCTCGGTCGAGGCGACAAAGCTGACGCGCGAGGTGCCGCGATCGACCAGAAGGGCCAGATACAGCTCGCGTTCGATGTCGCTGCCGTCTTCGATATAGATGCGGTTGACCTGCTTGCCGGCGGGGCCGGTCTGATGCGTGACCAGGGTGCGGCCCAGCATCTGACGGGTCAGTTCCTCGGCTTCGCTGACTGATTTGGCCAGACGCACGCCGCCTTTTTCGCCAGCCTCTTTTTCCTTGAAGCTGCCCTTGCCGCGTCCGCCGGCATGGATCTGAGCCTTGATCACCCAGAGTGGGCCGTCCAGCTCACCCGCAGCAGATTTCGCCTGATCGGCCTGTGTCACGATGCGCCCGTCGCTGACAGGTGCGCCGTATTGGCGCAACAGCGCCTTGGCCTGATATTCGTGAATGTTCATCGCGACCCCCTTGATCGGTTCAGCAGATTTCGGTTGGTTCTGGCACAGTGTGACAGCCGTATGAACCGTTTTTCAATGCCCGCGGCGCAATTCCACCGGATTGAGGCGGTTGTGATCACGAGCTTTTCGGCTGTGATCACAAATCATCCGATCATGCCCGATGTTGGCGATAACAAGACGATTCGTCTCGGCAATCCGGTCGGGGTTCAGTTGAACAACACCATGTAAAGCCCCGCGCGGCCGCCGAACATATCGCCAAAGCGCCGCCATGCGTCACGGCCGATCGTCAGGCCGGGACCGGTGAAGGCAAGGGCATCGGCGCCTTGCGCCCAGCCCAGAAAATCCACCGGCGTCGGCTCGGCGATCCATTTCGACAGGTCGATGCCGTAGCCCGGCTCCATCCGCCAATGCGGGATCAACCGTTCGCCGGAAAGGACCATCCGGCCCTCGTCCAGCACATCCAGCCAGGCGTCGCCGGTGCCGGGCGGCAGCTGAAATCCAAGGGCGGCCTGCTGGCTGTCATTCGGAATCCATTCGCGGTCATTGTCGGTTTCGGTCGCGACCGCAGCCCAGAAATCGCGATTGGCATCGACGGTCAGGGTCAGGTGATCGGCGGCGGCCTGAATCCCCTCGGGGTCGGGCTGGTTGCGCAGGGTTTGCAGGGTGACAGCCGCGATATCCAGGAACGGGCCGATAAACGCGGCCTGCTGGCGCATCATCGGTTCGCGGGCCAGTTGATGCGCGCCCTCGGCCTGCTGGCGCGCGACCTCTGTGCGCAAGGCGATCATCCGCGACAGCGCCGTTTCGGGGTCAAAGGCCAGGGCGGCCCGCGCCGTGCCTTCGATCAGATGCGTATAGGCACGCAGCCAATGCGCGTCGGCGGCGTCAAAGCGGATCACGTCCCTGCCGGGTTCGGGCATGGGCAGGCCCGCCAGGCGCAACAGCCCCTCGGCGCCTTGCAGGCGCTGCCCATCGCCGTTCACATCGAGCCACACATCGTCGAGGCGCAGGACCAGCGCGGCATCGGGGTCGGGATCGGTTGGCAGGGCCTCGCGGGTGGCGGCCATGGCGGCTGCGAGGTCGCTCAGCAATTGCGACAGCATGTCGCCGGTCATCGGTTCGGGTGAACCGTTCTCTGGCAAAGGCGTGCCGATCACCGGGACGGGCAGCATGGGATTGGTGGCCCCGACGCGCCAGCGGGCCTGATAGCCGGCCTCGATCCCCGCGAGAAAGGTGACCGCCGCCAGGCCCAGGTCGCGGTCGGGGCCGGGCGGTTGCGCCTGTAACGCCTTGCGTGCGCCGGTCAGCCCGTCGGACGCGATCAGCGCTGAGGTTTTGGTGTCATCTGCCAGCGCGGGTGTCGCCGCCAGCAGCGCTGCGGCGATCAGCGGGCGAAGGGGAAACATGGCAACCTCTTGAACGAAAAACGGCACGCCGATGATGGCGTGCCGTTTCAGCATTGGCAAGTTGGGTCAGCCTTACTTCAAAGAGCTGTCGATGCCCTTGCAGGCGTCGACCAGGCCTTTGACCGCGTCGACCGATTTGTCGAACATGGACTGCTCGGCCTTGTCCAGCTTGATGTCGATGACCTTTTCGATGCCAGCGGCGCCGATCACTGTGGGCACGCCGACATAGAGCCCCTTGAGGCCGTAGGGGCCGTCAACGAAGGCCGCGCAGGGCAGGACGCGCTTTTGATCCTTGAGATAGGCTTCGGCCATCTCGATGGCGCTGGTCGCCGGGGCATAGAAGGCGCTGCCGGTTTTCAGCAGACCGACGATCTCGGCGCCGCCATCACGGGTGCGCTGGACGATGGCGTCCAGTTTGTCCTGGCTGGTCCAGCCCATCTTGACCAGATCGGGCAGGGGAATGCCGCCGACGGTCGAATAGCGTGCCAGCGGCACCATGGTATCGCCATGGCCGCCCAGAACGAAGGCGGTGACGTCTTTCATCGAGACGCCGAATTCCAGCGACAGGAAATGGCGGAAGCGCGCCGAATCCAGCACGCCGGCCATGCCGACGACCTTTTCGGCCGGCAGACCGCTGAACTGCTGCAGCGCCCAGACCATCGCGTCCAGCGGGTTGGTGATGCAGATGACAAAGGCGTTGGGGGCATGGGCCTTGATGCCTTCGCCCACGGATTTCATGACCTTGAGGTTGATGCCCAGAAGATCGTCGCGCGACATGCCCGGCTTGCGCGGAACGCCCGCGGTAACGATGCAGACATCGGCGCCGGCGATATCGGCGTAATCATTGGTGCCCTTCAGCGTCGCGTCGAACCCTTCGGCAGGACCCGATTCCGCGATATCCAGCGCCTTGCCCTGAGGGACGCCTTCGGCAATATCGAACAGGACGACATCGCCCAGTTCCTTCATTGCGGCCAGATGTGCAAGTGTACCACCGATCTGCCCCGCACCGATAAGTGCGATCTTGGGTCGGGCCATGGAAAACCTCCGATTTTGGCTATGAGAGTTGCGGGCTGACTAGTCCTTTGAAACGTAAACCGCAAGAGTGCCGACGGGGGCTTGCGCTAACAGCCGCATTTGGCACAACTGGCGCGGATCGACGTCTTGAGAGTGTGCAAAGCTGGAATGATTGAACTGACGGCAACGGGTTGGGCGCTGGCGGTGATTGCCGCGATTGCCGTGGGCCTGGCCAAGGGCGGATTGTCCATGGTTGCGGTGCTGTCGGTGCCGCTGCTGTCGCTGGTCATGTCGCCGGTGCAGGCCGCCGGGGTGCTGCTGCCGGTCTATATCGTTTCCGACATTGGCGGGCTGATCGCCTATTGGCGCCACGCGAATTGGCGGGTGCTGGCGCGGATGTGGCCGGGCGCGATTGCCGGCATTGTCTTTGGCTGGCTGACCGCCAGCATCGTGCCGGTGGCCGGGGTCGAGTTGATCGTCGGGCTGATCGGGCTGACCTTTGCGCTGACCGCATTGCTGCGGCGCCCGCCGGACGGACCGCCGCGGCCTGCGCGTTGGGGGGCAGGCAGCTTTTGGGGCGGTATCGCCGGGTATACCAGCTTTGTCAGCCATTCGGGCGCGGCCCCCTATCAGGTCTATGTCCAGCCGCTGCGGCTTGAGCCGTTGATATATGCCGGCACGACCACGGTGTTCTTTGCCGTCGTCAACGCGGTCAAACTGATCCCCTATGCCGCATTGGGGCAGTTGTCGCCAGCCAATCTGGGTGTTGCCGCGATCCTGACGCCGGTGGCGCTGTTTGCCGTCTGGCTGGGCGTGCGGCTGGTCAAGATGATGCCGCAGCGCGCCTTTTATCTGTTCATCACCTGGGCCTTGCTGCTGGTCTCGATCCGGCTGATCTGGCAGGGCGGCGCCGGGCTGCTGGCGGGCTGACGCTGCGCTGCGGCGAAAAAGCACTTGCCATTCCGGTCGCGCAGAGGCAGTTTCGCGCAATATTATTGCTGCGAGGAAGTTATGGCACGACCCTATCGCTCTGTTCTTTATATACCGGCTGCCAATGCCCGTGCGATGGAAAAGGCGCAGGGACTGCCCGCCGACGCCATCATCTTTGATCTGGAGGACGCCGTCGCGCCCAGTGAAAAGGCCGCCGCCCGCGATCAGCTTGGTGCCGCGCTGCAGAATGATTATGGCGGACGCGCCCGGATCGTGCGGATCAACGGGCTGGATACCGAATGGGGCAGCGATGATGCGCGGGCTTTTGCCACCGGTGCCGATGCGGTGCTGGTGCCCAAGGTAAACAGCCCCGAGGATCTGGACCGCGCCGCAGCACTGGTGCCTGACACGCCGCTTTGGGCGATGATGGAGACCGCGGCCGGGATGCTGAACGCCGCAGCAATCGCGGCTCATCCCCGTTTGCAGGGCATGGTGATGGGCACCAACGATCTGGCCAAAGAGATCAACAGCCGCACCCGCGCCGACCGTTTGCCGATGCAGACCGGGTTGGGGCTGTGCCTGCTGGCTGCCAAGGCGCATGGCAAGGTGATCGTCGACGGCGTGTTCAACGCCTTCAGGGACGAGGACGGGCTGCGCGGTGAATGCGAGCAGGGCCGGGATATGGGTTTTGACGGCAAGACGCTGATCCACCCGGCGCAATTGGCCATCGCCAACGAATGCTTTGGCCCGACCGAGGCCGAGATCGACCTTGCCCGCCGCCAGATCGACGCCTTTGAGGCGGCAACCGCCCAGGGCAAGGGCGTGGCCGTGCTGGACGGCAAGATCGTCGAGAACCTGCATGTCGAAACCGCCAAGAAGCTGCTGGATCAAGCAAGGGCGATTGCCGATCTGTCGGGATAGTGACAACCTGCGCGCAATCAACATCAAGCGAAAGGAAGCCAGATGTTCCTGCTGATTCTCGGTGTCATCCTGTGGTGGGCGGCGCATCTTTGGAAACGGGCGGCGCCGGGGAACCGCGCGGCATTTGGCGATCAGGGCAAGATGATCGTGACCGGCACGCTGATCGTGTCGATCATCCTGATGGTCTGGGGCTACCGCGTCGCAGACGGCCCGGTCTGGTGGGGTCCGAGCCCGGCCTTGACGGGGATCAATAACCTGCTGGTTCTGCTGGGCTTTTATCTGTTTGCCGCCGCTGGCATGAAAACCCGGATCACCCGCCACATCCGGCATCCGCAATTGACCGGCTTTGCGCTATGGGCCTTTGCGCATCTGCTGGTGAATGGCGATCTGCCCAGTCTGGCGCTGTTTGGCGGGCTGTTGGCCTGGGCGCTGCTGGAGATGGCTGTCTTGAACCGCGCCGAGCCGGACTGGACCCCGGCCCATCCGGCGCCGTTCAGAAAAGAGGGCATGGCGATTGTCGGCACGCTGCTGGTCTTTGGTGTGGTTGCGCTGATCCATACCTGGCTGGGCTATAACCCGTTCGGAGCATGACATGACCACCCTCTACCGCTGCATCACCGAGGACGACACCTTGCAATTCTGCCACCGCGTCAGCGAGGCGCTGTCAAAGGGCTGGTCGCTGCATGGCAATGCAGCGATGGCCTTTGATCCGGTCAAGGGGGTGATGCGCATGGCGCAGCCCGTGACCAAGGAAGTGGCGGTCGATTATCATCCTGAACTGAAGCTGGGACAGCAATGAGCAAGACCAATCCGGGCCGTTTCTTCGAGGATTACAAGATCGGGCAGGTCATCCGCCACGCGGTGCCGCGCACCGTGGCCGAGGGCGAACGGGCGCTGTATCATGCGCTGTATCCGGCCCGGCACGCCGTTTATTCCAGCGATGAATTCGCCGCGAATAGCGGGCTGGAAAGCAGCCCTCTGGACGATCTGATCGCGTTCCATGTGGTTTTTGGCAAGACGGTTCCGGATGTCAGCCTGAACGCGATTGCCAATCTGGGTTACGGCGAAGGGCGCTGGCTGTTGCCGGTGATGCCGGGCGATACGCTGCGATCGGAATCCGAGGTGATCGGGCTGAAGCAGAACAGCAACGGCAAATCCGGCGTCGTCTATGTCCGCACGCGCGGGTTGAACCAGATGGACGAGACGGTTCTGGAATATGTGCGTTGGGTGATGGTGCGCAAACGCGGTGCCGATGCGCCCGCGCCCGAAACGGTGGTGCCGGATCTGGCCAAGGTGGTGCCGGCCGAGGCGCTGATCATTCCAGATGGCCTCAACTTTACCGATTATGACTTTGAACTGGCGGGTGAAAAACACCGTATCGGAGATTATGAGATCGGCGAAAAGATCGACCATGTGGATGGCGTGACGATCGAAGAAGCCGAACATATGCTGGCCACGCGGCTGTGGCAGAACACCGCGAAGGTGCATTTCGATGCGACCAATCGCGAGGATGGCAAGCGTCTGATCTACGGCGGTCATGTGATCAGCATGGCGCGCGCGCTGTCATTCAACGGACTGGCCAATGCGCAGATGATCGTGGCGCTGAACGCGGGCGCCCATGCCAATCCCTGCTTTGCGGGCGATACCGTGCGGGCGTGGTCCGAGGTGCTGGACAAGGCCGAAACCGATGCGCCGGGCGTCGGTGCGATCCGTCTGCGGCTGGTCGCGACCAAGGGCGACAGCGCCGCATTCCCGCTGAAGGGCGAGGACGGGAAATATCTGCCCGAGGTGCTGCTGGATCTGGATTACTGGGCGCTGATGCCGGTTTAAGGTGCTGCGCGCAGGTGTCATGGGCGCAAAAGCTGACCGCCCGAGCGGTCGGTCCGGCGTGTTTGTTGCCATGACCGGATGTCTGGAAAGGAAGCCCGCAGCATGATTGCCTATGTCACCGTTGGCGCTGACGATATTGCGGGTGCCAAGCGGTTCTACGCGGCGTTCCTGCCCGCCTTGGGCTACGATCTGCAGGAGGGGCCCGAGGGTCTGAGTTACACGCTGCCCGTTGAGCCGGGGCGAGACGGTTAGCGTGGATCACGAAAGCGCGTTTTTCGCGGACCATACGCGGATACGGTCGATTTGCGGCGCGCGGAATGGTGGCCGGGCCATAGCGCCGATATTTGCCTTCAGAGTGCCGCCTGATTTTGTGATCACGGGACCGCTTTCAGTGATCACAACGGATCGGATTTGCAAAAATTTCGTCAGCGCACTGGTATATGCGCGTGACAGTTGGCAAAAGGGGCGACAGAAGCAACGCCAATTGCCAGCCCGCGCGGCGAGCCTGAAGCCCGCCATACCGCGCCGGACGCGAACGACAGGAGGGCCACTTGCATGGCTGATGTGAACCGGGGCAATCGCCCGCTTTCCCCCCATTTGCAGGTCTACAAGCTGCCCATCGCGGCGGTGACCTCTATCCTGTCACGTGTCACCAGCGTGGCCTTGGTGGTGGGGCTGCTGATGATCACCTGGTGGCTGGTCGCCGCCGTCAGCGGGCCGGATGCGTTTGATTTCGCCGATGGCCTGTTGCGCAGCTGGTTCGGCTTTCTGGTGATGTTGGGGGCGACCTGGGCGCTGATCTATCACGCGTTGGCCGGTATCCGGCACCTGTTCTATGATGCCGGCATCGGAATCGAGATCGAAGCCGCGCAGAAATCCAGCTGGGTGATCATCGTGGGCTCGGTCGTTCTGACCCTGCTGTCGCTGATCCTGTTTTTCGTCTGAGGGGGGCTGAGGATGCGTTATATCTCGCCGTTGAAGCAGGCCGAGGGGCTGGGTGCCAGCCATACCGGCACCGTCGATCATTGGCGCATGACCATCAGCGCCGTTGCGCTGGCGGTTCTGACGCCGGCCTTTCTGATGGTGATCGGCGGGGCCATCGGGCTGTCGCGCGAAGCCGTTCTGGCCTATTTCGGGCGACCTTACCCTGCCATCGTGACCGCGTTGTTCATCGTGGTGGGGATGCTGCATTTCATCAAGGGAATGCAGATAATCATTGACGATTACCTGCAACATACCGAGCGCAAGGTCGCGATCATCTTTTCCGTCATCTTTGGTTACGGCGTTATCGCCGCCGCGGTTTTCGCGCTGGCCAAAATGGCATTCACGAGCTGAGGACAGCATGAGCGAATACGAGATCCAAACTCATGACTATGACGTCGTTGTCGTGGGTGCCGGCGGTGCCGGGCTGAGAGCAACCCTGGGCATGGCCGAACAGGGCCTGCGCACGGCATGTGTCACCAAGGTGTTCCCGACGCGGAGCCATACGGTCGCAGCGCAGGGCGGGATTGCCGCCAGCCTGTCGAATATGGGCCCGGACCACTGGCAGTGGCATATGTATGACACGGTGAAGGGCAGCGACTGGCTGGGCGACACCGATGCGATGGAATATCTGGCGCGCGAGGCCCCCAAGGCGGTCTATGAACTGGAACATTACGGCGTGCCGTTTTCGCGCACCGAAGAGGGCAAGATCTATCAGCGCCCGTTCGGCGGCCACACGACCGAGTTCGGCGAGGGCCCCCCGGTGCAGCGCACCTGCGCGGCGGCTGACCGTACCGGCCACGCGATCCTGCACACGCTTTATGGTCAGTCGCTCAAGGAAAAAGCGGAATTCTTTATCGAGTATTTCGCGCTGGACCTGATCATGACCGATGGCAAATGCACCGGCGTGGTGGCGTGGAAGCTGGATGACGGCACCATGCATGTGTTCAATGCCAAGATGGTCGTGCTGGCCACGGGCGGCTATGGCCGCGCCTATTTCAGCGCCACCAGCGCCCATACCTGCACCGGCGATGGCGGCGGCATGGTGGCGCGCGCAGGCCTGCCCCTGCAGGACATGGAGTTCGTGCAGTTCCACCCGACCGGCATCTATGGCAGCGGATGTCTGATCACCGAGGGCGCGCGCGGTGAGGGCGGCTATCTGACCAACAGCGAGGGCGAGCGCTTTATGGAGCGTTACGCGCCGACCTATAAGGATCTGGCGTCGCGCGATGTGGTCTCGCGCTGCATCACCATCGAGATCCGTGAAGGGCGCGGTGTGGGTGAGGACAAGGATCACATGTTCCTGAACCTGCAGCATTTGCCGCCAGAGGCGCTGCATGAGCGGCTGCCCGGCATCAGCGAGTCGGCCAAGATCTTTGCCGGCGTCGATGTGACCAAGGAACCGATCCCGATCCTGCCGACCGTGCATTACAACATGGGCGGCATTCCCACGAACTATTGGGGCGAAGTTCTTGATCCCACAGAAGAAACGCCGGATCAGGTCTTTCCGGGCCTGATGGCTGTCGGCGAGGCGGGTTGCGCCTCGGTCCACGGCGCCAACAGGCTGGGGTCGAACAGTCTGATCGACCTGGTGGTGTTTGGCCGCGCCGCGGCGATCCGCGCCGGCGAAGTGGTTGACCGCGAGAGCGAGATCCCCCGGACCAACCAGGAGGCGGTCGATGCCATTCTGGCCCGGTTCGACCGGATCCGGAATGCCGATGGCTCTGTGCCGACCGCCCAGTTGCGCGACGAGATGCAGCGCACCATGCAGGCCGACGCGGCTGTGTTCCGCACCGACAAGACGCTGGCCGAGGGCGCCGAAAAGATGGAAGCCATCGCCGCCAAGCTGGGTGATCTGAAGGTGACCGATCGCAGCCTGATCTGGAACAGCGACCTGATGGAGACGCTGGAACTGGAAAACCTGATGGCCAATGCCATGGCCACCATCATCGCCGCCGAGGCCCGCAAGGAAAGCCGCGGCGCCCATGCGCATGAGGATTGGCCTGAGCGGGATGACGCCAACTGGCGCAAGCATTCGCTTGCGTGGGTGGATGGAAACAAGGTTAAATTGACTTATCGCCCCGTCCACATTGATCCTCTGACGACGTCCGAGGATGGCGGGATAGACTTAAAGAAGATTGCGCCTAAGAAAAGGGTTTATTGATGCGTCAGTTTCGTCTTCCGATCATCACCGCCGTTGCCGCATTGGCGGTAACGGCCTGTGTGCCGATTACCCCCATGCCGGGACAGGCGCCGCCGCCCGTCACGGCCGTACCAGCCGTACCTGCGCCTCCTGCGCCGACGGGTCTGGATGCGGCCTCGCGCGCGATTGCACGCACGACGGTCAATGCAGAACTCAAACGGCGCTATCCCAGCCTGAACGTGGCACCGCTGACCGACTGCATCATGAACAACGCGACCACGGCCGAACTGGTCGACATCGCGCAGATGACCAATGCGGGCGTCTCGGGTGCGGCTGACAGCGTGGCTGCCATCGTATCGCGGCCGGCAACGACGCAGTGCATCGCCGGTGCGGCTGCCGCTGCCCAGAACACGGCCTGAGGGACGCGCGATGTCACGGCAACGCATCGGATCGTATCTGTCCAGCCTGTCGGCGCTTGCGCTGCTGGGGTTCCTGGCCGCCTGCGGTCCGGTGCCTATCGATCAGGCCGAACGCAGCTGTCTGCGTGACGCCGAGATGGCGCAGAAACCGCGTACCGAGGTCGCCTTGGGTGTTGGCGTTGGCAACGGCAAGCCGCGCAGCTACGGGGCGGTGTCATTCGAGGTCAGCGGCGATTATCTGATGGGGCGCGATCCGGCGAATGTCTTCGCCAATTGCGTTCAGCGCCGGGCCGGGCAACCGCCCTCGGTGCCGCTTAACGACCAGCCGGGATGGCGGGGCTGAGTGATGGCCGATGCGCAAACAGGTGACAGCGGGCCGCGCCGTCTGATCGTCCATCTGGGCGTTCAGAAAACCGGCACGACCTCGCTGCACCACAGCCTTGCGCGCAATGCCGAGCAACTGGCCGACCGGCTGATCATCCGCACGCCCGAGGCAGGCACGCCCATGCGCCCCCTTGGGCGCGCGGCGATTGCCTTTAGCCTTGATCCGGGCAGCGACAACGAGGCGCGGCTGGCAGAGGCCTTGGCCACCGTGCTGGACGGGTTGCCGCAGGATGGCCGCACCGTCCTGATCAGCCATGAAAATCTGGCCGGTGCGATGCCCGGAAATGGCGGTGAGACGCGGCTGTTTCCGCTGCTGCCGCGCATTCTGGGCGTGCTTGATCGGGTGGCCGCGCCGATGCGGCCGGTTTATGCGATCTATCGCAGGCCGATGGCCGCGTGGAAGGCAAGTGTCTGGGCGCAGGCCGTGCGCACGGATGGCTACGGCCGCACCTATCAGGAATTTCTGGACGAGACCCGCGATCTGCCGGGTTGGGACGATCTGACTGACAGGTTGCAGCAGGCAGTGCCCGGGCGTTGGCAGGTATTTGATCTGGCGGACGAACCGGATGCATCGCGGCCGGGGCAGCAATTGTTGCGGCTGGCCGGGTTGGACGATAGCGTCATCGCGGGGCTGCGGCCGCTGGCTCAGCCCTCGATGCAGCGCCTGAACACGGGCGCGACCGAATTTCTGCGGCGTCTGAACAATCTGGCGCTGAACCCGCAGGCGCGCAGCAAGGTGGCCGATCTGGTCACGCGCGCCCAACCCCTTTTCAACGCCGATCACCGGCCCGAAGGCACCCTGTAAGAGAAGGCACCCCATGGTCCAATTCACCCTTCCAAAGAACAGCAAGATCACCGTCGGCAAGACCTGGCCGGCACCGCAGGGGGCCACCAACACCAAGGTCTTCAAGATCTATCGTTGGGACCCGGATTCGGGCGAGAACCCGCGTCTGGACACCTATACGATCGACCTGGATAAATGCGGGCCGATGGTTCTGGACGCGCTGATCAAGATCAAGAGCGAGATCGACCCGACGCTGACCTTCCGCCGGTCCTGCCGCGAGGGGATCTGCGGATCCTGCGCGATGACCATTGGCGGCGGCAATCATCTGGCCTGCATCTACGGCATCGACGAGATCAAGGGCGACATCGCCATCTATCCCATGCCGCATATGCCAGTGGTCAAGGATCTGATCCCCGACCTGACGCATTTCTACGCCCAGCATGCCAGCATCAATCCCTACCTGATCACCAAATCGCCGCAGCCGGGCACCGAGTGGAAGCAATCCATCGAGGACCGCAAGAAGCTGGACGGGCTTTATGAGTGCATCTTGTGCGCGTCCTGTTCGACATCTTGCCCGTCCTATTGGTGGAATGGCGACAAATATCTGGGGCCGGCCGCGCTGTTGGCGGCCTATCGCTGGATCATCGATTCCCGCGACGAGGCGACCGGCGCACGGCTGGACGAGTTGGAAGACCCGTTCAAGCTGTATCGCTGCCACACGATCATGAACTGCACCAATACCTGCCCCAAGGGTCTGAACCCGGCCAAGGCGATTGCAGAGATCAAGCACATGATGGTTGACCGGATCGTCTGATCCAGCCTCGCGCGATGCGGGGGTCATAAGCGGATATCGGGGCGGCCTGCGGGCTGCCCCTTTTTCGTTTGGCAGGGCGGGGCGGATTGACTCGCGGGCAGGGTGGCTTCAGTGTTTCCGCTAACACCCATATTCGCACCCTGCCGGAGGCCTGCCCATGATCCCCAAGCGTTCAAGTTTTCCGCCCGGCTTCATCTTTGGCGCGGCGACCTCGGCCTATCAGATCGAGGGCGCGCGGTTTGGTGGGGCGGGCACCTCGCATTGGGACAGCTTTGCCGCCACGCCGGGCAATACGCATCTGGCACAGGACGGCGCGCGCGCCTGCGAGCATTATCTGCACTGGGAAAGCGATCTGGATCTGATGCAGCAGGCGGGCTTTGATGCCTATCGTTTCTCGACGTCATGGGCGCGTGTAATGCCGGACGGCAAAACGGTGAATGCCGAGGGTCTGGATTTCTATGACCGGCTGGTCGATGGCATGGTGGCCCGCGGGCTGAAGCCGTTTCTGACATTCCATCATTGGGACATGCCATCGGCGCTGGCGACGCGCGGTGGCTGGCAGAACCGTGAAATCGTCGATCGCTTTGCCGAGTTCTGTCGCAGCGTCTATGCGCGTGTGGGGGATCGGGTCGAGACGGCGGCGACGTTGAACGAACCGTGGTGCATTTCGTGGTTGTCGCATTTCATGGGGGCCCATGCGCCGGGCCTGCGCGATATTCGCGCGACGGGCCATGCCATGCATCATGTGATGCTGGCCCACGGCACGGCCATTCAGGCGCTGCGGGCCGATGGCGCGCGCGATCATCTGGGGCTGGTGCTGAATTTCGAGACCGCTCATCCCGCCGATGACAGCCCCGAGGCCACGGCGGCGGCTGTGCGGCAGGACGCGATCTATAACCGTTGGTTCGTTCAGGCGGCCATGGGGCAGGGCTATCCCGCCGAAGCGCTGGAAGGGCTGGAGCCGCATCTGCCAAAGGGCTGGCAGGACGATCTGGCGACCATTGCGACGCCGATGGATTGGCTGGGCGTTAATCACTATACGCGCAAGAACTACGCCCATGATGATGGTCCATGGCCGCATTCAGCCGAGGTGGCGGGGCCGCTGCCAAAGACACAGATCGACTGGGAAATCCGGCCCGAGGGTCTGACCGAGTTTCTGCTGCGGCTAAAGCGCGATCACACCGGCGATCTGCCGCTTTATGTCACCGAAAGCGGGGTCGCCTTTGCCGATGAGTTCGATGATCCCAAGCGCATCGACTATATCGCCGCGCATCTGCGGGCGGCGCAGGCGGCGATTGAACAAGGCGTGGATCTGCGCAGCTTTTTCTATTGGTCGCTGCTGGACAATTACGAATGGTCGCTTGGCTATGTGCCCCGCTTTGGCCTGATCCATGTGGATTACGACACGATGCAGCGGACGCCCAAGGCCAGCTATCACGCGCTGCGCGAGGCGTTGAGCGGCTAGACGAACAGCATGGCAAATAGGTGCTGCGCGACACAGGGGGCGATCTACTGGCCGATCAGACCCTTGCTGTTCTTCTGATGGCGCCGCGCCAGCCCCTTCGCCCGATGGACCGAGATCAGAGGCCGCGCCGGGGTCGGCGCATCGTGCTGATCGCTCAGTTCAGGAAAGATGGACAACAATTCGTCGATTGCCTTCTGGCCGATGGCCTTGATCGCCTCGGGGCCCAGATACAGCGATTCCGTCAGCGCGCCGTTGGCGATGACCACCTCGTGCTGCTGCAGCAGGAAGTGCACATACTCGACCTGCTTGATGTCATCCGCGACGGCAACGCCATCGACACCAACCAGCGCCTTGGCAGCGACAAGAACCTCTGCGGTGCCAAACATCCTCTGTGCGATCGGCGACCGAACCAGCACCCGGTGCTGCGGCGAGACGACCAGATCGGTGGTCGGGGTGCCATCGCCCAATGCGCCGGGGCTGATGCGGATCGGGTGCAAATGCGAGCGCCGGGTCAGTTCGGCGGCGTCCAGCAGTTTGCGCGCGATCCAGTGCACCGGCTGTGCGCCATGATCGCGTGTCATCACCAGCGAGCCGATTTCCAGCGTTTCGACGGGTACCGGGCCGGTGGGCGTGTCGATCAGTGTTCCCGCGGCAAAGCAGGGCACAGGTTCGTCCAGCTTGCCGACAAACCGCGGAGGAAAGGACGCCTCGCCGTTCAATCCGCCAACGCCGCGATCCGTATTCGTGTCCGGGTCCGTGCCATCGGTAAACGTGTGCACGTTGTTCAGCGCGATCTCGGCAATGCCGTATTCGTTCAGCGTGTCCTCCCAGATCTGGACGTCCAGATAATAGGGGCGGACAAACATGTCGCCGTTGGACATCTGGATGACGACGGCGCGCAGATCGACGTCGGGGCCGTCCTCGATCATCGTTCCGTCGGCTGACAGGCGCTGCGTCGCGACCGTGATATCCATGACGATATGACCAGCATACACCACGTTTTCGACGTCGGTTGATGAGATCGGGTCGCCATTCGCGTCATATTGCTGGATCGTATAGTCGATCAGCGAAGAGCCGCGCTCGATATTGAAGGCGTTGGTACTGTCGGCGCTGATCTGCACCCCCTGCATCTCAGAGGCGTCATAAGTCAGATTGGTGCTGGCGAATGCGTTGGCCTCGGCCAGGCTGGTTGCGCTGCCGGTGCTGTAATCGGCGTTGAACAGGGTCGGAGTGTTGCCAAGATGGATATAGGTGGGCGTGTAGGTCGGCATTGGCACTCGCTGTTTCCACCAAGCTGCAGATTGTGCAGTCGATGATTCGTTAGGTTTCTGGCCTATGGCACTGTGAAGCAAAGGTTATTTCAAAAGTGCTAACCGAGCAAAGGTATTTGGCGTTCGGACCAATGCAATTGACCGAAAAGACAATTTGTTCGCCTCGGGACATCGACCTTGGGCTATGATTCAGTTCGGTTCGGGTGCTGCCTCAGCCTTCGATTGCCGGAAAATCCGCGATCTCGCGGCCGATGCTGCGGATGCGTGACAGCAGGTTCAGACGGTTCCGGCGCAGGATCTGATTGTCGGAATTGACCTGCACATCGTCAAAGAACCGATCAATCGGGCCGCGCAGATGGGCGATGGCGGTCATGGCGGCGGGGAAGTCTTCGCCGGCGACGGCCTTTTTGATCGCCGGTTCGGCCTGATCCAGCGCGGCAAACAGCGCGCGTTCGGAATCGGTTTCCGCGAATTTCTCATCCGCGCCAAAGCTGTATTCCACGCCGTCCTTTTCCTCGGCCTGCGCGAGGATGTTGCTGGCGCGTTTCAGGCCCTGGGTCAGGTTTTGGCCATCATCGGTCTTCATCATGTCGTTCAGCGCGGTGGCGCGGTTCACGACCTGCACGAGGTCGTCATTGCCGGGCTGCGCCAGCACCGCGTCGATGATGTCGTGGCGGATGCCCTGGTCGCGGAGATAGACCTTGAGGCGGTCGTGTAGGAAGGAGATGAGGTCGGATGAGAGCGGATGCTCTTCGAAGAAACCTAATGGCGCTTTCAAGGGATGCTGTTCGCATATTTGCTCCCAAAGCGCCTCTGAAGCAACGGACTTGAATGTTTGTTGCAGGTCCGTTTGGATCAAAAGGTCACGCAACTCTGTATAGGAGTCGGCGCGTTCATCTGCAGCCTTATCGAATACTTGGCAATCGTGTCTATAAAACGAACGATCAAATGCCCGCTTCAAGCCAACACGCAGTTGATTTTCAAGGATCAACCGAGTTACGCCCAAAGCCGCCCGCCGGAGCGCAAACGGATCCTTTGACCCCGTCGGCTTTTCATCAATCGCCCAGAACCCTGTCAGCGTGTCGATTTTGTCGGCCAGTGCGACGGCGACAGAGACTGGCTCGGTTGGCACATCATCGGACGGGCCAAGCGGAGAATAGTGATCCCGCGCAGCATCGGCGACGGCGTCGGGATAGCCTGCCGCCAGCGCATAATACCGCCCCATCGTGCCTTGCAGTTCGGGAAACTCACCGACCATGGCGCTGCGCAGGTCCAGCTTGGCCAGCCGCGCGGCTTCCTCGGCTTGGTCGGGGTCTGCGCCGACCAGCGGCGCGATTTCGCGGGCCAGTGCCGCGATGCGCTCCACACGGTCGGCCTGCGAGCCCAGCAGGTTGTGGAAGGTCACGGATTTCAGGCCCTCGGCCCAGTTTTCCATGCCCGATTGCGCCTCGCGCAGGTCGTTTTCCCAGAAGAACACGGCGTCCGACAGGCGCGCGGCCAGCACCTTCTGGTTGCCCGCAAGGATGGTTTCGCCGTCATCGGGCGTTTCGATATTGGCGACGGTGACAAAGCCCTCGATCCGGCCGGTTTTCGGGTTGCGGGCCGAGAAGAATTTCTGGTGTTCCTTCATGCTGGTTTGCAGCACTTCGGGGGGCAGGTCCAGAAAGCGGTCCTCGATCACGCCCATCAGCGGCACGGGCCATTCGACAAGGCCCGCGACCTCTGCCAGCAGCGCGTCATCGGTGACGATTTCCCATCCGCGCGCAAAGGCGAGGTTCTGGGCCTCTTGCGCGATGGCCTGGGCGCGTTCGTCGCTGTCCAGCATGACATGGGCGCGGCGCAATTTGGCTGCGTAGTCGTCAAAGCCGGTGACGGTCAGCGCGTCGGGTGCCATGAAACGGTGGCCGCGCGTGCTGTCGCCCGCGGTGATGCCGTCCACGGTCAGCGGCACGACGGTTGCGCCGGCCTCGTCACTCAGGATGCAGAGGATCGAATGCAGCGGGCGGACCCAACGCAGGGAGCCCGTTCCCCAACGCATGGATTTGGGCCAAGGAAAATTGCGGATGGTGGCTTCCAGCACCTCGGCCACGATTTCGGCTGCCGCGCGGCCCGGTTTCTCGATGGTGGCGAACCAGACCTGGCCTTTCTTGTCGTCGCGCGCCTGCAACTGATCTTTGGTCAGGCCGGTGGACCGCAAGAACCCCTCCAGCGCCTTTTCGGGGGCGTCGGTGCGGGGGCCTTTGCGTTCCTCGCGCGTGGTCGGGCTGTGATCGTTCAGCCCTTCGACGGTCAGGGTCAGGCGGCGCGGCGTGGAAAAGGCACCGGCGCTGGCATAGGTCAGACCGGCCTCGACCAGCCCATCGGTGACCAGTTTCTTCAGGTCGGCACGGGCGCGGGCCTGCATCCGGGCCGGGATTTCCTCGGAGAAAAGTTCGATCAGCAGGTCGGGCATCAGTCCATCACTCCGCGTTCCGGGGTCTTGTCGAGATATTGGTGCCAGCCAAAGGCGCGGCCATCGGGATAGATCGCCAGGACGCGGTCCACATCGGGGCGGATATCGGCCTGGCCAAGCACGGCGGTGGCCGCGCCGCTGGCAAGGTCATCGCCGATCTGTTCGGCATCGAAGCAGTCGAACCAGCCCGGCGCGTTCAGCGGCGTCGCGCCCGCATAGGGCGTCAGACTGTCGGGCAGCGGCTGTTCTGTCAGCTGGAAGCAGGCGCGCCAGCGGATCGGCGATGAAGTGCCGTTGATTCCCTGAAAATCCGCAACCGGCAGATCGGTCTGTTCGCCATCAGCCGCCGATGTCGCCGTTACGATTGCATCCGGCCCGGCGGGGTCGATGTTTTCGTAATAGCCGTATTCCTGCGCGTACCAGACCCCCGCGCCTGTCGCGATGGCGGCAACAAAAATGGATACAATGGCAACTTTACCCCAGTTCATGCGGCCTCGTCTGCGCGCGCAGCATTGGTGGTCAGGAACAGATCGGCGCAGGCCTTGGCCAGCGTGCGGACGCGGCCGATATAGGCCTGACGTTCGGTGACGCTGATAACGCCGCGCGCGTCCAGCAAGTTGAAGATATGGCTGGCCTTGATCGCCTGATCATAGGCGGGATGTGCCATCGGAATGCGGCGACCGGCGCTGTCTTTTTCGGCTGCGGCAAGGATACGGGCGCATTCATCCTCGGCATCCTTGAAGTGCTGGAACAGCATGTCCGTATCGACCTGATCGAAATTCCAGCGCGAATATTCCTGCTCGGTCTGCAGGAAGATATCGCCGTAGCTCAGCGGGATCGGGCTGTCGGGATCATTGAACGGCATGTCCATGACATGTTCGACCGCCAGAATATACATGGCCAGACGTTCCAGCCCATAGGTCAGCTCTCCCGAGACGGGGCGGCAGTCATGCCCGCCGACCTGCTGGAAATAGGTGAACTGGCTGACCTCCATGCCGTCGCACCAGACCTCCCACCCAAGGCCCCAGGCACCAAGGGTCGGGCTTTCCCAGTCATCCTCGACAAAGCGGACATCGTGGATCATCGGGTCCAGACCGATGGCGCGCAGGCTGCCCAGATAGAGGTCCTGCAGATCGGGGGGCGACGGTTTGATGATCACCTGATATTGATAATAATGCTGCAGACGGTTGGGGTTTTCACCGTAGCGCCCATCCGTAGGGCGGCGCGAGGGCTGCACATAGGCCGCAGCCCAGGGCCGCGCGCCAAGGCTGCGCAGGGTGGTCGCCGGGTGAAATGTGCCCGCGCCGACCTCCATATCATAGGGTTGAAGGATGGCGCAGCCCGTCGCGGCCCAGTAGTTTTGCAGTCGAAGGATGATTTCCTGAAAGCTGCGGGGTCGGTTGGGGCTGGTCATATGACACACCTTTTGGATAGATCAGGCAAACGCCCTGCGCCTTCTAGGCGCGGGCAGGGACAGGGTCAATTGCGAGGTCGGCTTATGCGGCGCATTCACGGATTTCTTCTGGCGGGCTTTCTGCCGGTCGCGGCACTGGCGCAGGACGGTCAGGCCGTTATCCGCATCGAGGCGAAACGGGGACCCGCTGCGACAGCAGAGGCGGTCGAAGGCTGGAAGGCGCAATTCGATGATGTGGTGACCTTTCCTTTGCCGCGCGGCTGGACCGGCATTGCGCTTGGGCCGATGTCGCCCGCTGAGGCCGCCTTGCGGATCGAACAGTTGAAATCCGAGGGCAAGATACCCGGCGACAGCTTTCTGGCCGAGCCGGGCCGCGATGTCGCGCTGACGGTGGCGCCGGCGGTTGAGCCGGATCTGGCCGAACCGGACCAGGCTGACGCTGACGGAACTGACGCCGACCCGACGCCTGCGGAGGCGCCGGCCAACGATCAGCCCGCGACGGTCACCGTGCCCAGCATGGACATGGACCTGAACCCGCTTGGCGCACCGCCGCCTGCGGCGATGGCACCTGACCACTATATGCGCCTTGAGGCGTTTCAGGACCGGGCCGAGGCCGATGCGGCATTGGTCACCTGGCGCGAAACCTTTCCTGATGTGGGGCTTTGGCAGTTGCCCAATGACTGGTTTGCCATCGGGTTGGGGCCGTTGAAGGAAGAGACCGCAACCCAATGGCTGAGTATGTTCAAGGCGGCCGATGCCGCGCCGGGCGATGCGTTTACGGCGACAACCGCCGAAATGGGCACAGCTGTTGTGCCCGGTGCCGCACCTGATTTGCCCGACGGGCCCGAACAATCCGCCGAGATGCCGCCGCTGGACGAGGTTCAGCGCGCGTTGCGGTGGGCAGGCCACTACGAAGGCTCCATCGATGGTCGCACCGGCCCCAAGACGCGCGCTGCGATCAACGCCGAGATTGTCGGGCAGCGGCTGTCGCCCGATCCCGCGACGGCGATGCTGCGGCTGATCGAGCGGCGGGCGGACTGGCGTGACGAAATGGGTCTGGCACAGCTTGATGATCCGCATACCGGCCTGTCTGTGACCGCGCCGCTGGACAAGCTGGCGTTTGATTTCAATGAACGCGCCCTGTCGATCTATGGCCCCAGTGACGGGTCTGGCGCGGCGCTGATCCTGTTCAGTCAGCCGGGCGGTCAGCAGGAACTGGTGGACCTGTCGGGGCTGGTAATTGCGCTTGGCTGGGTGCCAAAGCCGCGCCGCGATGTCAGGCCGGGTGCCATCACATTGGACGGTCGCAACGATTCCCACATTTCCCACGCCGAGGGACGCGTCGTCGATGGCCGCGCCGAGGGCTTTGTTCTGATCTGGCCCACAAATGACGAGGCCAGCCAGAGCCGGCTTGCCGCCGAGCTGTCGGACAGCTTTGCCCGCACCGGACCTGCCGCCAATGATCCACAGTCAGAGGCCGCGGAGCCAGAGGTTGCCGCGCCGCAAATCGTCAGCGAGGATGAGGCGGCGCAGGGCAACTAGCGCCGCGCATTCGCGCCTTTCAGGCGCAGCCCGCACGCGGCGCTGTCAGGTTTTTCAGGCCAGACGGCGCTGCCGCATAAGCCAGATCAGGGCCGCGCCTGCCAGCACCAGGAACGGCACCATCGCCAGGTTAACCGCGTTCCAACCGGCTTGCGGTGTGCCGCCCGAGCAGTTCATCAGCCCGCCAGACGACAGCGATGCGATGAAAACGCAGCCAAAGACGAACAGATCATTGATGCCCTGAACCCGGCCGCGCTCTTCGGGGCGATGGGCGCGTGTCAGCATGGCCGTGGCGCCGATATAGCCGAAATTCCAGCCGATCCCCAACAGGATGAGTGCGCCGAAGAAATTCGGCAACTCGACGCCCGACAATCCGACCAGACCGGCTGACATCAGGATCGCCATGCCGATGGCCACGATGCGCACCGGGCCAAAACGGTTGATCAGCGCGCCGGTGAAAAAGGATGGCGCGTACATGGCCAGCACATGCGCGCTGACGATATCGGCGGCATTTTCAGGCGCAAAGCCGCAGCCAACCACGGCCAGCGGCGTCGAGGTCATGACAAGGTTCATCAGCGAATAGGCGACCATACCGCAGATCATGGCGACGGCGACATGCGGGATGCGCAGGATTTCGGATAGCGGGCGACCCTGCGCGCCTTCGGTCTTTTCGACCTCTGGGCGCGGGATATCGAGAAAGGCGAAGAGGATCGGCCCCAGCAGGTTCAAGAGCACGATAACCGCATAGCTGGCCAGAAATGGCACAGCCGTGACGCCGGTGGTCCAGCGCACCAGTGCCGGTCCTATGACCGCTGCGGCCAATCCGCCTGCCATGACCCAACTGATCGCGCGCGCCTCGAATTCGGGCGGCGCGGTATCGGTGGCCGCAAAGCGGTAAAACCCATGCGCCGCCATATAGACGCCGGTCAGCAGAGAGCCCGCGCAGAACAGGACGAACGAGCCCTGCCAAAGCCCGGTGGCCTGAACCAGCGCGCCCAGAGCGCCGACCATCACCGCCAGAATAAAGCCGGGGCGGCGGCCGTGACGTTGCATGAAACCTGCCAGCGGACGCGCCGACAGGGCCGAGCCGAGGATGATCAGTGAGATCGGCAGCGTTGCGATGCAGGGATTGGGTGCAAGGATCTGCCCGGCCAAACCGCCGATGATGAAGTTGATGGGCAGTTGCGCACCAAGGATCGCCTGCGCGGCGACCAGCACCGCGACATTGCGTCTGGCCCGGTCCATATCTACCCGCGGCGAAGACTGGATGCGGTGCGAGCGCGGCCTTCGATCGCGTGCCAGTTGCCGGCGCTGACATCGGCATCCGTCACGATCCAGCTGCCGCCGACGCAGACCACATTGGGCAGGCGCAGATAGTCAATCGCATTGTCGGGCGTGACCCCGCCCGTCGGACAGAAATGCGCACGCGGCAACGGGCCGGCCAGCGATTTCAGCGCGGGTGCGCCGCCCACCGCCTCGGCGGGGAAGAATTTCAGCATATCGTAACCCGCATCCATGGCCCGCATGATTTCGGATGCGGTCACACATCCGGGCAGCAGCGGCAGGTCAAGATCGCAACAGGCCTGGATTAGTTGATCGGTCAGGCCCGGCGATACCGCAAAGGTCGCGCCCGCATCCTTGGCGCGGCGCGCGTCGTCTGGCGTCAGGACGGTGCCGGCGCCGACATGGCCACCCTCGACCTTGCTCATTGCCTGAATGGCGTCCAGCGCGCCCTCGGTGCGCAGCGTGACCTCCAGAACCGGGGTTCCGCCCGTCACCAGCGCGCTCGCCAGATCGGCGGCCTTGGTCGCGTCATTTATCACGATTACCGGGATAACCGGGGACAAGTCGCACAATGCACGCGATTTTTGCGATTGCTCTTGCGGGGTCATGGCGCACCTCTTGGATGGGATTAGGGCGCAAATTGCCCGTGCTGGCCGGGTGATGCAAGGGTCTAAGATCGATAATGTGACCGCTAACTGGCGGCAATGCGACGCAGGCATCTTTGCCGATGTCGCTTTGGGGCATTGTTCCGGCGCAAATGTACGACTGACGGGATCGGGTGCGATTTAATAGACTGAACGAAAAGATCAGGAGGCTCTGGAATGGACGACGCAACCGAGCGCAGCGGGGCAAGGCTCAGCCGTCGTGGTGGCGGTGGGGCCGCGCGCCGCGCCGAACGAACCGCAACCCGGATCGAGTTTGCGCGCTTCATCACCCGCAATATCCCCGATCTCGAGATCCTGAACGCCGAGGCAATCGAGATCATCGAGGCCAATGCGGAAATCGTTCTGGAAGAGATCGGCGTCAATTTCGTCGAAAACCCCGAGGCATTGCGCCTGTGGAAAGACGCAGGCGCCGATGTCGATGGCGAACGCGTGCGCATCCCGCGCGGATTGGCGCGTCAATTGTGCAAGACCGCGCCGTCGCAATTCACCCAACATGCGCGCAATCCCGAACGCAACGTGGAGATCGGCGGGCGCAATCTGGTTCTGGCCCCGGTCTATGGCCCGCCCTTCGTGCGCGATCAGGACGGCGGTCGTCGCTATGCCACCATCGGCGATTTCCAGAAATTCGTGAAACTGGGCCAGATGTCCAAGTGGATCCATCACAGCGGCGGCACGGTCTGCGAGCCGACCGATGTGGCGGTGAACAAGCGCCATCTGGATATGCTGCATGCGCATATGACGCTGTCGGACAAACCCTATATGGGCTCTGTCACCCTGCCAGAGCGCGCAGCGGATTCGGTCGAGATGTCCAAGATCCTGTTCGGCGCCGATTTCGTCGATCAGAACACGGTGATGACCAGCCTGATCAACATCAACAGCCCGCTGACCTTTGACGGGGTGATGATGGGCGCGCTGGAGGTCTATGCCCGCGCGGGTCAGGCC
Organism: Paracoccus tegillarcae; assembly: GCF_002847305.1. Classification (NCBI taxonomy): domain Bacteria; kingdom Pseudomonadati; phylum Pseudomonadota; class Alphaproteobacteria; order Rhodobacterales; family Paracoccaceae; genus Paracoccus; species Paracoccus tegillarcae. The sequence continues at coordinate 3,591,017 of NZ_CP025408.1, read as the reverse complement.
TGCATTATCAGCCCCTTCATCGTTGGCGGGGCAATGGCGCCGGTCAGCGTTGCGGGCACGCTGACCCAGGTGCTGGCCGAGGTCATGGCCGGCGTCGCCTATAGCCAGCTGGTTCGCGCCGGCGCGCCGGTGATCGGCGGTGCTTTCGTCACGTCGATCGACATGAACAGCGGTGCACCGACCTTTGGCACGCCCGAGGCCGCGCAGATCACACTTGGCGCAGGCCAGCTGATGCGGCGTCTGGGCGTCCCGTTCCGCAGCGCCGGTTCGTTCTGTGGCTCTAAGTTGCCGGATGCACAGGCGGCCTACGAGACGGCAAACACGCTGAATACCGGCCTGCTGTCGGGCGTGAACTTCATGTTGCATGCCTGCGGCTGGCTGGAAGGCGGGCTGGTTTCCTCGTTCGAGAAATACGTGATGGATGCCGATCAACTGGGTATCCTGCACCGTCTGGCGAAGGGTATCGATATCTCGGAAAACGGTCAGGCCATGGACGCGCTGCGCGAAGTGGGGCCGGGGGGTCATTTTCTGGGCAGCGCCCATACGCAGGCCAATTTCAAAGAGGCGTTCTGGCGCAGTAGCGTGCTGGACTACAAGCCGTTCGAGACCTGGGAAGACGAGGGCGCGCGCGACACGGCGACGCTGGCTGCGGCCAGGGTCGCCAAGATGCTGGGCGAATATCAGGCCCCCGATCTGGACGTCGCCAAGGCCGAGGAACTGAACGATTACGTCGCCCGCAAGAAGGCAGCCGAACCCGACAGCTTCCTCAGCTGAAGCCTTTGGCGGGGCGACCAATCACCCGCGACAATTCATCCGCCAAGATGTCATAGACCAGCCGGATGCGCCGGCTGGTCCGCAATTCCCGATGGGTGACCAGCCAGACCGGAAAGCGCGGCGCAGAGAAACCCGGGAAAAGCGGAAGAAGTTCGGGCATCCGCGCCGCGACCTCGTCGATCATCAGGCAGACCCCCAGTTCACGCCGCGCCATCTCGGCAACCGTGATCGCGTCGGATGACAGCAGGCGGACCGTGTCGGGTGCAATGGGTGCGCCGATGCTGTCCATCATTGCCGCAAATCGATCCAGATCATCAAAACCGATCAGATCGCCCGGACCCAGGTCACCAATCTTCTGAACATGCGGGTTGCGCGCCTTCCACCCCGCTGAGGCATAGAAATGGGCCGTGCTTTCGCCCAGCAACTGGCCGATCAGCCCATCCTGTTCGGGGCGCACATGGCGGATCGCGATATCGGCCTCGCGGCGGCGCAGATCGCTGAGCGTGTCGGCGGACAGGATCATCAGCGTGATCTGCGGTGCCTCGCGACGGATGCGCGCGATGATGTCGGGCAGGATATGCACCGCATAGGCGTCGATGGTCGAGATGCAGACCCGCCCGTCGATCTGGCTGGCCTGATCGATCGCCTCGGTCCGCATGGCCTGTGCGGCATCGCCCATGGCGCGGACATGGTCCAGAAGGCTGCGGCCGGTTTCGGTCAGCACAAGGCGCTTGCCGATCCGTTCGAACAAGGTGACGCCCAAATCCGCCTCGAAACCGGCAACCTGCCGTGACAGGGTCGGCTGCGTCAGGCCAAGCCGCCGCGCTGCGCCCGACAACGATCCGGTATCGGCGGTCGCCAGAAAGGCGCGGGCATGGTTCCAGTCGATGTGATCCATACGCATGTGCATATCACTTGTGCGGTTTCAGGTAATTCGCAAAATTCGCGCATATGCTAACAGGGCGCAATGATGAGAGGGGCGGAAATGGCGCAGACGATTGACAGCACCCGGTTCTGGGACCGCGCAGCGCGGAAATATGCGAAAAGCAAAATCGGCGATGTGGCAGGGTACGAGCGCACGCTGAAGCAGATAAGCCAGTATGTCCACACCGATCAGCGCCTGTTGGAAATCGGCTGTGGCACGGGCACGACTGCGCTGCGGCTGGCACCTAGCGCCGATCACATCCTGGCCACCGACATTTCGCCCGAAATGATCGCCATCGCGCATGAAAAGGCCCAGGCGCAGGGCTGCACGAACATCACCTTTCAGACGGCAGGCCCAGATGGGGCAGGGTGGCAAGCTGAGGGCTTTGATCTGATCTACGGCATGAATGTGCTGCATCTCGTGAAAGCCCGCGGGCTGCTGCTGCGCTCTGTCTACAAGGCGTTGAAACCGGGCGGGTTGTTCATTTCGAAAACGCCGTGCCTGACGGAAATGACCGTTCTGCTGCGGCCCGTCATTCCGGTGATGCAATGGATTGGCAAAGCGCCTTATGTTTCGTTCCTTTCGGCGGCACAGCTGCAACAGGACTTGCGCGACGCCGGCTTTGAGATTGTCCGCCTTGAACGCCACGGATCGAAGGCCAAGGATATCCGGCCGTTTATCGTTGCGGCCAAACCTGCGGACAAACCTGCTGCGAAACCTTAGGACAGGCCATGCTTTGGGGCTTGCATCCAGCCCCCGCGCGGCCTATGTGCAGCGCACTTCACAGGCAGAGGCGGGCCCTCGCGGGAGACATCCGTGAACGGTCCACCGGTTGGGGCATTTGCCCTGAATTCCTCTGCTCAGGCGCAAACCGGAAAGGAAACCATATGGCGCTTCCCGATTTTTCCATGCGTCAGCTGCTCGAAGCTGGCGTTCACTACGGTCACCAAACCCAACGCTGGAATCCGCGCATGGGTCCGTATATCTACGGCGACCGCAACGGCATTCACATTCTTGACCTGACCCAGACCGTTCCGATGCTGGACCAGGCTCTGCAGGTCATCCGCGACACCGTCGCCAAGGGCGGCCGCATCCTGTTCGTCGGCACCAAGCGCCAGGCGCAGCGTTCGGTCGCAGAAGCTGCCGAGAAATCGGCCCAGTTCTACATGAACCACCGCTGGCTCGGTGGCACGCTGACCAACTGGAAAACCGTGTCGCAGTCGATCAACCGTCTGAAAGCCATCGACGAGACGATGGAAGGCGGCGCCGACGGCCTGACCAAGAAAGAACGTCTGGGTCTTGAGCGCGAGCAGGCGAAATTGCAGGCATCCTTGGGCGGAATTCGCGAAATGGGCGGTCTGCCGGACCTGCTGTTCGTGATCGATGTCAACAAGGAAGATCTGGCCATCGCCGAAGCCCGCAAACTGGGCATCCCGGTCGTGGCTGTTGTCGATACCAACTGCTCGCCGGACGGCGTTGACTATATCATCCCGGGCAATGACGACGCGGCCCGTGCCATTGCGCTTTATTGCGATCTGGCCAGCCGCGCGGCTCTGGACGGCATGTCGGCCCAGATGGGCGCTGCCGGTGTGGATGTCGGCGCACTGACCGAGGTTCCGGCTGAAGAGCTGGCCGAAGGCGAAGCTGAAGTTGCCGCCGAGGCACAGGCCGAAGCCGACGCCTGATCCGGCTTTTCCGGACCATTTACCTGAATGTCATCAGGCGGGGATATGCCCCGCCTGATGCATTGATCCGAAGGAGATATAACATGGCGATCACCGCTGCGATGGTGAAGGAACTGCGCGAATCGACCGGCGCAGGCATGATGGATGCGAAAAAGGCACTGACCGAAAACGACGGCGACATGGAAGCCGCCGTTGACTGGCTGCGCACCAAGGGTCTGGCCAAGGCGGCCAAGAAATCCGGTCGCGTGGCTGCCGAAGGTCTGGTTGGCGTCGCCGTCAAGGACGGCAAGGGCGTCGCCGTCGAGGTGAACAGCGAAACCGATTTCGTCGGCAAGAACGAAGAATTCCAGAACATGGTTCGCACCATCGCCGAAGCAGGCCTGGGCGTGAACACTGTCGAGGAACTGGCTGATGCTCAGGTGAACGGCAAGCCCGTCTCCGAAGTCCTGACCACCGCCATCGCCAAGATCGGCGAAAACATGACCCTGCGCCGCATGACTGTGGTCGAGGCGCCGATCGTCGTGTCCTATGTCCACAACGCGGCGGCACCCGGCATGGGCAAGATCGGCGTTCTGGTCGGTCTGGAAGGCGGCAACGAGGAAATCGGCCGTCAGATCGCCATGCATGTGGCAGCAACCTCGCCCGCTTCTTTGGGTCAGGATGATCTGGACCCGGCGCTGGTCGACCGTGAAAAGCAGGTTCTGACCGAACAGGCGCGCGAATCCGGCAAGCCCGATGCGGTGATCGAAAAGATGATCGTGGGTCGCATGGCCAAGTTCTTTGAAGAGGTCACACTGCTGGGCCAGAAATTCGTCATCAACCCCGATATCACGGTTGAGCAGGCTGCCAAGGATGCAGGTGCCAAGATCGTTGGTTTTGCCCGGGTTGCCGTTGGCGAAGGCATCGAGAAGAAAGAAGAGGATTTCGCAGCCGAGGTCGCCAAGACCCTGGGCGGCAACTGATCCTCTTTGCGTTGATCTGAAACTCGATTGACGCCGGTCCATTCGGGCCGGCGTTTTTCGTTGCCGGCTTGATGGCCCGCCGGTTTCACAAAGGTGCGAGGATGGGGCCGAAGCGCGCTATCTGGCAAGCTGCCTTGAAACGGATGGACCCGCCACAGCCGAAATTGCGACCATGACGGGCCCTTTCCGGTCAGACCGGACCGCCCCGGCATTTAGTAATCGGCCTAACGGGCGCGTTCCTGGCGCGCCGAAGCGCACCACCACTCACGGAACTGCGCAATAGTGCAATATGCTTGCGCCAGTGCAAACTGTGGCAAACCTTACCGTTCCTCGTTCTCAACCTGGTCGTGCACGAAAATCAGGTTGCGCTGGTGGGCCTGCAGGATTGCCTGCGCCGTGGTGCCTGCGCCCAACGCTTCGCGTGCCAAGCGCAGGTGTTTTTCAATCGTTGTGGCCTCTACGCCCAGGATTTCGGCGATCTCGGCCACTGTTTTGCCGTAGGCTGCCCATTCGACAACTTGCCGCTGACGGGGTGTCAGAACGCCGGGGCCGATGGTCTGAGGCAGTGCGCAGACGCGCAGATGCATCACTTCGCACAGCGCTCTGACGCTGCGTCCCGATTCTTCCCACAGTTGATCGGCATGTGCTTGCCCCGTGCCAACCCCGGTTGCCAGCGCAACGGTGCCCGAGACGCGTGCAGAGACGCCGAACAGGCTGACGACATGACCGGCGGCCAGATCGTGTTCTCGCAACACCTTGAGAAGCTTCATTCCCGTGGGGTGCCGATAGGCATTTGCTTCGTCGGATTCGGCCCAGTCAAAACTGCGGACACCGCGATGGTGCTGCGACCACAATCCCCAGGGCGTATTCGGCAGGATCCCTTCTCCGACGATATCCGCGGTAAAGCCGTCGGGAAAATTGCCGCGCAATTCCAGATCAGATGCCAGCCAAAGCCGCGACATGTCGGCAAAACGACGAAGCGAATAGAACACATGCGGATACCCGCGCTGTGCCATGACGGTCACAAACTGGTCCCAAACATCATCGGCTGAACGTGCTGCCAACAACAACTCAATATCACGGTACATTTTATTGGCCATCCGGCAGGCGGGTCACAACAGACCAGTCATTTTGTATAATTTGCATGCAACAGCCGCAAGAGATGCACGACTGGCATGCTTAACGAACGGCGCGGACCGGAATTCGTTCCTGTATCGGCCAAATGATCGGATGGGTCAGCCGATCCGTAGGCTGCGTGGCAGATAGACCTGCCAGCTGGCCCGTGCCATCCACAATGCGGCCATCGCCCACAGCATCAGGATCACCAGAAAATCGATCCCGAGGCGAAAGGCCGCCTGCTCATCCGGGATTTGCAGCTGCATGGCATCGCCCAGAACCGACAGCCAGACGCAGACAACAAAGGACCACAGCCCACCACGCCCGATCAGCGCCAGTGCACGGCCGGGGCCAGTATCGGCCAGCCATGCCAGCGGCGCGGACAGCACCGTCGCCGCCAGCCAGCTTGCAGCCAGGATCGAGATGAAGCGGGCCTCGTCCAGCGACCATTTGTCGATCGGGCCGATCAGCGTCCCCATGGCGTCGCGCAGCGGCTTGGCCTGCGCCCCAAAGCGCGGCAGCAGGTCGTAGACAAGGCCATAAAGCACGATGACGACACACAGGGCCGTCACCCATCCAGCATAGGGGCGCAAGACCTGCATCAGTTTGTGCCGATAGACCCCGATGGCCGCCCCGGCAAAGAACAGGACCTGCCAGCCAAACGGGTTGAACAGGAACCCGCCATCGCGGCGATGATTGGGCAGCATGCTGTTCAGCGGTTCGGCAAAAAGCCAGATCAGCGCTGATGCCAGCGCGAACACAACCGGCCATCGCGTCAGGGCAGGCAGCGTCAGTGGCACTGTCAGGATCAGCACAACATAGAGGGCCAGCACATCCAGCAGATTGGGCTGCATCCACATCAGTCCGACCGCGGCCAGAAAGGTCCCAGGTGCCTCGACCACCATCGTGGCATATTCGTTCCAGATTGCGGTGTGACGCCACCCGGCCTGCAGCAGCACCGCTGACAGCAGCGCCATGATCAGTGCCCCCACGACCATCGCCCTCCAGACCTGAAACGAGCGTCGCAGGAATCGCTTTTGCGCGACGCGGGTGCCGTCGCGGGTCGCGACCTGGGTCCAGACCAGTCCCACCAGAAAGCCTGACAGCAGCACGAAGAGCTCGGCTGCATCGAAGAGCGCGAAATTGGCCAGGGTTGCGCCTCGCATGACAGAGGCTGGCATATGGTCCAGCATGATGCAGACCAGCGCGTAGCCTCGCAACATATCCAGCCAGTAGATCCGGTTCATCCTGTCAGCGCCGCCCATTGCTTTAAGAGGGTAGAAGAACTGATCAGGGCATCCAGTTCCGTTTCTGACAGAAAGGACAGCGCCTGCGCGCGATCTTCCGCTGCCGCGATCTTGGCCGCCGCCGAGATTTCACTTAGCCGTTCCGCAGCTGGAACGTCCGCTGTATCGGGCGGCAGCAAGGCCAGATGGCGCGCCATCAAGGCAGGCTCGGAACCCAAGAGTAACATCGTTTCAGCCTCTTCGGGCTTGATCCGTGCGGTCTGGTAGTTCGCCGCCGAGATAAGGGCAGGGGTCGACAATTCTTCCGGCGTGGCCAGCAACCCGCGCCGGCGGGCGATGCGACCAAAGACCGGGCTGGCCGACCAGCGGCTGATCGCGGGTGACAGGATCAGCCCGGCAAGGATCGGCGACAGCCAGATCAACTGCCCGGGCGACATGAAGGCAAGGATCACCAGCGTCACCAGCCCCAGTGCCATATGCAGCCAATGATGCCCCAGCACGACGCGCCAGGGCGGCATGGCGCCGGCACGGACCTGCGCCTCCCAGCCGCTGTCGCGACCGCGCAGGATGTCAAAGATCTGCCGCGTCTGGATCAGCATTTGCACCGGCGCAATCAGGGCAGATAGCAGGATCTCGAACAGGGCCGAGCCGATCAGCCTGCCCCGGCCACCGGAATTTTTGGCCAGCGGTCGCATGCAGGCGCGGCCGACCGCGATCACCTTCGGCAACAGCAGCAGGGTCATTGCGAATGCAAACAGCCACAGCATGCGGACCGGATCAAAGACCGGCCAGTCGGGGAAAAGCTGATAGGCATTTGGAAAATATTCAGGCCGCGACAGCAGCACATAGGCGGTCAGCGCCAACCCGACCAGGATCATCCCCAGCCAGATCGGCGACATGAGAAAGCCCATGATGCCGATGACGAAATGCGCGCGGCTGACCCAGGACAGGCCGCTGGCGCCGATGACCTTGAAGTGCTGCAGATTGCCCTGTGCCCAACGCCGCTCACGGACCGCGTTGTCCAGCAGCGACGGGGGCGATCCCTCAAAGCTTTGGCGCAGGTCATAATCCAGTCGCACCTTCCAGCCGGACCGCCGCATCAGGGCTGCCTCGACGAAATCATGGCTGAGAATATGGCCGCCGAAGGGCGGACGGCCCGGCAATTCAGGCAGGCCGCAGCTTTCGACAAAGGCGGGGACGCGGATCATCGCGTTATGGCCCCAGAAATTGCCGTCATCGCCCGACCAGGCCGCGACGCCGCGCGCAATCGCCGGGCCATAGATACGGCCCGCGAACTGCATCAGCCGCGCAAAGATGGTCTGTCCGCCCAACAGCATCGGCATGGTCTGGATCAGCCCCAGATCGGGGTCGGCCGACATGCGCGCAGACATCGCGGCGATGGTATCCGCACCAACGACGCTGTCGGCATCCAGAACCACCATCTGATCATAGCGCCCGCCCCAGTCGCGCAGGAACTCGGCGATGTTGCCGGCCTTGCGGCCCTCGTTGTCGCGCCGCCGGCGATACCAGACCGGCACCGGCGACAGATCGCGCAAACGGCTGATGGCGAGCGTTTCCGCCAGCGCGCTTTGTGGACGTCGGCTGTCAGACAGCACGAATATCTCGCTGCGATTGCCCAGTCCCACGCGGTAAAGATCGCGCGCCAGCGCCACCAGCCGTCCGGCGGTCTCGGCCGGGTCTTCGTGATAGACCGGCATGACGACGACGATGCGCGCGTCATTGGGCCCGGTGGGCGTCGACAACGGCCGTGCGAACAAGCCCGCCAGCATCGAGGAAAAGGAAAAGCCGACCCAGGTGAAGGTGATCGTGAACAAGGTCAGCAGGCAGGCCTGAAGCACCGTCACATTGTCGCCAAAGACCAGCCGCATCTGCAATCCGCCGATGATCCCGATCAGCGCGCCGCCGCCAAAGGCCAGAATGCGCGCCGCAATCACCCGCTGCCCGCCGGCACTGCGTTCGCGGGTGATGTTCACCGGCGGTCGGCGCAGATCCTGAACCGGCATCTCGACCGGCGCCAATGGCGGAACCGCGGCCTCGAACGCTGTTTGGCGCATCTGGGTCAATCCTGGGTCCAGCGCATGAACCAGCTTTCCGACAACTGACCTTCCGGGCCATTCAGGCGTGCCGAGATATCGGCCAGCTTGTCGCCATCAGGCACAAACTCAAAGGCCAGCCGCAGCCGGCTTTGATAGGGCAGGCGCAGCCAGTGAACGTTGCGCACCTCGCCTGTTGTGGCGCGCACATCGGGTTCGGGATCGCCGGTGGTGAACAGGTCCAGCGAAAAGTCGATGACATAGCTGCGTGCTTCGGGGTCGTTGATCGAGGTGCCCGAGCGCGTGGCCAGCACCCGCGCCAGCGGCGCATTATCCGGCGGCAGGTCCGAAAAGATCAGATCATAGGCGAAATCGTGACGCTCGCCGGGCTGCATCGGCTCTGACGGACGCCAGAAGCTGACGATATTATCGTTGAACTCATTCTCAACCGGGATCTCGACCAGACTGACGGCGCCGCGGCCCCAACTGCCATTCGGTTCGATCCAGGCCGAGGGCCGCAGGTCATAGCGCGCCTCGGCGTCCTGATATTCCTCGAAATCGCGCGACCGCTGAACCAGACCAAAACCACGCGGATCGTTGTCCTGAAACGCCGAGATCTGCAACCGCTCGTGCGCCGACAGGACGCGCCAGATCCGCTGATCCTCGCCCGTCAGCATCTGCAGCCCGTCGCTGTCATGCACGGCGGGGCGATAATCGTCGATCTGGGCGCGATCTGCCGGGCCGAACCAATACATCGAGGTCAGGGGCGCAATGCCGATATCGGCCAGTTCCACGCGCGGAAACAGGGCCGAGCGGGTGCGGAAAACCGTCTCTGCGCCCGGTTCGATGACGAATTCATAGGCGCCCGAAACCGAGCGGCTGTCGAGATGGGCATAGACGGTGACACTGCGGTCGGTCTCGCCCGGCTGAGTGATCCAGAAGCTGCGAAAGATCGGGAACTCTTCGCCCTGCTGGCTGCCAGTGCCGATGGCCAAACCGCGCGCAGACAGCCCGTATTGGGTGCCGCGCGAGACAGCGCGGAAATAGCTGGCACCCTGAAACACCGCCACTTCGTCCATCACATCGGGACGGTTCAGCGGTGTGCGCAGGCGAAAGCCCGACCAGCCCATATCGCCGATCGTGTCGAAATCAACGCCATCGGGGAACAGGTTTTCCTGAAACTCGAACATGCGGGCGTCAAAGGGCAGGGCGCGGGCCACGCCGTTCTCTACCAGGTTCAGTGCCACCGGCTCGTGAAAGATCAGCCCCGGCGCCAACAGGTCCAGCGCAAATTCCGGGTGTCCGGCCCAGGGATCGCTATCGCGGCGAAAGCGGATGCCGCGATACTGGTCGTAATTCAGCTCGGCAAAGCTGCCTGTCAGCGTCGATCGCGGCGGATCATAGGCTTCGCCCGCCGCCGCCTGCGCGATGCGGGCGACGTCCTCAAAGCCGAATGGCTGCGACTCTGCGGCAGGTTCGACCGCGATTTCAGCATCTTGGGCAGATGCAGGGCGAGCGATTGCAGCAAATCCCGAAAGGGCGGTGGCGGTGGTCAGAAAATTTCGACGGTTCATGATCGGCCCTGAAAATAGGCATACCGCGTCGCTTAATCACCGGTGCATATTGCTTGCAAGTGCAACTGTCAGATTTCTGGGCGGCTTTGCGCCGATGCCGCATATGATGCCTGCCTCCGGGCGCGGCTGGACCTTCGCGGCGCAACATGCAAACACGGTTGGAAAACCGGCTCAGGAACAAGATCGCTCAGGACTGCCATGCCCTTTACCATCGCCATCGACGGACCGGCCGCTTCGGGCAAGGGAACCGTCGCCCGCGCCCTTGCCGCGCAGTTTGGATTTCATCATCTCGATACCGGGCTGCTATACCGTGCGACCGGGGCCAAGGGTGGCGATCCGGCTGCGGCCGCGCGCAGTCTGACACCCGAAGATCTGGCCCGCGACGATCTGCGCAGTGCCGAGGCCGGTGAGGCCGCAAGCCGCATCGCCGCGATCCCCGAGGTGCGCACCGCACTGGTGCAGTTTCAACGCGATTTCGCCCGCAAGGAACCGGGTGCGGTGCTGGACGGTCGCGATATCGGCACCGTCATTTGCCCCGATGCAGAGGTCAAGCTGTTCATCACCGCCAGCGACCTGGTGCGCGCCCGCCGCCGCGCCGCCGAGTTGAATACAGACGCGCAGATCGTGCTGGAGCAGTTGCGCGGACGCGACGCCCGCGACAGCCAGCGCGCAGACGCCCCGATGCGCCCCGCCGACGACGCCGTTTTGCTGGATACCAGCGAAATGTCCGTCGAACAGGCCGTGGAAACCGCCACCGCCCTTGTCCAAACAGCTATCAACGCGCGCTAGGGCTTTTTCAAGCAATCGTTGAAAGAGCTAATCGTGCTGGCCGCGTTGCCGTGGCGCTCTAGTGTCACCTATCCTGCCCGAGGAACTGTGGCCCCAGCGGTCGCAAGGGGGGATATCATGGATAAATTCTTCAAGCTGGCCCAGCATGGGACAAGTGTCAGAACCGAGGTGATCGCCGGGGTGACGACCTTTCTGACCATGGCCTATATCATCTTCGTCAATCCCGACATCCTGTCGACGACCGGAATGGACCGTGATGCGGTCTTTGTGGCGACCTGTCTGGCGGCCGCGATCGGATCAGCGATCATGGGGCTGTGGGCGAACTGGCCCATCGGCATGGCGCCGGGGATGGGGTTGAACGCCTTTTTCGCCTTTACCGTCGTGGGCGCGATGGGCTTTAGCTGGCAGCAGGCGCTTGGCGCCGTGTTCATCAGCGGTGTCATCTTCCTGATCTTGTCGATCACCGGCATCCGGCGCTGGCTGATCGCTGGCATCCCCAGTTCGATGCGCAGCGCCATCGCGGCCGGTATCGGGCTGTTTCTGGCCATCATCGCGATGCAATCCTCGGGGTTGATCGTCGACAGCCCGGCCACGCTGGTCACATTGGGCGATCTGACCGAAACCGGCGCTTTGCTGACCATCGCGGGCTTCTTTATCATCGCCGCGCTGGATGCCATGGGCGTCAAGGGCGCCATCCTTATCGGTATTCTGGTCGTCACCGTCGCCTCTATCCTGCTGGGCGTCAGCGAATTTGGCGGCATCATGTCCGCACCGCCCGCAATCACGCCGACATTCATGCAGTTGGATATCATGGGCGCGCTGAGCTTTGGCATCGTGCATGTCATTCTGGTCATGGTGCTGGTCGAGATCTTTGACGCGACGGGCACCCTGATCGGCGTGGCCAAGCGGGCCGGGCTGCTGGCCGAAGGGCCAGCGCATCAGAACAAGGGCCTCAGCCGGGCGCTGATGGCGGATTCGACAGCGATCGTGGCGGGCTCGATGCTGGGAACATCATCCACCACCGCCTATGCCGAAAGCGCCTCTGGCGTCGCAGCAGGCGGTCGCACTGGCTTGACCGCTCTGGTCGTGGCGTTGCTGTTCCTGCTGGCCATGTTCTTTGCGCCGCTGGCCGGTTCGGTGCCGGTCTATGCCACCGCGCCGGCGCTGCTTTACGTTGCCGGGCTGATGATGCGCGAAATGGCCGAGATCGAATTTGCCGATGTGACCGAATCCGCGCCGGCGGTGCTGACGGCCATCGCGATGCCGTTCACCTATTCCATCGCCAATGGTCTGGCCTTTGGCTTTGTCAGCTATGCGGTGCTGAAACTGCTGACGGGGCGTGCGCGCGATGTCCATGCGGCGACCTGGCTGGTTGCCGGGCTGTTCGTCCTGAAATTCGCATTCTTCCCGGAGGGCTAACCGCCGATGGCTTGTGTCAGCTCTTCTGCTGCGGCAACCACCACTGCGCCAAGCGTTTTCAGATGCGCGGGCCCGACACGATGGGTCGGACCGCTGATGCTGATGCCGGCGATTGGTTGCCCGGCCACGTCAAGCACCGGCGCTGCCACACAGCGCATGCCGACGGCGCGCTCTTCGTCATCCACGGCAAAGCCGCGATGACGGGTGCGGCTGAGATCCTCGCGCAGCGCATCGGGCGATACCAGCGTCTGCGGAGTAAAGCCGGCCAGCGACGGGCCATCCAGAATGGCTTGCAGGGCATCATCGCTGCCAAAGGCCAACAGCGCCTTGCCGATCCCGGATGCATAAAGCGGCACCCGCGTGCCCGGCGCCAGACAGGCGCGCACGGGCTGTTGCGTCTCTATCTGGCTGACAAACAGGACGGTGTCGCCGTAAAGCACGCCCAGATTGGCGGTCTCGCCGGTGTCTTCCATCAGTTTGTGCAGGATCGGGCGCGCGCGATCGACAATATCGGCGCGCCGGGTAAAGGCAGCACCCAGCCCAAAGCAGGCCGGACCCACATGCCAGGCCTGTGTCGCAGCGTCGCTTTCGGCCATGCCGCGCTGATTCAGCGTCGTCAGAATGCGGTGCACGGTCGAGGGCGGCTGTCCGGTCGTTTCGGCGATCTGGGACAGGGTCAGCCCGTTGCCACGTGCCAGCAGTTCCAGCACGTCCAGCGCGCGGTCCAGCACCTGAACGGTGGCCGGCTTCTGATCGCCGGCCTTAGGGCGACCGCGTTTGCGAATGGCTTGGGGCATTGTCATCCTGTCCGTGAAACAGCGCCAACCTATGGCGAAAACACGGCGCGGCAAGGGCAAAACGCCAAGCACTTGAACTTGCGCCGAAAACCGCTGGACGCTCGGCGGGCAGGGCTGCCCAAAGGCTTGGCAGTAACAGAACTGGCCCGGCCCAGGCACCCGCAACGGTGTTCGCACCCCGATCACCCGGCTATGCCCGATTTTGTTGGGTCGGTGCCGGTTTGGCAACTAAACTTCGTCTCGTGCCTGCCACAAGCGGGCCACATTGAAAACATGGAGGGATCATGGAATGAGCCATGCAACAATAAGTACGCCTGAACAGCTGCGCGACCCGAACTATACCCCGGCATTGCAGCGTGCCATCCCTCTGGGCATCCAGCACGTGCTGGCAATGTTCGTGTCCAATGTGACGCCAGCGATCATCGTGGCCGGGGCGGCGGGCTTTGGCTTTGGGTCGAACAGCCCCGATTTCCCCGAACTGCTCTATCTGATCCAGATGTCGATGCTGTTTGCCGGTCTTGCCACCTTGCTGCAGACCGTCACTATCGGGCGCGTCGGGGCGGCACTGCCGATCGTGCAGGGGACCTCTTTCGCCTTTATCCCGATCATGATCCCGCTGGTGGCCGGCAAGGGTGTCGACGGGCTGGCCGCACTGTTCACAGGCGTGTTGATCGGTGGGCTGTTTCACGCAGCCCTTGGCTTTGTCATCGGCAAGATCCGCTTTGCCCTGCCGCCGCTGGTGACCGGCTTGGTCGTGACACTGATCGGTCTGGCGCTGGTCAAGGTGGGGATCGAATACTCCGCCGGGGGCGTGCCGCTGAAGGCCGCCGGATCGGCTGATTACGGATCGCTGGTGAACTGGTCGGCGGCATTGCTGGTCGTCTTTGTCACCCTTGGCTTCAAGTTCTTTGCCCGTGGGATGTTGTCGATCTCGGCGGTGCTGATCGGCATCATGGTCGGTTATGTCTACTGCCTGCTGATCGGCAAGCTGCCGTTTGAAGCCATTGCGGGCTCTTGGAACAACGCCGCCGTCTTTGCGCTGCCTCAGCCCTTCAAATACGGCTGGGAACTCTCTGGCGCGGCGGTCATCGGCTTTTGCCTGATGGCGTTTGTCTCGGCCGTGGAAACCGTGGGCGACGTGTCGGGTATCACCAAGGGCGGGGCGGGCCGCGAGGCCACCGACCGCGAGATCGAAGGCGCGACCTTTGCCGATGGTCTGGGTACGGCGATGGCCGGCGTTTTTGGCGGCTTTCCCAATACCTCGTTCAGCCAGAATGTCGGGCTGATCGCGATGACAGGCATCATGAGCCGTCATGTCGTCACCATCGGTGCCGTTTTCCTGATCATCTGCGGGCTGGTGCCCAAGATCGGCGGCCTGATCCGCACCGTTCCCATCGAGGTTCTGGGCGGGGGCGTGATTGTCATGTTCGGCATGGTCGTCGCGGCGGGTATTTCGATGCTGTCGGATGTGAACTGGAACCGGCGTAATATGGTGATCTTTGCCGTGGCCTTGTCGGTTGGGTTGGGCTTGCAGCTGGAGGCGATGACAACCGCGCCGGGTGGCGTGGACGCGCTGCAGCATCTGCCGGAAACACTGCGCATCCTGGGTGCCTCGGGCATCCTGCCGGCAGCACTGATTGCGATTGTGCTGAACCTGCTGCTGCCTGATGAACTGGCCGACGAGTCGACCGAAGAGGTATCGGGCGGGATGCAGGGGCATGGCTCGGGCCTGCGCAGGGACGAGACGCGCAAGTGATGCAGAGGGATTGCGGGGCGGCGGTTTTCAGCGGCCGCCGCCCTGTCGGGCCATCGGCCATTCCCAAGGAATTCTAAAGACTGCCTTGCCGACGTGCCGGCTCGCACACAGGCAGGATTTGGCTGACAATAGTGGCGCATAAATCGGGAGGATCGGCATGGCCGGATATCTGACAACGCATGTTCTGGACACGGCAAGGGGCCGCCCGGCAGAGGGGATGCAGATCGTGCTGTTTCGCCTTGAGGGTGGCAACCGCACTGAACTGGCACGGCTGATCACCAATGCAGATGGCCGCACCGACCGGCAGATCCTGCCCGAAACCGACTTTGCGACAGGCCGGTATGAGCTGGAATTCCACGCGGGCGACTGGATGGATGCGACCGGCATCGACGCGGAAAGCCCGCGTTTTCTGGACGTGATCCCGCTGCGCTTTGGCATGTCGCAGGACGATCATTACCATGTGCCACTGTTGATATCGCCCTTTGGCTATTCGACCTATCGGGGAAGCTGAGCCATGATCCCTGACGCCACCATCATCTGGGAATGGATCGGTCTTGCGATCCGCTGGACCCATGTCGTCACCGCCATCGCCTGGATCGGCAGTTCGTTCTATTTTATCGCTCTGGATCTGGGCCTTCAAAAGGCCGAAGGGATGCCCAAGGGTGCCCATGGCGAGGAATGGCAGGTCCATGGCGGCGGGTTTTATCATATCCAGAAATACCTGGTCGCGCCCGAGCGCATGCCAGAGCATCTGACCTGGTTCAAATGGGAAAGCTATGCGACCTGGCTGTCGGGCGTGGCACTGCTGGCGGTGACCTATTGGGTCGGCTCGGAGCTGTTCCTGATCGACCCTGCCAAGATGGAGCTGGCGCAATGGCAGGCGATCCTGATCTCGGCCGGCTCGCTGGCACTGGGCTGGGTGATCTATGATTTCCTGTGCAAATCGCGTCTTGGTGAAAAGCCGACGGTGCTGATGCTGCTGCTGTTCGTGGCGCTGGTGATCATGGGCTGGGGCTATGATCAGGTGTTCACCGGCCGCGCCGCGCTGCTGCATCTGGGGGCGTTCACCGCGACGATCATGACCGCGAATGTGTTCCTGATCATCATGCCGAACCAGCGCATTGTCGTGGGCGACCTGAAGGCTGGGCGCGCACCGGATCCGAAATACGGCAAGATCGCCAAGCTGCGTTCTACCCATAACAACTACCTGACGCTGCCGGTCATCTTCCTGATGCTGTCGAACCATTATCCGCTGGCATTTGCCAGCCAATACAACTGGTTGATCGCGGCGCTGGTCTTTTTGATGGGTGTCACCATCCGGCATTTCTTCAACACCATGCATGCGCGCAAGGGCGATCTCTGGTGGACCTGGGCGGTCACGGTGATCCTGTTCATCATGATCATGGCGCTGTCTTCGGCAGGGTTGCGGCAAGAGCCGCTGGAGACCGCCGAGGCGCGTGCCCTGACGCCCTCGCAGACGCGGCTTGCCGAGGCGCCGGGATATGAGGAGGTGGCGGGATATGTCACGGGTCGCTGCTCGATGTGTCATGCGCGCGAGCCGTTTTACGAGGGCATCTACCACGCGCCCAAGGGGCTGTTTCTGGAGACCACGGCGGATATCACGCGGGCGGCGCGCGAGATCTATATTCAGGCGGGCGTGACGGACGCGATGCCGCCCGCCAATGTCAGTTTCATGGAGCCAGAGGAACGCGATGCGATCATTCGCTGGTATCGCGCCGCGGGCGAGGCGCGGGTCGCCGGAAACTGACCCCGAAAACCGCGCAACGGGGGCGCGCGTTGCGCGGTTGGGCGGAACTGGCGGGAGGGCTGGAAAACCCAGCAAATGCTGCGAAATCGGCGGCACAGCCTGTACACAGGGCGTACACAGGCTGTGCACAGGCCGTACACAGCGTTGCGCATTGCGGCCCGGATTTTCTGTTGATCCTTGCGCAGCCAGGCCCGGATTGATTTGCGCGGGGTGGATTGTGCCAGCGGCGTTGGCGGCTTAGCGTCGCGGCTGCCAACAGCCGATGCGATGATGACGCCCAAGATCCTGACCACCATGCAGAGCTATGACCGCGCGCAGTTTCGCGCGGATCTGGTGGCTGGGGTCACTGTGGCGATGGTCGCCCTGCCGCTGAGCCTGGCCATCGCCATTGCCTCGGGTGCCGAGCCTGCGACCGGCTTGGTGACGGCGATCGTGGGCGGCTTTCTGATCTCGCTTTTCGGGGGCAGCCGGGTGCAGATCGGCGGGCCGACCGGCGCGTTTATCGTCGTGGTCTACGGGGTGATCGCTGACCATGGCTTCGACGGGCTGGTTCTGGCCACCTTCATGGCCGGGCTGATCCTGCTGCTGGCGGGATATCTGCGTGCCGGACGGCTGATCGCGCTGGTGCCCGAGCCGGTCATCGACGGCTTTACCATCGGCATTGCGCTGATCATCGCCACCAGCCAGCTAAAGGATCTGATGGGCCTTGGCGTCGAGCATCTGCCGGCCGAGTTCTTTCACAAGATCGCGGCGCTGTGGCAGGCGCGGAGCAGCTTTGCCCCGCAGGCCTTTCTGATCGGCATCGCCACAATCGTGCTGATTGTGGCGCTGCGGCGGCTGGCGCCGCGCTTTCCGGGGTTGATCGTGGCGGTTGCGGTGACCTCGCTTGCCGTTTTCGTGCTGGGTCTGCCGGTCGATACGATCCAGTCGCGCTTTGGCGCATTGCCCAGCACCTTGCCGATGCCGCGCCTGCCCGAGTTCAGCCTGTCGCGGATGCAGGAATTGCTGCCCTCGGCCATCGTGATCGCCTTTCTGGCGGGGATTGAGTCGCTGTTATCGGCGATGGTTGCGGACCGGATGATCGGCAGCAGGCACAGATCGAACGCGGAGTTGATCGCGCAGGGTGCAGCCAATCTGGGATCGTCGCTGTTTGGCGGGCTGCCGGCGACCGGTGCGATTGCGCGGTCGGCTACGAATGTGCGCGCGGGTGCCAAGACGCCGGTGGCGGGGCTGGTCCATGCCGCGACGATCCTGCTGATCATGCTGGTTGCCGCTCCAATGGCCTGTGGGCTGGCGATGCCGGCGCTGGCCGGGCTGCTGATGGTGACGGCCTGGACCATGTCAGAGCCGCATAAATGGCCCGGCTATCTGCGGATGCGGCGCGCGGATCTGTTCCTGCTGCTGCTGACGCTGGTGCTGACGGTCGCCGCCGATCTGACGGTCGCCATCGGGGTCGGTGTGGGGCTTGGGCTGGCGCTGCGGTTGCTGCGCCGCGAGGTGCCGCGGGGCAGGTGAATTGCTGGTGCAGTCCATCGGGTCAGGCAGCGGCCGCGGCTTAGAACAGCTTTTTCAGCTCTCGCACGGCGACATCGGCGAACATCCTGACCTTTGGGTCCTGCAGGCGGCGATGCGGGGTCAGGCAGCCGAATTGTGCCGGAGGGGGGCGATTTTCGGGCAGGATTTCAATCAGCCGCCCGGCTTTCAGGTGTTCGGCCACCTCATAAGCGGGCCGGTTGGCGATGCCCTGGCCTGACAGCGCCCATTCGGTCAGCACATCGCCATCATCGGTGTCGAACCGGCCCGAGACCATCATTTTCAGCGGTCCATCCTCGGTTTGCAGCACCCAGAAATATTCCGGGCTGCGCGGGTATCGCAGCAGCAGGCAATTGTGCTGTTGCAGATCGTCGGGCTTCTGCGGCGTGCCATGCGCGGCCAGATAATCGGGCGCGGCCACCAGCAGGCGCGGGCAATCCGCGATCTTGCGCCATTTGAGCGATGAATCGGCTGGTTCACCCAAAAAGAACGCCAGATCAATGCCGTCTTCGACAATGTTCACGCTGCGATCCGACAGGCGCAGGCGGATATCGATGCCCGGATTCTCGGCGCAGAAAGAGGGGATCAGCGGCGCGATCAGGCGACGACCCACCCCAAGCGGCGCGGTCAGGCGCACCACCCCCTGCGGTTTACCCGAAAAACTGCTGACGACGGCCTCTGCCTCGTCCAGTGTCTCGATCACGCGTTGCGCATGGTCATAGAAGGCGCGACCGATCTCGGTCGGGGTAAGTTTTCGAGTAGTTCGATTCAATAGTCTGACCCCGAACCTGTTTTCGAGATCCTTGATACGGTTCGAGGCCACCGCGGGCGACAGCCGCAGATCGCGCCCGCCCGCCGTGATGGAGCCAAGTTCGATGACGCGCACAAAGACGCGCAGGCTTTCGAGATAGGACATTCAGAGCACCACTGTTGGGATGGGCCATTTTCAACGATTGGTGTAAAGTCTTCAATGTCTCCAGCGATTTCGCAACGGTTAATTCCGGCCTAGGCTGAGAATTGAATGCAAGAGGACGGAACATGACGGGCAAACTGCGCTTTCTTCTGAATGATCGCGAGGTCGCGCTGGATCAGGCCGGCGCGTCCGACACGCTGCTGGATTTCCTGCGGATCGACCGGCGCATGACCGGCACCAAGGAGGGCTGCGCCGAGGGCGATTGCGGGGCCTGCACGGTGCTGGTCGGCAGGCTGACCGATGCCGGGCTGATCTATGAGCCGGTGAATGCCTGCATCCGGTTTCTGGTTTCCTGTCATGGCTGCCATGTCGTGACGGTCGAACATCTGCGCGGCCCGGATGGCGGTTTGCATCCGATCCAGACGGCGATGGTGGAACATCACGGCAGCCAATGCGGCTTTTGCACGCCCGGTTTCGTCATGTCGCTTTACGGGCTGTGGATGGGCAATCCGCAGGCCGATGCCGCCCAGGTCGAGGTGGCGCTGCAGGGCAATCTGTGCCGCTGCACCGGGTATGAGCCGATCATCAAGGCAGCACTTGCCGCGCAATCGGCAGGCGGGCAGGCGATGGATGCGCTGGCGGTCGAACGCGATGCGGTGACGGCCAGGCTGCGCGCGATCCGGCAGGAACGCGTCGATCTGACGCGCGGCGCGGACCGTGCGATCATTCCGGCGGATGTGGATGATCTGGCCGCGCTGCTGTTGGAACATGACAAGCCCACGCTGATCGCCGGGGCCACGGATGTGGGCCTGTGGGTGACGAAATTCCTGCGCGACATCAGCCCCGCCATCTTTATCGGCCATCTGATGAAGGGCGTGGAAGTCACTGACGGTGAAGTGAAAATCGGCGCGGGCGTAACCTATACCGAGGCCGAGCCGCTGATCGCCCGGCATATCCCCGAGGCGTTGGATTACTGGCAGCGCATTGGCGGCTGGCAGGTCCGGAACATGGGCACGGTCGGCGGCAATATCGCCAATGGCTCGCCCATCGGTGACACGCCGCCCTTGCTGATCGCGCTTGGCGCCCGCATCGTTCTGCGCAAGGGCGATGCCCGGCGCGAGGTCGATCTGCAGGATTATTTCATCGAATATGGCAAGCAGGATCGCGGGCCGGGCGAGTTCGTGGAAAGCGTGATCATCCCGCTGCCCGGGGATGCGCGCATCGCGGCCTACAAGATCAGCAAACGGCGCGACAGCGATATTTCCTCGGTCGCGGTGGGGATCAGCGTGACGCTGGATGGCGACCGGATCGCGGACGCGCGGATTGCTTTTGGCGGTATGGCGGCCACGCCGAAACGTGCCGCCGGGGCCGAGGCTGCGCTGAAGGGCCAGCCGTGGGGCGAGGCTGCGTTCGAGGCTGCCGCCCGCGCGATTGCCGATGATTTCACCCCGCTGTCGGATATGCGCGCCAGCGCCGATTACCGCAGCGCGGTGGCCGCCAACCTGATCCGGCGGTTCTGGCTGGAACAGGCGGGCGAGGGTGCGGGGCCGGTGCGGCTGGATTATGCGGTGGGGGCGTGACGATGAAGGATGACATCGAGATCAAGGGCCTGGCCCATAGCGACACCCAGCATGACAGCGCCGTCAAGCATGTCACGGGCCGCGCGGAATATACCGACGACCTGACCGAACCGCATGGCCTGATCCATGCCTATCTGGGTCTGTCGAAATGCGCCCATGGCCGGATCAACCGGATGGATCTGGATGCGGTGCGCGCCGCGCCGGGGGTGATCGACGTGCTGACGGCGGATGATATTCCGGGCGTCAACGATGTCTCGCCCGCCGGTCACAAGGATGATCCGATCTTTGCCGATGGCGAGGTGAAATTCTGGGGCCAGCCGGTCTTTGCCGTCATTGCCGAAACCCGCGATCAGGCGCGCCGTGCGGCGGCCAGGGCGCAGATCGACTATGACGCGCTGCCTCATGCGCTGGACCCGATTGCCGCGCGCGAAGCCGAGATGGGCTATGTCACCGATCCGCTGACTTTGCGTCGCGGCGATGCCGATCGCGGCCTTGCCGCCGCGCCGCATCGGATCAAGGGCCGGATGGGCATTGGCGGGCAGGATCATTTTTATCTGGAGGGCCAGATCGCCATGGCCGTACCGGGCGAGGATGAGGATGTGGTCATCAACGTCTCGACCCAGCATCCGTCCGAGGTTCAGCATATGGTCGCCCATGTGTTGGGCGTGCCCAGTCATTCCGTTGTGGTGAATGTGCGCCGGATGGGCGGCGGGTTCGGCGGCAAGGAAACGCAGATGAACCTGTTCGCCTGCGTGGCTGCCCTGGCCGCGAAGAAATGGAACCGCGCGGTGAAGATCCGCCCCGACCGCGACGACGATATGTCGGCCACCGGCAAGCGGCATGATTTTGTCGCCGATTACGAGGTGGGCTTTGACGATGAGGGCCGCATTCTGGCGGTGCAGGGCGATTGGTTTGCGCGCTGCGGGTTCTCGGCTGATCTCAGCGGGCCTGTGACCGACCGCGCGCTGTTTCACGCCGACAACGCCTATTACTACCCCGATGTGCGCGTCAGCAGCCATCCGATGCGCACCAATACGGTCAGCAATACCGCGTTTCGCGGCTTTGGCGGCCCGCAGGGCGTGATCGTGGCGGAACGGATGATCGAGGAAATCGCCTATGCACTTGGCCGCGATCCGTTGGAGATCCGCAAGGCGAACCTTTACGAAAACGGCCAGTTGACCCCTTATCACCAAGAGGTCACCGACCAGATCCTGCCGCAGCTTTTCGCCGAGCTGGAAGCCAGCAGCGATTATGCCGCGCGCCGTCAGGCGGTGCTGGACTGGAACGCCAAGGGCGGCGTGATCCGCAAGGGCATCGCGCTGACGCCGGTGAAATTCGGCATCAGTTTCACCGCGACCTGGTACAATCAGGCGGGCGCGCTGATCCATATCTACAACGACGGCTCGATCGCGCTGAACCATGGCGGCACCGAGATGGGGCAGGGGCTGAACACCAAGGTGGCTCAGGTCGTGGCCGAGGCGTTTCAATGCGATATCAGCCGCATCAAGATCACTCGCACGACCACGGAAAAGGTGCCCAATACCTCGGCCACCGCCGCCTCATCGGGGACCGATCTGAACGGCATGGCAGCCCTGGACGCCGCCGATCAGATCAAGGCGCGGCTGGTCGAATTCGTGGCCGAACGCTGGCAGGCGCCGCGCGATCAGGTGCGGTTCGTGCCGGGTCATATCATGGCAGGCGAGACGGCGATCCCGTTCGATGAGGTGATCGGTGCCGCCTATATGGCGCGCATCCATCTGTCGGCGGCGGGGTTTTACAAGACGCCCGAAATTCACTGGGACCGCGCCACCGGCAAGGGCCGTCCGTTCTATTACTTCGCCTATGGCGCGGCGGTCTCGGAAGTTTCGGTCGATACGCTGACCGGCGAATATGTGATCGAGCGCGCCGATATCTTGCACGATGTGGGCCGGTCCCTGAACCCCGCCATCGACACCGGCCAGATCGAGGGTGCGTTTGTGCAGGGCACCGGTTGGCTGACCTGCGAAGAACTGTGGTGGAACGAAAAGGGCGAGTTGAAAACCCACGCGCCATCCACCTACAAGATCCCGCTGGCCAGCGACCGCCCGCGTATCTTCAACGTCAAACTGGCCGATTGGTCGGAAAACAGCGAACGCACGATCAAACGGTCCAAAGCCGTGGGCGAGCCGCCCTTCATGCTGGGGATTTCTGTGTTCGAGGCGATCAATATGGCGGTGGCCTCGGTCACCGATTACCGCGAGCCGGCCCGTCTGGACGCGCCGGCCACGCCCGAACGCGTGCTGATGGCCGTGAACCGGCTGCGCCAATGATCCGGGTCCGGGTCATATCGGCCAAAGGCTCGACCCCGCGCGATGCGGGCGCGCAGATGCTGGTTGGCCCGGATCAGGTGTCGGGCACCATCGGCGGCGGGCAGTTGGAATACATGGCCATCGACCGCGCCCGTCAGATGCTGAAGCGCAATGAGGCCACGGCAGAAATGGACATCCCGCTTGGTCCCGAGATCGGCCAATGCTGCGGTGGCCGGGTGAAACTGGCGCTGGATCGCGCGCCCGCCACGCCCGAGCCGCTGCCCGATGTGCTGATCTTTGGCGCGGGCCATGTGGGCCGCGCGCTGGCGCTGGCGCTGCAACCGCTGCCCGTCACGGCCACGCTGATCGACCAGCGCGCGGAGGAACTGGCCCTGGCCGACCCCGGCATCGCCACCAAAATGACCGCGCTGCCCGAGGCCGAGATCCGGGCCGCCGGATCCGGCAGCGCCATCCTGATCCTGACCCACGATCACGCGCTGGATTTCCTGCTGGCCGCCGAGGCGCTGGCGCGCTCCGATCTGCCCTATATCGGCATGATCGGCAGCGCCACGAAACGCGCGCAGTTCACCCGCTTTGCTCGCGCGCGCGACATCGACCCCGCCAGGCTGGTCTGCCCCATTGGCGCCAACACCACCCGCGACAAACGCCCCGCCGTCATTGCCGCCTTCACCGCAACTGAACTGGTGAGCCAACTCGCCCTTTCTTCTTCAAAGAAATATCCATGCGACAGCTGATCCGGGGCCGTGTCCTCGACTTTCATGCCGATCCGGCAGACACCGAAGACAACCACCGTTACCTGGAAGACGGCGCGATCCTGATCGAGGATGGCGTGATCCGCGCAACCGGCGATTATGCCGATCTGCGCGAAGATGGTCTGACCGAAATCGACCATCGCCCGTATCTGATCCTGCCGGGCTTCATTGATCCGCATATCCATTTTCCGCAGGTGCAGGTGATCGCCAGTTGGGGTGCGCAGCTGCTGGATTGGCTGAACACCTATACCTTCCCCGAAGAGGCGCGTTTTGCCGATCCGGCCCATGCGCAGGCGATGGCGGGCCGGTTCCTTGATCTGCTGACCGCGCATGGCACGACCAGCGCCGTGGCCTTCTGTTCCGTCCATCCCGAAAGCGCCGAGGCGCTGTTTGCGGCCTCGGATGCGCGCAATATGGCGATGATCGCGGGCAAGGTGATGATGGATCGCAACGCCATTGCCGCGGTGCAGGACACAGCGCAGCAGGGTTACGATGACAGCAAGCGCCTGCTGGAGAAATGGCACGGGCGCGGGCGGCAGCGCTATGCGATCACGCCGCGCTTTGCGATCACCTCGAGCCCCGAACAGATGCACGCGGCAGGCACATTGGCGGCGGAACATCCCGATTGTCATGTGCAGACGCATATGTCGGAAAATCTGGACGAAATCGCCCTGACCAAACAGCTATACCCGACCGCGCGGGACTATCTGGACGTCTATGAGAAATACGGGCTTCTCAGTGAAAACCTGTTGCTGGGGCACTGCGTCCATCTGCAACCACGCGAGATCAAACGGATGGCCGAAACCGGCAGCCGTGCGGTGTTTTGCCCGACCTCGAACCTGTTCCTGGGCTCTGGCCTGTTCGACGCGGAGGGGCTGCGGGCGGCTGGCATTACCAGCGGCATTGCGACCGATGTGGGCGGTGGCACCAGCTATTCCATGCTGCAAACCCTGAACGAGGGGTACAAGGTGATGCAGCTGCGGGGTCAGAAACTGACCTCGCTGGCGGCGTTTCACTGGGCCACGCGCGGCAACGCGATCGCGCTTGGAATGGACGATCAGATCGGCACCCTGGCCAAGGGCAGCGACGCCGATCTGGTGGTGCTGAATGCAAGCGCCACGCCGGCGATGGCGCTGCGGATGGAGCGCGCGCAGACGCTGGCCGAGGAATTGTTCATTCTGCAGATCATGGGCGACGATCGCGCCGTGGCGCAGACCTATGTCGCCGGTCGGCCGATGAAGGGCGATGGCGCATAAGCGGCCTGAACGAAACGGATTCTTAGTGATTTTGTCCTAGACGCAACCATGCTGCTGCTTGGCGCGACAGGCGGATTGGGCTATGCCCGGCACATTGAGTTTCTGATCGGGTGACCCTTGTTCTATCCATTAGCCAGTACGACCTGGGACGATACGGAATACGCGGTCCTTGACCGGGTCATCAAATCGGGCCACTTCACCATGGGCGACGAGGTCCGCGCCTATGAAGAGGCCTTTGCAGCCCATTTCGGCAAACGTCATGCGGTGATGACCTCATCTGGCTCGACCGCGAACCTGCTGGCCATCGCCTCGGCCTTTTGGCATCCCGATCTTGGCTGGAAGCCGGGCGACGAGATCATCGTGCCCGCCGTCAGCTGGTCCACGACCTATTTCCCGATCACGCAAACCGGGCTGAAACTGCGCTTTGTCGATATCGACCCGGCCACGCTGAACATCGACCCCGATCTGGTGGCCGCTGCCATCACGCCGCGCACGCGGGCCGTCTTTGCCGTGAACCTGTTGGGCAATCCGGTCGAGGCCGCGCGGCTGCGCCAGATTTGTGACGAGGCCGGCATTCTGCTGCTGGAGGATAACTGCGAATCCATGGGCGCCAGCCTGAATGGGCAGATGGCCGGAGCGTTCGGGTTTCTGGGCACGTTCAGCAGCTTTTTCTCGCATCATATCTGCACCATGGAAGGCGGCATGGTCATCACCGATGACCGCAAACTTTACGACACCATGCTGTCGATGCGCGCGCATGGCTGGACCCGTGGCCTGCCTGCCGACACGCATTTGCCAGTCGATCCCGACCCTTTCGTCGCCCAGTTCCGCTTTGTGTTGCCGGGCTATAACCTGCGCCCGATCGAGATGGAGGGCGCGCTTGGTCGCCCGCAACTGGAAAAGCTGCCCGGTTTCGTCGCCGCGCGGCGCGCCAATGGGGCGATCTTTCAGGACCTGTTCAGCGGGCTGGATTATCTGGATATTCAGCAGGAAACGGGCCAGTCCTCGTGGTTCGGCTTTGCGATGACGCTGAAGGGCCGGCTGGCCGGCAAGCGCCGTGATCTGGTGGCCGCGCTGGCCGAGGCGGAAATCGAATGCCGGCCCATCGTCACCGGCAATTTCCTGAACAACCCGGTGATCGACAAGCTGGATCACAGCATCGGTTCGCCCATCGTCGCAGCCGAGCGTGTGGACGGCGACGGGCTGTTTACCGGCAATCACCACTATCCGATCCAGCCGCAACTCGAGCGGCTGCGCGAGGTCGTGCAGGCCGTCGCCGACCGTCACTGAAAGGACCGTTCCATGACCAAACGCGCATTGATCACCGGCGTCACCGGGCAGGACGGGGCCTATCTGGCCGAATTGCTGCTGTCCAAGGGCTATGAGGTTCATGGCATCAAGCGGCGCTCGTCCAGCTTTAACACCGGGCGCATCGACCATCTGCAAATCGACGAGCATTCGAACAGCCAGTTCCACCTGCATCACGGCGACATGACCGACTCGACCGCGATCATCAGCACCCTGCAAGAGGTCCAGCCGGACGAGATCTACAATCTGGCCGCGCAAAGCCATGTGCAGGTCAGTTTCGAGATGCCGGAATACACCGCCAATGCCGATGCCGTGGGTGCGCTGCGCATCCTTGAGGGCATCCGCCTGCTGGGTCTGGGTGACAGGTCGCGGTTTTATCAGGCCTCGACATCCGAGCTATATGGCAAGGTGCAAGAGGTGCCGCAAAGCGAAACCACGCCATTCTATCCGCGATCGCCCTATGCGGTGGCCAAGCTTTATGCCTATTGGATGACGGTGAATTACCGCGAGGCCTATGGGCTATTTGCCTGCAACGGCATCCTTTTCAACCATGAAAGCCCGATCCGCGGCGAGACATTCGTGACCCGCAAGATCACCCGCGCGGTGGCCGCGATCAAGCTGGGCTTGCAGGAACGGCTGTATCTGGGCAATCTGGACGCGCAACGCGATTGGGGCCATGCGCGCGATTATGTCGAGGGCATGTGGCGCATCCTGCAACATGATCAGCCAGAGGATTTCGTGCTGGCCACGGGGGAAATGCACAGCGTGCGCGAATTCTGCGAACTGGCCTTTGCCGAAACCGGGATCACGCTGGAATGGCGCGGCGAGGGCGTGGATGAAAAGGGGTTCGCGGCGGGCAGCAACCGTTGCCTGATCGAGGTTGATCCGGTCTATTTCCGCCCCACCGAGGTCGAGCAATTGCTGGGCAACCCGACCAAGGCGCTCGAAAAGCTGGGCTGGACGGCGGTGACGCCCTTTGCGACGCTGGTCAGTGAAATGGTGGCCGCAGATACGCGGCTGCTGGAAACCGAACGTCTGGCGCGGCGCGCCTATGGGATCGTTGAATGACACAGATCACCCCCGTTTTGATGGCTGGCGGCAGCGGCACCCGGTTGTGGCCGGCCTCTCGCAAGGCATTTCCCAAGCAGTTCGCGGCGCTGATCGGCGAGCAATCCCTGTTTCAGGCAAGTGCGCGGCGGCTGTCAGGCGCGCGTTTTGGCGCGCCGGTGGTGATGACCAATGCCGATTTCCGCTTTATCGTGGCCGAACAGCTGGAACAGATCGGCATCGAGGCGTCTGCCATCGTGATCGAGCCGATGGGGCGCAACACGGCGCCGGCGATTCTGGCGGCGGCTTTGCGTGCGGTCGAGGACGATCCCGATGCGGTGCTGCTGGTCGCGCCATCGGATCATGTCATCCCCGATGCCGAGGCCTTTGGCCGCGCCGTCGATCAGGGGGCCGTTGCCGCGCGGGCGGGCCGCATCGTGACCTTTGGCATCACGCCCACGCGCCCCGAAACCGGCTATGGCTATATGGAGGTCGAGCCGGCGGGCGATACGGTGCTGCCGTTGAAGCGCTTCGTCGAAAAGCCCGATGCCGAGACGGCGCGCGCGATGCTGGCGCAGGGCGGGTTCCTGTGGAATGCGGGCATCTTTCTGTTCTCGGCGCGCACCATGATCGACGCCTTTCACGCCCATGCCGCCGATTTTGTGCAGCCCGTGCAGGCCGCCGTCGATGGTGCCGTCACCGATCTGGGCTTTCTGCGACTAGCGCGCGGGCCGTGGGAAGGACTGGCCGACGAGTCGATCGATTACGCGGTTCTGGAAAAGGCCGACAATCTGTCGGTCGTGGGTTTTGACGGGCATTGGTCCGATCTGGGCGGATGGGATGCGGTCTGGCGTGAAATACAGGCCGACACGCCGGCGGAACGCGGTGCGGTTACGGACCCGCAGTCGACCGCAATCGATTGCGACAATGTGCTGCTGCGCTCGGACGACAGTGACATGCAGGTGGTGGGGATCGGCCTGTCGGACACGATGGTCATTGCCACCTCGGATGCAGTGCTGGTCGCGCCGATGGACCGCGCGCAAGATGTCAAACAGGCGGTGGCCGCGCTGAAGGCCAAGGGTCGCAAACAGGCCGAGCTGTTCCCGCGCGATCACCGTCCCTGGGGCTGGTTCGAGACGCTGGCGCTGGCGGGTCGTTTTCAGGTCAAGCGGATCGTGGTCAAACCCGGCGCGGCGCTGTCGCTGCAAAGCCATATGCACCGCTCGGAGCACTGGATCGTGGTCAGCGGCACGGCCAAGGTGACGGTCAATGATCATGTCGATCTGGTGACCGAAAACCAGTCGATCTATATCCCTCTTGGCGCAAAGCACCGGATGGAAAATCCGGGCAAGGTGCCGATGGTGCTGATCGAGGTGCAGACCGGCGCCTATCTGGGCGAGGATGACATCATCCGCTATGAAGACGATTACGCGCGTCAGACGGGCGATTGATGCGGGTTCTGCTGACGGGCGGAACCGGAATGCTGGGTCAATCGCTGCAACGGCTGGCGCCCGAGGTGGCACCGGGGCTGACCCTGCTGGCGCCGGGGCGGGCTGAATTGCCGCTGACCGAGCGCGCGGCGCTGCGGCGCTGGCTGTCTGAACATCAGGTTGACGCGGTGATCCACGCTGCCGCGCGGGTGGGCGGCATTCAGGCCAATATCGCCGATCCTGTGGGCTTTCTGTCGGACAATCTGGCGATGAATGACGCGGTGATCATGGGTGCCCATGAGGCCGGGGTGGGGCGTCTGGTCTTTCTGGGCAGTTCGTGCATGTATCCGCGCGATTACCGGCAACCGCTGGTCGAGGAAGACGTGCTGGCGGCCCCGCTGGAGCCCACGAATGAGGGCTATGCCCTGTCGAAGATCACCGGCGCGCGGCTGTGCGACTATATCAGCCGGCAGTCCGGGGGGCGGGCCTATCGCACGCTGATCCCGTGCAATCTGTTCGGAACGGGCGATCATTTCGGCAGCGCCGCCTCGCATCTGATCGCGGCCGTGATCACCAAGGTGATCGACGCGCGCGACAGCGGTCTGGACCAGGTCGAGATCTGGGGCAGCGGTCAGGCGCGGCGCGAATTTCTGGATGTCGATCATCTGGTGCGCTTTGTCCTGACACGGCTGGCGGATCTGGAGGACCTGCCGAAGATGCTGAATCTGGGGGCAGGGCGGGACCATTCGATTGACGAATATTATCGCATGGTGGCCGATCTGGCCGGCTGGCAGGGCCGCTTTCGCCATGATCGCAGCAAGCCCGAGGGGATGATGGCCAAGCTGATGTCATCGGCCAAGGCCGAGGCGATCGGCTATCGCCCACCCGCCGAGATCACCCCTGATCTGGCGCGTGCCATTGCCGCCTATGAGGCGATCAAGGCTGCGCGCTAAGCAGCGACAGCGCCTGTCTTTGTTCCTCGGGGAAGGGGACGGGCCGGCGATCAGCCTTGTCCACGCAGACCAGCACAAAACGGGCCTGGGCGCTTTCCTCGTCATCATCGGCGCTGAACAGCCCCATTTCCAGCACGGCGGAGCTGCGGCCCAGATGGCCAAGGCGCAGCCCGATCCGAACCGGATCGGGAAAGGCGACCTGGCGAAAGAAGACGCAGTTGTTCTCGACCACGACGGCCAGCGGGCCATCGCCGTGAGGGCCCAGCATGCCACGCGCCATCATCCAGATGTTCATGGCGCTGTCGAAGAGTTCGAAATAGGTCGCGTTGTAGATATGGCCGTATTGATCATTGTCGTTCCAGCGGGTCTGGATCGCCTCGAAGGCGGGATAGTCAGCACGGTTGCGCGGGGTGGCACGGGGCATGTCTGGCCTTTCGGATTGGGTGTGATCGCGACCCGCGACTAGGGCTGTTGCCGGCTTGTCTGATCCAGAACGAACAGACGCAGCGCCGTGGCAAGCCCGACCTCGGGCGGGCGCTGGTGATCGATCGAGGCGATCAGCACGGCGCGGGACTGGCCCTGCCGGCGCGCGATCTCGCCCAGCCCGCGCCAGAACGGATCCTCCAGCGACACGCTGGTGCGGTGCCCGTCGATGGTGACCGAGCGTTTGACAGGCGGGGTCATGGGCGGCAGGTCAATCATCGCGCTTGTGCTGATCATGCAGGCCGTCGGCCCGCGTCTGCTCGGCCTGACGGACGGTCCGCCGGCTTTTCGCCTCGCCGAATTTCGCAGCCTTTGCATCGCCTTGCGCCCGCCGCTCGGCTCGGGCACGATCTTTTCGGGCCTGTCGCAAATTGATGATCTTGGTCATCTTGCAAAAATAGCGGCTTTCGGCGGGTCAAGAAAGATAAATTCATCAAAGAGTGGCAGCCTGGTCGTTCGACACTGCCGATAGAGAAGGGACAGATACGATGCGTGAATTTTTTATCAATTGGTCCGAGCGGTTGATCACGGCTTTTGTCGTGATGGGCGGGCTCTTTGTCCTGATCGCGGGACTTGGCGCGATGTTTTCGGGAATGCCGGGCGGTTTCTGGCGCGGTCTGGGCATTCTGGTCGGCGGATCGATCTATCTGATGGTTGCGGCCGGGTTCATGTATGTGGCCTTTGGCATCTATCGCAACACGCAGGAAACCAACCGGCTGCTGGCCGAACTGCTGCGCAAGTAAGCCATAAGAAAAGGCGCGCCACCGGCAAGGTCGCGCGCCTTTCGCCATCGTGGCCAGCGATCTTAGCCCTTGGGGCCGATCATGTCCTCGGGCCGAACGATCCGGTCGAATTCTTCCTCGGTCACAAAGCCAAGGCTGACCGCCTCTTCGCGCAGGGTGGTGCCGTTCTTATGCGCGGTCTTGGCAACCTTGGTGGCGTTGTCATAGCCGATGGTGGGCGCAAGCGCCGTGACCAGCATCAGCGATTCATTCATCAGCTTGTCGATGCGGGCGGTGTTGGCCTGAGTGCCGGCGACCATATTATCGGTAAACGACCCCGCCGCATCGCCCAGCAGCTGCATGGATTGCAGCACGTTATAGGACATCATCGGGTTATAGACGTTCAGTTCGAAATGGCCCTGCGATCCGGCGATGGTGACGGCGGCGTCATTGCCCATCACATGCGCACACACCATGGTCAGCGCCTCGGCCTGGGTCGGGTTCACCTTGCCGGGCATGATCGACGAGCCGGGCTCGTTTTCCGGCAGGATCAGTTCGCCCAGACCCGAGCGGGGGCCAGAGCCCAGCAAACGCAGGTCATTGGCGATCTTGAAGAGGCTTGCGGCAACGGTTTTCAAGGCGCCCGAGAAAAACACCATGGCGTCATGGGCGGCCAGTGCCTCGAACTTGTTGGGCGCGGTAACAAAGGGCAGGTCGGTGATCTTGGCGATCTCTGCCGCGATGTCCGTATCCCAGCCTTTTCGCGTGTTCAGCCCGGTGCCCACGGCGGTGCCGCCCTGTGCCAGCTCATAGATCTGCGGCAGGCACAGCCTGACCCGTTCGATCCCCATGCGGACCTGATGGGCATAGCCGCCGAATTCCTGACCCAGTGTCAGCGGCGTTGCATCCTGCGTATGGGTGCGCCCGATCTTGATGATGTCCTTGAACTCGGTCGATTTCGCCTCTAGCGCGCCGGCCAGCTTTTCCAGCCCCGGCAGCAGCACATCGCGCGCCATCATGCCGATGGCGACATGCATGGCGGTGGGGAAGGTGTCATTCGACGACTGGCCCATATTGACGTGGTCATTGGGGTGAACGGGGTTCTTGCTGCCCATTTCGCCGCCAAGGATTTCGATGGCGCGATTGCTGACCACCTCGTTGGCGTTCATGTTGGATTGCGTGCCCGAGCCGGTCTGCCACACGACCAGCGGGAAGTTGTCGTCGAACTTGCCCTCGAACACCTCTGTCGCGGCCTGTTCCATGGCGCCGGCGAGTTTGTCGTCCAGCTTGCCATCGTTATGGTTGATGCGCGCGGCGGCCAGCTTGATCGCGCCAAGTGCGCGAATGATGGCGACGGGCTGGCGTTCCCACCCGATGGGGAAGTTGATGATGGACCGCTGCGTCTGCGCGCCCCAGTATTTGCTGGCATCCACCTCTAGCGGGCCAAAGCTGTCGGTTTCGGTGCGGGTCTGGGTCATGATGCGGCTCCCTCGCGATTTTGTTGAGGTTTCTTAGGGCCGGGTGACCGGATTCGCAATGCGGGACAGCAGATCAGGGATGCCGCAGGCTACGCAGGGCTGTTTCCTCGGCGCGCAAGCGTACGGACAGCATGAGGGCATTAAAGAGCGTAAAGATCACGGCAATCCAGAACAGCCCAAGGACCATCGGGGCCACGAAGATTTCGCACACGACCACGAAATAATTCGGGTGCCGGATCAGTCGGAAAGGCCCTTTGGTGACCAGCGGCTTGTCCAGCACGATGATGCGTGTCGTCCAGCGTTCGCCCAGGGTCAGCAAAACCCAGACCCGACCGAGTTGCAGCACGACGAACAGCATCAGCCAAGATGGCTGCACTGGCTGATTGATACCGAACAGGAGAGTGGCGATCAGCCAGGTTGCATGCAGCGCGACGATCAGCGGATAATGCCCTGCACCATATTCTCGCGCCCCCTGCGCCAACAGGCGGCGGGTGTTGCGGCGGGCAATGAACAGTTCGGCCAGCCGCTGGACCGCAAGGAACAGCACAAAGGCAATCGCAGCCGTGTTCACGCCGATCCCACATATAGCGGCAGCGCCGTCGCCGAACAATGCGGTGGCGATGATATCGGCCTTGGCCAAGCGGTCCATACGGAAAAGCAGGGCGCAGGTTTCCACTGCGACCATCAGCACATGCGTGCCCGGCCGCGCCGCCGCCAGATCGCGGGCGGTCGCTACCGATAGCAGTCGCACAGCGGCTGGATCTGCATGCACTGTCGCCAAATCATGGGCGGAATGACGCGTGTCGGCGGGCATCATGGCTCGGTAGGCTGGGATCAGTGGCGTGGGCCGAAAACGCGGGCCGCTCCAACTGACGGTCAGGTCAAAGACCGCCGCAAGGCAATCAGCTACAGGATTGATGTTTCGTAATCGTGCTAGCGCGCGATGAAGGCCGGGTGATGGCCTGAATGCGTCCTACTTTCGCCACTTGTCCAGGCTGACAACCTCGCCGCTGCCCTTGGGCGCGTCCTCGTCCGCGATGTCGTCTTCGGTGTCGTCGATATCCTCGCCGTCTTCCTCATCATCCTCGTCGTCATCCTGCGTTTCAAAACGCAGACCGAATTCGACGGTCGGATCGACAAAGGTTCGCAGCGAATCAAAGGGGATGCGCATCGGCTCGGGCGAGTTGCCGAAGTTCAGGGTGATGGTGAAGCCTTCGTCGTCGATGGTCAGATTGTCGAACCAATGCTGAATGACGATGGTCATTTCCTCGGGGTAGCGGTCGCGCAGCCAATCGGCCATTTCGACGCCTTCGTCGCGGGTGTCGAAGGTGATGAAGAAATGATGTTCGCCCGGCAGTCCGTTGTCGCGCACCTGGCACAAGACATCCGCGATCAGGCCCTGCATCGCCCGGTGCATCATGTTGCCATAGTCGATCCGGCTGCGCGTCATATCGCGGTATCCTTTCCCTCGTTGCGGCCAGCATAAGGATATGACCGGCGAAGAAAAGGGGTACAATCCGGGCCCTGCGCGCTATAGCGCCAGCAGCAGGCCCGCCACGGCGGAACCCGCCAGCACCCAGAGCAGACCAAGGTGCAGGCGCAGCAATGCGATGGCCGCGAGAGCTGCGATCAGACCCGCGCGCCAGTCAAATCCGGTCGGGTCGGGCAGTTGCAGCGGACCTGCCTGGATGGTCTGGCCCGAAAACAGAACCTGAACGCCAAACCACAGTGCCAGCGTACCGATCACGCCGACCACGGCGGCTGTCACTCCCTCCAGTGCGGCGGCAAGGCGTGGCTGGCTGGCGAGCCAGTCGATCGAAGGGGCAAGCGCAAAGATGAACAGAAACGAGGGCACGAAGGTCACCCACAGGCTGAGCGCGGCTGCCGTGGCAGCCAGGGCCGGGCCGCCCTGCACATCGCCCGCCAGCCAGGCCACGAATTCGGTCACCAGAATCAGCGGCCCCGGCGTGGTTTCCGCCAGCCCGAGCGCATCCATCATCTGTCCGGTGGTCAGCCAGCCCAGGTCCTGCACCACGGTCTGGGTCATATAGGTCAGCACCGCATAGGCGCCGCCAAATGTGACGATGGCCAGTTTGGCAAAGAACAGGCCCAATTGCGTCAGAAAAGCCGAGCCTGCCAGCCATGCCAGCGCGATGGGGGCCAGCCAGATCGGGATGCCGGGCAGAAACAGCCACAGTCCAGAGGTTGGTCGCGATGAACTGGCCGTTGCGGTGCTGCGGGCGGTCAGCGCACCGGCCAGTGCCGCGGCCAGAATGACAAGCGGGAAGGGCAGGCCAAAAGCTGCGATCGCCACAAAGGCCGCCAGCGCGATCAGTCGATGGGCGTTTCCCTTGAGCGCGCGACCCGCCACGCGCAGCAGCGCCTCGATCACGATCACGAAGACACAGGCCTTGATCCCGAAGAAGGCGGCCTGGATCAGGGGCAACTGTCCCCATGCGACATAGGCCGCAGCCAGGGCCGCGATCACCAGCGCGCCGGGCAGGATGAACAATCCGCCGGCCAGCAACCCGCCGGGAATGCCGCGCAAGCGCCAGCCGGCATAAGCGGCAAGCTGTGTGGCCTCGGGGCCCGGCAGCAACATGCACAGCGACAGGGCGCGCAGGAATTGCGCCTCGGTCAGCCAGCCCAGGCGATCGACCAATTCGCGATGCATCAGCGCGATCTGCGCCGCCGGACCGCCAAAGGACAGCCAGCCGATGCGCCAGAATGTGATGAAGATCTCGCGATAGCCGAACACGCATCCCCCCGTTTTGCAAAGGGATAGTCACCGATTGTATCATCAAGGTAAATGCGGGGATTAAGTGCAGGTTTCTGTTGCCAGGTACCTGCGAACCCCGCCTTACGCGGCTAGGCGCAAGGACTTAATTTTCGATCTCTCGAACTGCTTACGCAGCCAGAGCGACCGGAGCACGGTTGTCGTTGGCAACTGTACAATTTGCACCGATATCGGTGGTAGCTCACCGAGACAAAGCATAACCCCTTTAGACGTTCGTCGATCCTATTTCGGCCCCATGGTCCCCCAACGAGGGTGATCTGGTGGAGCCGCCGGGTACCGCCCCCGGGTCCGATCCGCTTATTACGAGCGCGTTTATGTCCATAGTCCGGGCAAGCCCGAACAAGACAAATATAGGCATATGGTTGATAAGGGGCAAGGGGCGGATGCTGCGGATCGGGATTCTGCGGATAAAAACGCTGGCTCAGCGCTGGAATGCAGAGCACCGGTTGAGTGCTCGACCAGCGCGGGCCTTACCATTGGTGCCGAAGCACCTGGTACCCTCGGGGTCGTACTTGGCCCCCCCAAAGACCCCAAGGACAATCATGGCAAGACCCGCAGCTGGCCGCCGACACAAACATTTGGGTAAACCCAGTGATGATTGTGACGGAACTGGAAAAAACATAACCGAGGGCTATGTGACTTAATCGTGATGTCTGCAGGTGCAACGACCATCCCCATGCAACGGGAAACTGACCGTTCCTGCCTTATCTATGCCTCTTTGACCTCAACTGGATCCAGACCCCGGAGCCAGAGTAAACTCTAAATAAGATGCTGATAATTCTGATATTTCGAACCAGAAATGCCAGCATTGCTTTCATTCATATATGAATCTTAGCATCATTTTGTAAATTTAAGAAAGGTTAATTTGGGCAAGTTGCGTAGCGTCGTTACGTCATTCGTGGGTTTATCTGACGCGGTGTCGGGGGGCGATACGCCCCCCAGCCTATCAGGTCGGATCCTGGCCCTCGTGTCCGGTCAGAAACCGGCCTTGATCTTTTCGAATTCGGCCAGCTGTTTTTCGCGCTGTGCCGGATCATTGGGGGTCTGGGACAGGACCGGCGCGTCGATGGGGCCGATGCCAGCCTCGCTGCGGGCCTCGGGGCTGATCGTCTCCATCCCCTTGGTGTTGGACTGGCCATAGCCGATATTGTCCAGCAATGCCTGGGCCGAGCCAGGTGCCAGCCAGGCATTCACGAAGTCATAGACCTTGTCCTCGGAACCGGGGCCATCCTTGAGGTTGATAAAGCCGCAGAACCAGGTCGAGGAGCCTTCGGTGGCTTCTCGCTGAAATCCGACCGGATAGTCATCACCGCGCAGATAGACCACGCCGTCATTCCAGGACCAGGCCACATCGACGGCGCCAGAGCCCATCAACTGGCTCATCTCGGCCGGGTCGGCCCAATAGGCGGCGACATTCTGATGCGCGGCGCGCAGCCATTCGGCGGCGGCGGCGAATTGTTCGTCGGTCACTTCGGTCCAGTCGGTCACGCCGGTTGCCAGATAGGCCAGCGCCCAGACGTCATCGGAACTGTCGGGCAGCGAGGTGCGGCCCTGAAACTTCGGATCGTTGAAGACCTGCAGGGTCGCCACGTCCTCGTCGGTGACATTTTCGGTGTTATAGGCGACCGCGGTCACGCCCCAATCGGCGGGGATGTACCAGACGCCTTCGTCATCCACGAAGGTTTCCGATTCCAGAAACCGCTTGTCGATATGCTCGAACTCGGGGATGCGCGCGGTGTCCCATGGCTCGATCAGACCGGCGTCGCGATATTTCGAGACCATCTGGCTGCAGGGATGGGCGATATCTGCCTTGAAGCCGGATGCGAGTTTCTGAAACGCCTCGTCATCGTCGCCGTAAAAGGCAAATGTCGGGCTGTCGCCATGCTGGTCGATATAGCCCTGAAAAATTCCCGGCACCTCGAAGCCCGCCCAGTCGAACACGGTCAGTTCGGGGTCGGCCGCGTAAGCCGGAGCAGCCAGTGCGATGACGGCTGCTGTGGTGAAAAGACGCATTGGTCATTACCTCCTGTTGGTCCCGAAACGCTATGCCGCGTGGCGCCTCGGCGCAAGCGTTCAGCGCATTCGCAGCGCACCGTCGAGGCGGATGACCTCGCCATTCAGATAGGGGCTTTCAACGATGAAACCGGCCAGCCGCGCGAATTCTTCGGGCTCGCCCAGACGTTTGGGAAAGGTCACCTCGGCGGCCAGCCCGTCCTGCACATCCTGCGGCAGGCCGCGCAGCATGGGGGTGGCGAAAATGCCCGGCGCGATGGCGCAGATGCGGATGCCCTGTCCGGCCAGATCGCGGGCGACGGGCAGCGTCATCCCGGCAATGCCGGCCTTGGATGCGGCATAGGCGGCCTGTCCCTTTTGGCCATCAAAGGCGGCGATGCTGGCGGTGTTGACGATGACGCCTTTCTCATCGCCCGGATTTCCGGCCATGCTGACAGCGGCGAGGCGCAGCACGTTGAAGGTACCGATCAGGTTGATCTGGATGGTGCGGGCAAAGCTGTCCAGCGCATGCGGCCCGTCGCGGCCCACGGTCTTTTCGCCGGTGGCGATGCCGGCGCAATTGACGCAGATATCAATGCCGCCCATGGCGCTGACCGCGGTGTCGATGGCGGCCTGAACGCTGGCCTCGTCCGTGACGTCGGTTTGCGCGAAATGCGCGCCGATGGCGTCAGCGGCGGTCTTGCCGGCCTCGTCGCGATCCAGAACCGTGACCTCTGCACCCTGCTGGCGGAAATAGCTGGCGGTGGCCTGTCCCAGCCCCGATGCGCCGCCGGTGACGATGGCGCGACTGCCTTTGAGTTGCATGGCTGATCCTTCCTGTCTGTGGTGTTGTCGGTTTGGCTGAAACTGTCAGAAGCCAGCCTGTTTCACCAGCGCCCTGATGCGCCCCCACCCGAAGATCGCCCGCCACCGAAGCTGCCGCTGCGTCCGCTGCGGCGGCGGACGGGTCGGGGTTCGCTGCGCGGGCTGGTCCATTGACAGATCTTGCAGCGCGTCCACATGACCTGGCTTGCGCGGCCGCTGTCATCCGAGGGCTGGATGATCTCTGATTCCTGCACCAAGCCGCTGCCGCCGCAATTGGGGCAGGGTCGGCGGCCCAGCTGGATGCGCCGCCAGATGCTGCGCAGGATGTTGAAACCGACGAGGCCAAAGACACCGAAGACGCCCAGCGGCAGTAACCATCCCAATGGATCCCGCGTGTCCGAGGGACCGTCAAAGCCCATTCCGGCGGCATTCGGACGCGCGATGTCGTCGATGATGGCCAGCGTGCCGTCGCGGATGCCCGCCGACATCTCATCCGCGCGAAAGGCCGGCAGAATATCGTTGTCGATAATCGCGCGGGCCGCGTTGTCAGCCGCGCCGGGATAGCCCGCGCCCAGTTCGATCCGCATTTCGCGGTCGTCGCGCAGGACCAGCAGCATGAAGCCGTCATTGCGGTCTGCCTCGCCCACGCCCCAATCGTTGAAAAGCCGCTTGGCAAAGGGTTCCAGACCGTCAGTGCCGCCATGACGCGCCCGATCAATGAGTGTGACGACCGTGCCCTGAACGCCGGTATCGCCCTGCAGCGCGATCAGCGCCTCGTCGATGATGCGGGTGTCTTCATTGCTGAGCAACTGCGCGAAATCATTGATGCTGGTATGTTGCCAGTCAGGCAGATCCTGCGCGGCCAGCGGCAGGGCCAGCGCCAACCAGATCAGGGCCGCACGGATCATACCAGCAGCAACTCGGGCCCGCCGGCAATCAGCGGGTCGATCCGGCCGATGGCCTTCTTGTCCTTGCCGGCATAATCGACCGCATTCAGGATCGTCTGGATCGCGGCGATGCGGGCGCGTTTCTTGTCATCCGAGCGGATCACCGTCCACGGCGCGACGGGTGAATGCGACAGCGACAGCGTCTCGCGGATGGCGTCGGTATATTCGTCCCATTTCTTCAGCCCCTCGACGTCGATCCAACTGAGCTTCCACTGTTTCAGCGGGTCCTTCTCGCGGTCGAGAAAGCGTTTCAACTGCTCGGCGCGGCCCACGTTCAGCCACAGCTTGACCAGAATGATGCCGTCATCGACCAGCAGCCGTTCGAAATCGGGCAGTTGGCGAAAGAACTGTTCGCGCTGTTGGTCGGTCACAAAATCGAACACGTCCTCGACCACGCCGCGGTTGTACCAGCTGCGGTCAAACAGCGCGATTTCACCGGCGGCGGGCATGTGATCGACATAGCGTTGGAAATACCATTGCCCGGCCTCTCGTTCGGACGGTTTGGGCAGGGCGATGATATTGGCCGAGCGCGGATTCAGGTTTTCGCGCACACGTTCAATGGTTCCGCCCTTGCCGGCGGCATCGCGCCCCTCGAACAGGACCACCACACGTTTGCCCTTGCCGATCACGTCATACATCATCCGCACAAGCTGCAATTGCAGCTGTTCGATCTGCGCCTCGTAGTCCTTTTTCGATATTTCCTCGTCGTAAGGATAACCGGGATCAAGGATCTCATCCTTGCCCGCATCCTTGATCGCCTTGCGAATATCCTTGGGTGCGCCCTTTTCCAGGTAGTCGGTAATATCGCCCACAAAGGGAAGTTCAGGTGTCTTCGCCATCTCTGATCTCTTGTTGATTACCCGGTTCGGGATGCTGGGGCCGAGTATGGGGCGGCGCGATATTGTCGGCAAGGGCATTGCCGCGCGCGCGGGCCGTCACTCGAACATCACGCTTGAGAGGTTGACATATGTGGCTGGTCAGGGCCGATATGTCCGCATCATTTTGTATCATAAGTATAAGGGGTCGACCTGTGAGTGACGCGATTGACGAGTATCTTGACGATCTGAAGCACCGCCATACCAATCACGACACCTATTGGGCGCTGCCGCTGTCGACCGCATATACGACCGCCTATGACAATGTATCCGCCACGCTGGACGCCGATAGCAAGCGGCGGCAGGCTGAGGCAGAGCTGATTGCGGATCTGATCTTGCTGGGTGTCAGCATTCCGATCGGCGGCGTACTGACCGCGCGGCTTGGCGCTGCGGTGTCGGGCAAATCGCTGGCATCGAAGGCCGCCAAGATGCTGGCGCAGCGCAACTCGGCGCGCGCAAGTATGGTCGCAGGCCTGCTGCGGACCGATACCGGTGCCTATGTCATCGGCGAAACATATGGTGCGATCAAGAAGCACATCAAAAGCAGTACCCAGTCAAAGATCGCCTCGGTTCTGGCCTATAACCCGCTGTCGGGCCTGCAGGGTCTGGGCGAAAACCCCCTGATCCTCAAGAACCGGCTGCAAGAGTTCAATGGCCGCCACTATGACGCAGCCGCCAGTTTCGCCACGGATGTGCGCGACAACAAGGAAATCTCGTCAAACGTCAAGTCAGAGATCGCGGCGGTCCTTCGCAAAAGCTCTTATTTCACCGGCGCCAGCCATACCGGCCAGTTCAGTCAGCCGGCGGCCCTGGCCCAGGACATCGAGATCATGATGTGGTCGGCCTATATCCTGAACACCGATTACTGGGAGCAGGCTCAGTTCGACAGGTTCGGCAAAGAGCATTCCGATGGCATGCGCAAGGTCAGGTTGGGACCGGTTGATGGTTTGCCGTCAAATCCGGATTACGGGAAAAACGGTCCTCGGGGAAATACCTCGGACAAGAACAGGTCGGTCTTTGATGCGGTCACACTGGATGCCTCTCCGGTCTATCGTGAGCCCGGCTCGATCATCATGCGGCGTATCGAGACGCTGTGGTCCGCGCGGATCAGCAAATCGTCCAGCTTTGCCAAGGGCAAATATGACGTCGGCGAATTGAAGGACGCAGAGGCGGCCAGCAATGTCCTGTCCAGCCGCTATGGCGCGACGACCTCGTAACGGATAACCGCGCAAAGAGGCTGCGCGAGGGGGGCGGATGGCCTTACCCTTGCGTGCCGATCTTGCGCATGTCGTATTCCGTGGTCTGGTAGATTTCATTGATCCAGTTGCCGTAAAGCAGATGCGCGTGGCTGCGCCATCTGTTTGCGGGCTGCTGTGAAGGATCGTCATTCGGATAATAGTTCCGTGGCAGGCTGATCGGTTTTCCCGCCGCCACGTCTCGGTCATATTCGTCTTTCAGCGATGTGCTGTCATATTCCAGATGGTTGAAGACATAGACCG
Organism: Paracoccus tegillarcae; assembly: GCF_002847305.1. Classification (NCBI taxonomy): domain Bacteria; kingdom Pseudomonadati; phylum Pseudomonadota; class Alphaproteobacteria; order Rhodobacterales; family Paracoccaceae; genus Paracoccus; species Paracoccus tegillarcae. Next base: position 3,549,452 of record NZ_CP025408.1, on the reverse strand, counting down.
CCCGACGGGCCGGATCCTCGACCAGACAGGGGCCGGTTTCTTCGCTGGCCAAGAGGGTGATGAGGCCGGGTTTGCTGTCGACCTCGTCCTGGCGCATTTCGGTCCAGCGACTGACCGGCAGCAGCACATCATCCGAGAAGCCGCGCAGATAGGGGCTGGCCGGCGCGAGGTTCTGGTGGCGAAAGCAGCCAAAGGCCTTTTCATCCAGCGCATGTTTCGCAACCCCGTTGAAATGCCACGCCATCGCCATGCCGCCCCAGCAGACACCCATGGTCGAGTGGACATGGGTCTGGGTCCATTCAAAGACGCGGGTCAGTTCGTCCCAATAGGTCACCTGCTCGAAGGGCAGATGTTCGATGGGCGCGCCGGTGATGATCAGCCCGTCGAATTTTTCATCCGTCTCCACGACCTCCCGGAAGGGGCGATAGAAGCTTTCCATATGGTCGGCGGCGGTGTTGCGGCTTTCGTGTTCCGACATGCGGATCAGCTGAAAATCAATCTGCAACGGCGTCGCGCCGATCAGCCGGGCAAACTGGTTTTCGGTCTGGATCTTCTTGGGCATCAGGTTCAGCAAACCGATGCGGATCGGGCGGATGTCCTGTGTCTCTGCCCGGCCCGGCGAGATGACCATGACGCCCTCATCCGACAGGATGCGGTAGGCGGGCAGGCTTTCGTTCAGGGTGATGGGCATGTCAGGCGATCTTTCGGTCGATGGCGGTGGCGATCAGGTCGATAAAATCGCCGGGATGGGCGACCTTTTGGACCTCTTCTGCGGTAATGGTCACGCCGCGCTGCGCCATCGCGGCATAGCGCGGCTGCCGGTGGGCCAGGGCACGGGCATAGGTCCAGCGGATGAAATCATCGGGGTTCACCTGATCCTCGGTCAGGCCCTTTTCCGCCCGATAAGAGATCCAGGCGCGGTCCAGAAATTCGGGCTGGTAATACATCGGCTTTGGCGCCCGGTCGAAGCGGCGGACCAGTTCGGCGGTGTGTTCATCGCTGCCCTTGATCCAGACCAGCAGCAGGCCACGCGCCAGCGCGCTCAGCACCGGATCATCGGGGTCGTCGGGGTCCACCACTTCGCAGATCGAGCCGCCGGTATCGCAGACAAAGCTGTTGATGCCGTAGATATCAAACGCCCGGCGGATGAAGCGGTCCGTATCCATCAGCGAGGCGATCTCTGCCGTGCGATGCTGGTCCTGACGCTCGCAATAATCGTCAAAGGGCAAACCGCCCCGGCTTGGGCTGCCGGGTTTGCCCAGATAGGTCGAAAGCGGCGCGAGGTTGTCGAAACTGATCTTGCTGGACACGCAGACGCTGTCGGTCAACAGCAATTCGCGCAGCAGCGGCACCTTCATCGCCGCCAGTTTCAGATTATCCGAGATGTATTCGCCCATGTAACGCGTGCCGATGCGGTAATCGACGGAATAGTGAAACCAGTTTCCCTGTTCGCGCAGCATCGAGGCCAGATAGGTCTTGCCCAGCCCGGACATGCCGAACAACACGACCCGCCGTTGCGAGGCGTCGCGCCACTCTTGTCCGCTGGCATAGATCATCACGCGCCCCCTGACCGGCAGGTTTCTAGCTTTGGTTCGCATAGGTAATACCCTGCGGCCCAAAGGAAAAGGCCCCGCCGGTGAGGGCGGGGCCGATCGGTTGGTTCGTCAGAGGTTGGCGATCAGAAGCTGTAGCCAACCCGGACGCCGACACCCCAGGCTTCGCTGTCGGTCATGCTGGCGCGCGCGGTGTCAGCCGTTTGCGGCTGCGCATCACCCAGCTTGGTGTAGTTGACACCGGTCGTGATCTTCAGATTGTCCTGCGTGTAGATCCCGGCAAGCGTGATGCCCTTGCGGCCATTGGTCGGTGCGAGGGGCGACACCAGGTCATCGCCAGCCTTTTCATAGGTGAACGAGGCCGAGCCGGACCAGTTCTCGGTGAACTTGCGGCCGACGCCAAGGTTAAAGGTGGTCGTGTCTTCCAGGCCGACCAGGTCAACGGATGGCAGCGGCCCGACACCCGGCGGCATGACCTTGAATTCCGACCAATCTACCCAGCGGATCGAGCCAAAGACCAGCGTGTCGGCTGCAACGCCGGTCTGGCCCTCCAGCGTCCAGGAGGCAGGGGTGCTGACGGTGGTGTTCGCCGTCACGCCGGGAACCAGGCTGTAGGTTGTATCAAAGTCGTGCTCGATATCCGAGTTGTAGGTCAGCGAGACGCGAGCCGCAATTTCGGGCTTTTCCCAGGCGATACCGGCAACGTAGCCAACACCCCAGGAATCGTCGAAGCTGACGCCGTAACCGGAGATGCCGGTGGGTGGCGGGCCGCCATATGCAAGTCCGTCCAGCGTCACGTCGGCACTGGCGCGCGATCCGCGGATACCGCCATGGACCGAGAAGTTGTTTTCCCACTTATAGCGCATCAGCGCGGTATAGGTGGTCGAGTCGACGATCGCCCTGGTTCCGCCGAGCACGGGCGATCCGTTGGTGCCGTCAAAGGGCGCGTAGCGGATGTCGGCGCCAAAGGGTTGTTCGATGATCAGCGCTGCCGACAGGTTGGCGTTGAACTGATGTTTGTAGGCCAGGCCGACAAAGCCATAGCCCTGCGCGACATCGCCCGTGGCAGCGCCGAGGACGTCGGTGCCCTCGATCGTCGGATCGACAGCGCCAAAGCTGAGCTCGGCATAGTTGCCCTCTTCGAAGAGAACGTTCAGTGATTGCGGAGCGCGCTCGATGCCGCCGGCCATGACCGACGTCGTACCCATCAGCAGTGCCGCGGCGCCTGTGAATGCAAATTTCATTTGGTATCCCTCCTCTTGGCCCCAAGACCATCTGAGACTGACGGTAGCGTGAACGATGTACGAATCAATATTCACACAGCCGTTACGCCGCGTTTCGTTCGGGTGACCCGGCGGCATCGTGGCATTGGCGCAACGGAAAGCCGCGCGTTAATGATTTATTAACCAAATCCGACGGCAAAACTGGCCTTTGTGGACCGTTGCTTGCGTTTCCGAGCCGCCGTCCCCTGAGCCAGTCTGCGGTTTTCACGTTGGTGGCCGGGCGCTGAACCAAACCGATTCTCTCGGCACGGGGCAGGGTGTTCCACTGGGCCCGAACCGGGTCGGATCGCCGGCGGCGTTCGGGTGCGGCGTTTATTTTCGCCCCGCGGCTCTGGACAATCAGTCTGACCCATGAAAGGGGAAACTGCCAAACGATCCCATGCAAGGAAGTGATCCCATGCAGATTCGTGAGGCCCTGACCTTCGATGATGTTCTTCTGGTTCCCGCAGCCTCGGGCGTGATGCCGTCGACGGCTGATGTCATGACCCATGTGACGCGCAGCATCCGGATGAACATCCCGCTGCTGTCCAGCGCGATGGACACTGTCACCGAAAGCCGCATGGCCATCGCCATGGCACAATCAGGCGGGATGGGTGTGATCCATCGCAACCTGACCGTCGAGCAACAGGCCGACGAGGTGCGTCGCGTCAAACGGTTTGAAAGCGGCATCGTCTATAATCCGATCACGCTGACCCCCGATCAGACGCTGGCCGACGCGCAGGCCTTGCAGGCGCGCTACAATGTCACCGGCTTTCCGGTCGTTGACGCCAATGGCCGCGTGGTGGGCATCGTCACCAATCGCGACATGCGCTTTGCCAGCGACGCCAAGACCCCGGTCAAGGTGATGATGAGTTCAGACAACCTTGCCATGCTGACCGAGCCCGCTGACCGCGGCGAGGCGATTTCGCTGATGAAGGCGCGGCGGATCGAAAAGCTGCTGGTGACGGACGGGCAGGGGCATCTGACCGGCCTGCTGACCTTGAAGGATACCGAAACGGCTGTGCTGAACCCGCTGGCCTGCAAGGACGATCTGGGCCGGCTGCGGGTGGCAGCGGCCTCGACCGTCGGCAATGAGGGGTTCGAGCGCAGTCAGGCGCTGATCGATGCGGGCGTGGACATGGTCGTCATCGACACCGCGCATGGGCATTCGGATTCCGTCGCGATGGCGGTGGAACGGGTCAAGAATATCTCGAACGAGGTGCAGGTGGTGGCGGGCAACGTCGCCACGGCCGAGGCAACCCGCGCGCTGATCGATGCGGGCGCGGATGCGGTCAAGGTGGGGATCGGACCCGGCAGCATCTGCACCACGCGGATCGTCGCCGGCGTGGGCGTGCCGCAATTGACCGCGATCATGGATGCCGCCGGCGCGGCAGGCGACATTCCGATCATCGCCGATGGCGGCATCAAATCATCGGGCGATTTCGCCAAGGCCATCGCAGCCGGCGCGTCCTGCGCCATGGTGGGCAGCGCCATCGCGGGCACTGACGAAAGCCCGGGCGAAGTCATCCTGTATCAGGGCCGCAGCTATAAATCCTATCGCGGCATGGGCAGTCTGGGCGCCATGGCCCGTGGCTCTGCCGACCGCTATTTCCAGAAGGACGCGGCTTCGGACAAGCTGGTCCCCGAAGGGATCGAGGGTCAGGTGCCTTATAAGGGGCCGGCCACCGCGGTCATCCATCAACTGGTGGGCGGCCTGCGCGCGGCGATGGGCTATACCGGCAATGCCACCGTCGATCAGATGCGAGGTGGCTGCAATTTCGTCCGCATCACCGGCGCAGGGCTAAAGGAAAGCCATGTCCACGACGTGCAGATCACCCGCGAGAGCCCAAATTACCGGCTTGGCTGACCGGCTGGTCGTGCCGCTGACGTTCTAAAACGGAATGCGGCTGCCGGTCCTGCCGGCAGTCCAACTGGCGCGGCGATCTGCTCGGATCTGTGCAGTCGCGCTACGCCTTGGGCCGGGGCCTTGCGGCTTTACGGCTTGTCAGACGTGGTTTCTGTGAGGATCGTTCAGGCGATGCCGTAGCGTGCTCGGGCTTCGGCAAAGGACAGCAACCGGCGTTGCGCATCATCCCACAAATGAAGCCTTGCGGCAGCAAAGCTTTCACGCATGGTCAGGCGTTGGGCTTCGGCCAGTTCGCGATGATCGCGGATCACATCGGGCAAGCGGTAAAACGGGATGCGCGAATAAAGGTGGTGCACATGGTGGATGCCGATATTGCCCGACAACCATTTCAGAGGCTGGGGCAGGATGTAATGCGAACTGCCGTCGAGCGCCGCATCGTGCAACTGCCAGTGCTCGCCCTTGGACCAATGAGTTTCCTCGAACTGGTGCTGCACATAGAACAGCCAGACCCCGATGGTTGCACCCACAACAGAGGTGGGCAGAAAGATCACCAGCACCGGCATCAGCCCGCCGAACCAGATCATCACCCCGAGGATCGCGGCAAGCACGGCATTGGTGCCCATGGCCGATGCCCAATAACGCCAGCCCGATGACATCAGCCCGACCGGCAAGCGGTTCTGAAGGATGAACAGATAGCTGGGAACCATCGCAAACAGAAAGAACGGGTGGCGATACAGCCGATAAGAAAACCGCCCAAAGGCCGAGCGCCCCCGATACTCGTCGATCGTCAGGGTCATGACATCGCCCATGCCGCGCTGGTCCAGGTTCCCGTGATGCGCATGGTGGATGGAATGCGTACGCCGCCACACCGCATAGGGGGTCAGGGTCAGCACGCCCAGTGACCGGCCAAGCCAATCCTGCGCTTTCCTGTTGGCGAGAAACGCACCATGACCGCAATCATGCTGGATGATGAAGATCCGCACCAGAAAGGCACCGTTGATCAGCGCCAGAACCAGCGACAGCCACGGGCTGACCGACAGCGCCATCCAGGCCAGCGCCCAGATTGCGAAAAACGGGATCAGCGTCACGGCCAGTTCAAACAGGCTGCGCGGGGTGGATGGTTCGCGATAGCGTGCGAGGATGCTCAGCCATTCGCGTGCAGAGCGGGCAGTCGGGGTTTGGTCGAGCATCAATGCCTGTTGTTTCTTGCCGGCTGAATTCCGGCATGTTTTATGATTCCTGAGACAAAACCGCTCGGTGAACGATCTGGTCTTTGCATCAGCGGTTAAGGGCCGGCAGCGATTCTTTCAACCGCTATGATGACGCACCTGTCGGTTCCGCCAGAAAACCCCAAGCACAGTTCTGTCCGCGTAAAGAGGAGGCGTGCCGAACTGTCAACCATGACGTTGTGGATCTTCTGACCTGCCTCCCGGCCGAGTACTGCGCGGAAGGCAGGCGGTGGGACTACGGCGTCGGCCAGCGCTGCGCGAGTTTTGCGGATGGCTCCGTATCTCAGGTAAAATACACGGCCACCGACGAAGTTTCTTCTATGTTTGCGAAGACATACTGGCGAGATCACAAAATTACCGCCAAACCCACGGGGTAGTCTGTCAACTCTGTGGGTAATTGGCTCCGGCGGTAGGGGTTGCGCCCGAGGGTTTATGCCTAATAAATCAAGTATTTACCTGAACACGTCAACAGAAATGTTGCGGGTTAGCCGCCCTGCTGACGAAACCAATCCCTCAACGAAAGATGAAGCCTCAACTCCTCGTCCTCGGCCAATGGGGTGCAGTGCGCGATGGCAGCGCGCAGGGTGTTTAAGTTCTTTAGAATCCGTTCCACAGCTTGAATGTCAGTAAAGATGTCTGCGAAGTCATCCCAGTTGGACTTGATGATCTCGCCAAGTTCGCCAAAGTTTGTATAGTCGAGCATTTCTGATGATCTAGGGGTCACACTGAGCTACTCCCCATCTCTTGGACAGGATCTGGCGTAGATTAAGCTACTCGTTGCACCTGCTGATCGGGTTGGTTGATATCATTTCTCTTCCAGTAGACCAGCGCCGGAGGCTTGCCGCCGAGGGCCGAGTGCGGGCGCTGGTGGTTGTAGAAGGTCATCCATTTCCGGATGGCCGCCTTGGTCTCTGATCCTGTATCCCAGGCATGCAGGTAGGCGCACTCGTATTTCAGGGTGCGCCACAGCCTCTCGATGAAGATGTTGTCCAGGAAACGGCCTTTCCGATCCATCGAGATCCGCACGCCCGACCGGCGGAGCCGATCCCTCCAAGCGAAGGACGTGAACTGAGATCCTTGATCAGTATTCATTATCTCGGGCGGGCCAAATTTGTGGATGGCCTCGTTCAGCGCCTCCACACAGAAGTCGGCCTCCAGCGTGTTCGAGATGCGCCAGGCCAAGACCTTTCGAGTGTGCCAGTCCATGATTGCGACGAGGTATAGGAAGCCGCGCCGCATGGGCAGATAGGTGATATCCGAGCACCAGACCTGGTTCGGGCGTTCCACACGCAGCCCTTTCAGCAGGTAGGGATAGGTCTTGTGCCCTTTCGCCGGCCTGCTGGTATTGGGCTTCTGGTAGATCGGCATCAAGCCCATGAGGCGCATTAGCCGGCGTATCCGCTTCTCGTTCACGAGATGCCCCTCATTGCGCAGGTGCCAGGTCATCTGCCGGACGCCGAAGAACGGGGTCTCAAGGAATTGCTCGTCGATCTGCCGCATCAGGCCGAGGTTCTGTTCGGTTTCTCCCTTGGGCTCGTAGTAATAGGACGAGCGCGCGATCGAGAGCAGTTTGCACTGCTGACCGATGGACAGCTGGGGATAGTCCGGCTCGATCATGCCGCGCCTCACTTCCCGCCCCAGGGCTTCAGCTTTCGTTCCAAAAAAGAGTTGGCCACCGCCAGCTCCCCGATCTTGGCGTGAAGCTCCTTCACCTGCTCCTCGTCAATCTCGGGCTTCTTTCGACCGCCGCGCTCGAACACGCCGGAGGCCCCTTCCAGCAGGGCTCGCTTCCATTGATGGATCATCGTGGGATGCACCCCGAACCGGCTCGCCAGCTCGGCCGCCGTCTCCTCGCCCTTCAGGGCTTCCAGCGCGACCCTCGCCTTGAACTCAGGCGCGTGCTGTTTGCGTTTCGACATTTCTGATCTCCTTCTCGTCGAAGATCAGCAGACTGCAAATCCTAGCTTATGTCAGTGTCCGAATTTCGGGGAGTAGCTCAGAACGCTGTATCCGCGGGATCGCCTTGACGAAGAAGAACTCTCTTTTCGCCGGAACCCATGAGACGGCGGATGTCTGGGCCATCTACTATTCCCTGATCGAGAGCGCACGTCTGAACAAAGTCAACGCCCGCAGTTATATGAACTCGGTTGTGAGTGAAATCGAACGCACACGCGGGGAGATTGATTACGGTCTGCTGATGCCGTGGCACTGTCCGAACGGTCACATCACAGACTGACATTATGGGCTACAGCCGCACTCGGCTGGATCTGATTCAACTTCACTTGGCCGGGTTCCAGCACAGGGTCCCGGCCCAAAAGGCTTGGGCGCACTAAAACTGCGATGACATCGCTTCAGGCCATGAGAGGGAGTGTAGAGCGCCGAACTTTATCTATACCTGTCTCCTTCTGCCTCGCAGTGCTCGAGGACCTGATCCACCCATCGATCGAACCAGACCCAATGACCGTAGTCGCCGATGCACCCATAGCCTTTGCCGATCGTTTTCGCGCCTCGCTTCTTCCAAAGCTGTGTGTGGTCATGCATGCGAAATTCCGGGAATCCGGCAGCTTGAGCTTTTTCGACCACTTTGCCCGGCGGATACCGTTCCCTGTTCACCTCCTTGAAGATGATCTTCTCAATCTCGCCAGCCATCTCACTGCCGGGGCCGATGATCTGGACCGCTGTATCCGCTGCTCCCGGTTTCTTGGCCGCCATCGGGACAAAGCCATATGTCATTCTGTAGGCCGGATCCTTCAGCTGCTCATCATTCAGGCCATGCTCGAACGCGTCAATGGCGGCTTCGATATGCTTGGGCAAGCCCGAGGCCTGTTTGAGGACCGTTCGTTGTTCAGCACCGAAGGAGACAAACTGAAGCGCAAGGGGCAGACGCTTTTCAAGACCATACTGGACGCCGAATTCGTTTTTCAGAAGCTCATTGAAATTAAGGGCGCAAGCCTGAAGCTTTGCCCCCAGAGCGTCATCAATCCTGTTTGTGGACCGGTGCTCGATTTCATGGCGGATCTCGATCAGGAATTGAAGGTTCTTCGCGGCGCCCCCTTTTACGGGACACCTGTCATGCTTGAGACAATGACCGGCCTCCCAGAATTTATCTGCCCCTTCCTTCGTCTTTTGACCGGGATATCGATAGTCGATCCCTTCGCGCCGGAACCACGCATGGAGGAGGTATGTCCAGGCGATGACTGCGGTCACGATAAACAACTCGGCACGAAATGTAAGTCCAGCTGAATTGAACGTCTGGACAGCCGCGATCATCGCTTCGCGACCTTTTATCAGAAGCTCGTCGCCCCTTATGCTCAAACCGGTCTGGTGGTCGATATCGGGCCAGGTTGAGACGAATGCGTCCAGATCCTCCTCGGAAGCCGGCTTGATGGTCTTGTGCTTGGCCCCCGTGCGGATCTCGCTGATAAGGCGATGGTTGATCGACCTCGTTGGGCGAGTGAAATACGCAAGGATATCCTGATCGTTGGTGGCCGGGCCGCCGCGGTCGATCATGGCCTTTACGATCCCTACCTCCCAATTTTCCAGAGTATTGCCCCGGCGCCTTTTCGTCTTCTTCGCTCTTTCGACTTCGCTGGGCATTCAGTATCTTCCAGTGCTTGGGGTATTTGCCAAGACAACGGAGGAAAGCACGAATCCATGCGTTTCTGTATCTCAGCAACCACCTGACGTTATTCCGCGACCAAGGCCATCTTCAAGTGGAAGAATATTTCAGCCACCGCAGAGGGAGTTCAGAATATAAGTGGAAGTCGGCAAGCACGGTTTCCACTCAGAATCAGCGTAACGAATCAGAAGGCTTGCGCCTCAAAAACGGCTTTTCTTGGATACACGATATCTTAGGATTATCGGAAAACCACGATTTTCACCGGTCTATGCACCGCTTACGTTCATTCTGCAGTTTGCCAAACGGGGTGTCGCCCAGAAACGCCGCGTACCAGCGCCCGCGCGGCTCAGGAGGTTTGGTAAATTTGCCGTTCCTCTTCTTTGCCTTCCACTTGCGATTTCCATAAGGGTGCAGGCGTAGTTCCCACAGTGCCCGCATTTCGGTGCGGTCGGCAGGTGCCAGAAGCCGCCAGCGATCAATTAGTCGCCAACACGCTCCGCCCAAAGCCGTCCGCAGCGCCCACTGTTCCCGCGAGGCGCCACCGTTACCCTTTGGCTTGGTCGCAATCTTGTCGATGACCGAAATCCATTGCGCGATGACAAGCCGCTGATCGGAACCGGCGAAAGCGGGCACATCGCGCAATTGGTCTGGGGCCGCAGTCGGGCGGATGCGGCGGCGTTCGCCAGTTTCATCGCGTTCGGTCACGCTGCTGCCGTAAGGGCGGATAATGCGCATGGTCCCTCGTTATGCCGTTTATTCACTGCAGAATAACCGGGCGACTGGTTGTCGCAACCACAGGATTTTCAAAGCGCGCTTGCCGGGCCGATCTGTCGCGCGTAGAATCAAATTTAGCCTGATTTACCGAAATCGCCCTTAGAAAATGATTATGCATCAGAATACAAAGGAGAAAATTCGATAACGGCAATGTTGTTTCACGATTATGACGCGATTTTCCGAACCCGGGAATGTCAGCCTTGGAAACGTGCCAATATTTGGCTTTCGACGCAAAGACCTACAGAAGGCCAGTTAACGGACCATGCCCGCATGAAGGGCAACTGCACCCTCTGAGACATTGAGCCGAGTGATCAACTTGTCCAGTTAACGGACCATGCCCGCATGAAGGGCAACTGCACCACACACCATCATCGATACGACGCAAAGCAGCTTGTGTTAACGGAACATGCCCGCATGAAGGGCAACGGCGGCATGAACAGTGCCTCGGTGAAAGCGCATTGCCCGCGCCCTGCGCAGAACTTCGACGTGCCGGCTGATGACCTCGACCGGAAATCGCCCGCGAACTTGTGTCGCGCTACCGACGCCACGCATCGGTCATCTACAGACAGAAAAAGGGAATATTGTTACTGACCGAACGACATCTGCCTTGAACAAGCAAGGCTATCTGAGGCTGACCCATGCCGGACGCGCCGGGTTGCGCTGTGGAAAAACCAATCCCGACACCTGTACCTCCACGCGCCGTCGACCAATGACGCGACCATTCATCTTGACGACCACATCCATGTTGTGTGTCCCGCGATAGGCACTGCGCTCCTGATGCTGCGTACCCGCACCACCGATATGGCCAAGATCGTTGGCAACCTCTGCCTCTCGCCCCTCATTGCGCACGGTCCATGAAATCGCCGCGCCATCGGGAAGTTCGTCGTGGTTCACCACCGCAAACCTGATGTCGCAATTACGCGGGATCGGCCCGATGCCGTTATGTCCGGTCCAAGATCGCTTGTTCTGGGTCGCGAGAACCGAGACCTGTGGGTCGAACCGCAACGGCGCGATGGCATGGCGCGCCGCCACTTCGGCCTTGGCGCCATCTTCGCGCGGGTAGGGGAAGAAATGCCTGAACGCCTCGGACCAGATTTCAGCGCTGTCACATTGGTCAACCGCCGCCAACGCGCGCTCGGCGACGCTGAGCAACTCATCTAGTTTTATCCTGAAATCGTCAAAGTCGACATCTGACAATCGGTTCAGGTCTTCTGCCCGGTTCGCCGGATTGCGCACAACTCGCGAAGCTTGCAGCCGTTCTGCAATTTCCGCAACGACCGCCTGAAGATATTCATCATCGCCAGAAAGATCGTCCGTCTTTGCCGAGGCAAGCGCCCGCGCCACCAGAACCGTCAGCAGGATCGACGACGGTCGCGCCTCGTGCTCAAACGTGAGGGCTGCCCACATTTTCAAATAGCGCGCCAAACGCCGCGCCCTGTCGCGCTGCGCCCCATCGAACTGTCGTTTCCACCAAACATAAACTGCCTTTGGATCGCTATTGTCCCATTTGTCATCCTCGGTGGCCAGTTCCCGTGCATCATCCTGCCGGTCCAGATGATAGCTGGGCACATCGATATGAAAATCTTGGCCAAAGCGAATGCGATTGCAGCGCGGCTTGGGCTTGGCCGCCTCGGTCGCGTCGTTCGCGTCAACGCTGGCGTAATCCTGCAAAATCGCTTGCACGTGATCCTTCAACTCGCACGCACCATTAGCGCCATCCTTCGCCGCGCCCGGCCATTCGACATAGATGCCAAGATCGATGTCGAACTCCTCGCCCATCCGCGCAGGCCTGATCTGCGTGCCGAACTTGTATGATCCTTGCAGCCACGATGAAACGGGCTTGCCGACCCTGTCACGCAGCATCTCTTTCAGCACGTCCGCAAGATCGTTCCAGCGCTCTTGTTGTTGCTGAATCTGGTCGTCGGATGGCCGTATCCGATAGGCGAGCGAATTTTCGCGATCATCGGGATTGTGAAAAAGATTAGCCGCAATGCCCATTTTGCCCCCTCAATTCGCTAAAGTAATTGCCCACGTCCTCGCGCGACAGGAAGTCTTCTTCGTCTGCTTCGTGATCGAGGAAACCGGCGGCCTTGATCGCTGGAAGGCTCTCGCGCAACGACGCCTCGGCCAGACCCATCAGATCAGTCGCAACAGTTTTGCTGGCATTGTCGAGCGTCATTTCCGGCAACTGTTTGGGCGACGGAATAGCGTCGACCCTGATATAGCGGTCCCCCAGTTTGTGCCGGATGATGTAATCGGTATTCATCTGCTGCGCCGCGATCATGGCACTGGTCAGCCGTTGGTCCAGCAGCCAGCTAAACCAGCTAAGGTTGCTGTGCAGGCTGCTGGGGAAACTGAATTTGGATGTGGTGCTACCAATGCTGAGAACATGGATGTCAGGCAGTTCTTGGCCAAGGAAATGCTGCGCCTCGTGCAGCGCAAGATCGTCAGGACTGTTCGCATAAAGAGCACCATCCGCAAATCGTTCGCTTCCGATGGAATGCAGGGGAAAATACGATGGCGCCGCGGAGGTCGCTAACGCGACATCGACCAAGGGCAGCTTCCAGTCTCTGACCAAGCGCGGATGATGAGGGGTTTTGAAGACTTGAGGGCCGCCCTTCGTGACATTTACTGCCGGAACAATGACCTTCTGTTTCAGATCGCCGATGCGCGTATCTTGGCCGACAAGCCCAGAGATAAGGCATTTAAGCGGTGCTGGGTCGTATCTGGCGCCCCTGCTGTGCCTTGCATAGTCGATGATCTTTCCAACAGCGCCTTTGGGCGGTGCGCTTTCGCCAAAGATCGACGTTCCCTGCATTGCCATCAATCCCGCTGTCGCCGCCATCGAACTCTTGCCGGTGGCCAAGGCAAGCGCAAGGATTCCGCCTATTGAAGTCCCGGCGATAAGATCGAAACGCCGGTGCAGTGGCAAACCACTCGCTTCTTCGATCCCGGCAAGGACCTGAGCGGTGTAAAGGCCACGGTAGCCGCCGCCGGAAAGAGCAAGAACTCTGAACGTCATAAAAACAAGATAGTGCGGTAGTTGCGCTGTGCAATACCCTATGCAGTGGGGCGCAGGCGCAGGTTTATTCTTGTCCGAAATACCTCGCGAACATATCACTCACTGAAACCTGAGCCTTGCTGGTGCCGGTGGTCGAATTGCTCAAGCAGCAATAGCCAGCCCACTGTACACTGATCGAAGGCGTTCGGTGCACGATATCAGGACTAGATTTATCGTCGGCAATTCGAGGACCGAGCCGGCAGGTAGTTCGCCTTCGTCCAAGCGTCTTAAACAGTCAGCGTTCTGGCCCGTGCTTGCCCCAATCAATGCATCAACATTTGTATCAACAATTGAGACATCGCCATTCCGATTTTTTCCAGTTATCCATCTGATCTTAAATGACTAAAATAGAACCCATCAAAACCCAGACTTTTTGGCCGGTGCCCTTCACCCGCTCCAACAGCGCAAGCTAATCGTGCTGCCTGACAGTATTACGAGACGAAACGCGACCCTCCAAGGCGAATTTTCAGGTCAGAGCCTGATGACCCGGCGCTTGCACGCATCCGGGCGTGGTGCCAAGAAACCTCATGAGATTTCCGCGACGGGTCCTGCCTCAGGGCTTTCACAATCCGACCATTCTGTTGACGTCGTTGTTCGCAACGATCGGTGGTGCATTGGCCGATCTGGCCGGCTTGCCGCTTGGCTGGCTGCTGGGGTCATTGCTGGTATCGGCTGCCGCGGCGCTGACCGGATGGCGGCCGCTGGGTCATCCGGTCCAGCTGTGGCCGGGGCTGCGCGCCTGGTTCATTCCTGTGATCGGTGTTGCGATTGGTGCCAGTTTTACGCCTCAGATATTGCAGCAAGCCAGCGCGTGGTGGCCGTCGCTGCTGGCGCTGTGTGTGTTTATCCCATTGGTCCATGCTTTGTGTTTTTGGCTGACAATGCGGGATGGGCGCGTGGATCGCGTCACGGCGTTCTTCGGAACGGTGCCGGGCGGGTTGATCGAGTCGGTTGAACTAGGCGCAGAGCGCGGCGCCGATATCGCCATGCTGACGATGTTGCAATTCTTGCGACTGATCCTTGTCATCGTTTGCGTGCCGCTGGCTTTCACCCTTCTGACCGGCCACGCCGTTGGCTCGGCGAGTGGCGCGGTCATGGGCGGAGCGGAGGCGCATGAATGGGGCCAGTTACTGATCCTGGCAGCGGCTGGCGTGGCTGGCGTGTTGGTGGGCGCGAAATTGCATTTTCCGGCGGCGATCATGACCGGGCCGATCCTTGCCTCTGGCCTGCTGCATCTGCTGGGTCTGGTTGAGGGGGCACCGCCAGCCTGGCTGATTGCGGTCACTCAGATCGTCGTTGGCACCTCGCTTGGCGTGCGCTTTGCCGGGTTGCAGCGCCACCACATGCTGGCCGCGCTGAAGCTGTCGGTGGTGAATACGGGGTTGGCGCTGCTGCTTGCGCTGGTCATGGCCGCAGCCTTGACGACCGTGCAGCAGCAATCGGCGCAGGCGGTGTTTCTGGCCTTTGCGCCGGGCGGGATTGCCGAGATGTCGCTGATCGCGCTGTCGCTGGACATCGGTGTGGTCTTTGTCACCGCGCATCACGTCCTGCGGATCGTCCTGTCAATAGCTTTCGCCCGCGCGCTGTCCGGGCGTGTCCTGGATGGGACCAGGCCCAAATCAGGACAGGGCTAGAGCAACCCCATATCGGCAAGCCTTGCGGCGACCTCGGGCGGCAAGGATGGCTCGCTCTGTGCGCCACGGGGCAGGTCCGTGGGCGCATTGCCACCTTCGAGATAGCGCCAGCCCTGAAAGGCACGGCGAGGCACGGGCGCCACGCGGACAAGATCGCGATCCAGCATAAGTGCGCAGCGGCGGATGCCGTCTTGACCGATGCGTTCCTCGAATCCGATCAGCTTTTGCCGGGCCAGCATCATGCCCTTGAATACCCAATAGATCGAGCCGCCACCGTCCCGTATCTCTGAATCGCGCTTGGGCCACATACGGGTGACATGGCAGGCGGGCGCGGTGCCAAAGCGTTGTTTTTGCCACGCGGCCAGATGATCGGGCGAGTCCGCGCCGACGCACAGCTTCATCATGTTCAGAGGGGCAGGGCTGTCCATGACCTCAAGATAAAAGCACGCGCCCCGGCCCGCAAGCGGGCGCGGATCACCGTTCGGTCAGTTTCAGCTCGATCCGGCGATTCTGCGCCCGTGCCTCTTCGCTGTCGCCCTGGGCCACGGGACGCGTATCTGCAAAGCCAGCAGGGGCCACCCGGCCTTCGGGAAAGCCCAGATCCTCGACCATGTAGCGCACCACGGCCAGCGCCCGCGCCTGACTGAGTTCCCAATTGTCGCGATAGCGTCCGGTGCCAGACAACGGCACATCGTCGGTATGGCCGTCCACCCTGATGATCCAGTCGATTTCAGGCGGTATCTCGGTGGCAACCGTGTCGAGGATACCGGCCACATTGCGAACCTGCGTGCGCCCTGCATCCGACAAATCCGCCTCGCCTTGCTGAAACAGCACCTCGGAAGAAAAGACAAAGCGGTCGCCGGCGACCTCGATCCCTTCGCGGCCCTGCAGGATCTGCGACAGACGCCCGAAGAACTCAGAGCGATAGCGCGCCAGATCTGCGGCTTCGTCCTCGGCCAGCTTGCGCGCTTCTTCTTCCAGAACCAGCCGGGCCTGCCGTTCCTCAGCGGTACGCAGCAGGGCCGCATTCAGTTGCTGACCCAGATCCTCGACCCGCAATTCTGCCTGTTGCTGATCGTCGCCCGCCGCCTCCAGCGCGGCCTGCAGCCGACCCAGTTGCCCTGTCAGCGAGGCCACCTGTTCATTCAGCAGCGCCACCCTGCGCTGACCATCCGTTGACAGTTCCTCTTGCTCGGCCAGCGCCGCCTGCGCGGTTGCCAGCAGCGCGGCCTGGCGTTCGGCCTCGGTCGCGTTTTCAGCGGCCACGACGTCCAGTTCATCGCGTGCGGCCTGCGCTGCAGCAAGCAGGGTCAGCGTCTCTTCGGCCTCTTTGCGGCTTTCCTCCAGCGCCAATGTCATGGCGGTCAATTCGCTATCTGCGGTCTCAAGACGGCCCCGCAATGCCTGCGCCGCCTCGGATTCGGCGATACGGGCGGCCTCTGCCTCGGTCAGGTCCGCCTGCAAGCGCGCCTGATCGGCATCCGCGCCCGAGCTGCGACTGCGCAGGTCTGCGACCAATGCCTGCAGCGCCTCGCGGCGGGCGGCCGCAAGACGGGCCTGTTCTGCCTGTGCGTCAATCTCGGATCGGGCCGCCGCGACGGCCAGCTGTGCGGCCGATACCTTGCGCTGTTCGGATGCCAACTGGTCCTGCAGCTCTGCCTGGCGGGCGCTGCTTTGGGTGTCAGCACGTTCGCGCGCGGCCAGCAGGGCGGCAACCTCGGCCTCGAAATCGGTGATGCGGCTGCTTGCCCGATCCAGTTCCTCTGCGGTTTGCGCAAGCTGTTGCTGCCCGATTGTCAGATCGCGCTGGCGGGCGGTCAGATCGTTGGTCAGTTGCGTGATCCGTGCGGCACGCTCGCGCGCCTGATTTCGGGCGTCGTCCAATTCGCCCGTCAACGCCTCGGCCTCTGCCTGTTGCGCGGCGAGGTCGCTTTGCAGGCCAGCAGTCTCATCCTGGGATGCGGTCAGCGCGCCGGTCAACTGCGCGACCTGACCACCCAATTCTTCCAGCCGCTGGTCCTGTGACGACAGCCGCTGCACCTGATCGGCGATTTGCGTATCCTTGTCCGTGATCTGCTCGCGCAGCACCGATTGTACGATCATAAAGATCGTCAGCACGAACATCAGCACCATCAAAAGCGCCGTCATCGCATCGACGAAACCCGGCCAGATGGTCGAGGAAAAGCGATTGGACGACGCGCGGTGCAGGGCCATGATCTAGCCTTGGTCCTGTGGATTATGGCCCCGGAACGAGGGCAGCTGATCATCGCGGAACGGGTCGCCAAAGCGCGCGGCGCGAACCGCGCGGGTCAGCACCAGAAGGTCAGACCGCAATTCTACCAGCATTTCCTCGCGTCCGACATTCAGATCGTCGGCAATGCGGTGCAATGCGGATTCCAGGCGCGACAGGTCAAGCCCACGCTCGCTGGCCGTGTTCTGCGCCGGCAGCCTGGCGACCGCTTCGCCCTGCGCGATCAGCCGGTCCTGACCATCCGCGATACGGTTCAGTCCGCTGGCCATCGACGCCGCGCGGGCGACGCTGCTATCGCGTTCGCTTTCGACCTGCCGCAACAGCGTTTCGACGGCCTCTGCCATGACAACCACGCGCTCGTCCGCTTGTGCTGCGGCCTGATCGCGGTCCAGATCACGCTCGGCATGGTATTGTTGCAAACGGTCCATCTGGCCGGCCATCTGGTCCAGAAAACCGGCGATGGCGACCTGATCGACGGCCTCACCCTCAGAGCCGGCCAGCGAGATGCGGGTAAACCCGGACATCCATTCTTCCAACTCACGGTAAAACCGGTTCTGACCGTGCGTGACGAACAGTTCCAGCAAACCGACGATCAGCGAGCCCGCCAATCCCAGCAGCGAGGACGAAAAGGCGATGCCCATGCCGCCCAACTGCGTTTCCAACCCGCCCATCAGTTTTTCAAAGACCTCGACGCCGGTTTCCCCCTCTTGCGGGGCAAGGGCGCGGATGGTGTCGACAACGGCGGGAACCGTTGTTGCCAGGCCGTAGAACGTTCCCAAAAGGCCAAGGAAGATCAACAGATTGGCGAGGTATCTTGTGATGTCACGCGCTTCGTCGATGCGGGTTGCGACGGAATCGAGGATCGAGCGGCTGGCCCCGGTCGAGATCACTCCGCCGGTTGAATCGCGCGCGCCCAGCAGTGACGCAAGCGGCGCCAGCAATCTCGGGGCCGCTTGCTGAGGGTCCACCGCAGGCGTGACCTCGCCGGGGGTCAGGCCCAGGGCCTGACGGCGGCGCGCTGCAAATCGTTCGATCCAGCTGACCGATTGGACCAGCTGTGCCACCTGCCAAAAACAGGCCAGCACACCCAGCACGAAGACACCCAGAATCAGGCCATTCAGCCAGAGATTGGCTGCGAAAATCGGCAGTATGCGGCCATAGGCGAACCAGGCGCCTGTTATGACCAATGCCAGCACCGCCAGCATGAGAAAGCTTTGGCGCACGGGCTGCGAGAATTGCGGTTTGACGACGGTTGCCAGCCCATCGGCCCTGTTGGCGGTCAGCCGGCGGCGCGCGGTGCCCAGCCCCCGACCTTCGGTCATCGGGGATCGGCCTGTTGGGTCGGTCGTGGGATCGGTCAACTGCGTGGCTCCGTGTTCTGGCCCTTGGCGATCACGGCTGAGTGTAGGCGCGGGTCCGTCACTTGCCAAGCAGTCAGAAAGAGCAGTGTTAATTCCGTTGCTTGCCGTTGTCATCGGCCGGGTCGCGCAGCAGTCTGCGAACATCCTCCGATAGCGCGTCCAGGGCCGCATCAGACATGCCGAATTCGGCCAGATGCCGCGTGGTGTTGAACAGATAGTCGGCATTCGGTCCGCGCATCCCGTGCGCACCCGAGATGATCCGCGCCTGTTCGCATGGTGCCAGCCCGCCAGCATATTGCACGTGATCGCGCCGCATCACATAGGTCAACGCCTCGACCCTGCGCCCATCTTCGAGGGCAATCGGCAGGATTGCCTCGCGATAGGCATGCGTCACCAACTCGCGCTCGCGCAGATAGGAAAGGATGGAATCGCGCTCTTCGGGGGCAAAACGCAGGGCGATCCCGGTGCAATGGGCGTCGGGGTCCGCATCCAGCCCCAGCACCAGACCCGGTGTCTCGGCGGTGCCGCGATAGCGGGTCGATCGCAGGCAAAAGCTGCGCGCATAGCCGTCCAGCCGTGCGGTCGTCGACTCGATGACGCGGAAACCCGGATCCCACATCAGTGAACCGTACCCAAAGACCCAGCAAAGTGATGACATTTTTCGCGATGCCCTTTCTTCCTGCTTCAAGTTAGGACACGATGCCGGCGGTTCTCAAGGCCCAAGCGGGCCGTTCGCGTATTCAGATGCAAAGACAGGGGGTTTGATGCGTTGGCTCTTGGTGATTGTGTTGGTTGTTGCCGCAGTTTTGGGCGGTATATGGCTGGGCGGTGAAAGCTGGTTGGCCGGTCGGGCAACCGCCGCGCTTGACCAGCGCGACGATCTTGGCGCCGCTGCGGTAAACCCTCTGCGTGAGATAAGCAGGGTCGGCCTGAGGGCTGAGCAGGTTGATTATACGGGTCGGCTAGAGGACGGCACTGATCTGTCGGTTTCACTGCCCTGGTTAGAGCTGTGGTCGCGGCCAACAAGCCCGCAGGCTTTTCACGCGACCCTGCCAGAGCAGCTATCGCTGGTCGTCGGGGCAACCCCCGTCGCCATGCTGTTGGACGATGCTCAGGGAATGTTGCGCCTGTCGCCGGTTAATAATTTGGCTGTGACGCGGGCAGAAATCAGCGTCGATTCTGCCGAAATTGACGGACAGGCGATTCTCAATGGGCTGGCGGTTGATGCTGAACTGACCGGGCTTGGCTACGATGCGCCGCGCGCGGCCAATGCTGCTTATGATGTGTCGCTGCAATTACAATCGCTTGAGCCTGCTGCTCTGGCTGCATTCGGTGCGCCGCAACTGGCCGTTCCGGGGGCGATTTCGGCGCAGGGCAATCTGCGCCTTTGGCTGAGCGCCGCGCCGGGGCGCGGGATGTTGCAGGGTCGGTCGCACCAGGTACAGCCGGTTGGTTTGCGCACCGATGGGTTGGAACTGGGTCTGGGCGATCTGCGTGCGCGATTGGTCGGCGTGGTTTCTGCTGATGCTGAGGGGCGGGCCGAGGGGCGGCTGGCCCTCTACACTGCGGATTCGCGCGAATGGCTGCGGGCGGCGTCGGATGCGGGCTTGATCCCCGAATCGGCGGTCATGTTGGGCGGTGCCATGCTGCAGGGGCTGTCCAGCACGCCGATGTCGGCGGAACCCGCAACCGACAGCGCCTCGCAGCAGGACGGATCGCAGCTCCACGCTGCGACGGAGTTCACTTTCCCCGAGCCCGCCACGGACGAACTGCGCATCCCGATCTTTCTGCGCGACGGGCAGGCCTTTCTGGGCGCGATACCCATCGGTCCCGCGCCGCAATTTCTGGGTGGCTAGCGCCGGCGCTTATCCGTCCGGGGTCGCAACCGGCTGAACGGCACTGCGGCCGAAATCGGGCGCATCGGTATCCTGTCCCGCCTCAATGATACTGCGCCTGATCGCGCGCGTGCGCGTGAAGTATTCGTGCAGTTGCGGACCGTCGCCCATACGGATGGCGCGCTGCAAGACGAACAGTTCTTCGGTAAAGCGCCCCAGAATATCAAGTGTCGCCTCGCTGTTTTCCATAAACACATCGCGCCACATGATCGGATCGCTCGCTGCGATCCGTGTAAAGTCGCGAAAACCTGCAGCTGAATACTGGATGACCTCGCTTTCGGTGACGCGGCGCAGGTGATCGGCCACTCCGACCATTGTATAGGCGATCAGATGCGGAACATGGCTGGTCACCGCCAGCACCAGATCGTGATGACCCGGTTCCATATCCTCGATATTCGCACCCATCCCCCGGATCAGATCGCGCAGCCGCGCTAATGCCTGCTGGTCTGTTCCCTCGGGCGGGGTCAGCAGCCACCAACGGTTCTGAAACAGGCTGGCAAAGCCCGATAGCGGGCCTGAATGCTCGGTGCCCGCCAAGGGATGGCCGGGGATGAAATGGACATTTGGCGGCAGATGCGGCCCGACCGACTGGACGACGGATTGCTTGACCGAACCGACATCGGTCACTGTCGCGCCGGGTTTCAGATGCGGCGCGATCTGCGCTGCCACTTCGCCCATCGCACTGACCGGCACAGCCAGCACGATCAGATCGGCGCCGGCCACGGCCTCTGCTGCACTGTCATGGATGCTGTCGCACATGCCGATCCGGCGGGCGGTATCGCGGGTCTCGGCGCTGCGGGCATAGCCCGCGACGTGACCCGCAAGGCCAAAGGCCCGCATTGCATGGGCCATCGAGCCGGCAATCAGCCCCAGCCCGATCAGCACTACGCGGTCATAGATCACACTCATGCAGCGCCCCTTTGATCGGCCATGAAATCACTGATGACGGCCATCACCCTGCGGCAGCCGTCCTCGTCACCGATGGTGATGCGCAGGGCGTGGGGCAGGCCATAACTGGCCACCAGACGCACGATGATGCCTGCGTCGCGCAGGGCGGCGTCGCAGGCCATCGCCTGTTCGGGGCTGTCGAACCGCGCAAGCAGGAAATTGGCGTGGCTTTCGTCACAGTCGATGCCCATCTGCAACAATTGCTCGGACATCCAGCGTCGAAGCCGCGCGTTTTCCGTCGCGCATTGGGCCGTGAACTCTGTGTCGCGGATCGCGGCCTCTGCGGCGGCCATTTGCGCATTCGACAGGTTAAATGGTTGCCGCAGGCGGTTCAGCACGTCGATCACCTCGCGCCGTGCATAGCCCCAGCCGATTCGCAGCCCGCCCAGACCGTGTATCTTCGAGAAGGTGCGCGTCATCACGACATTCGGGAACCGATCGACCAAAGACGCACCGCCATCAAACCCGTCGGCAAATTCGGTGTAGGCGCCGTCATGGACCAAAAGGCAACTCGCCGGCAAGCCCTCGGCCAACCGTGTCAGTTCTTCATCGGTCAACATGGTGCCGGTCGGGTTGGCCGGATTTGCGATAAAGACGATCCGCGTGCGGCCCGTTACCTCGTTGATGATTGCGTCGACATCGATGCGGCGATCATGCTCGGCCACGGTGATCGGCAGCGCGCCGACGGCATGCGCGAGGATCGGGTACATCGAAAAGCCGTGCTGGGTGGTGATGACCTCATCGCCCGGACCAGCATAGGCCTGAGCCACGAATTGCAGCACCTCGTCCGAGCCGACGCCGCAGATGATCCGGTCGGGATCCAGCCCGTGGACCTCGCCGATGGCGCGGCGCAGCGGGCCGTGATCGGTTGCCGGATAGCGGTGCAGATCGCCGGCCGCCGACTGAAACGCGGCGGTTGCCGCAGGGCTGCATCCGTAGGGGTTTTCGTTTGCCGACAGCTTCAGCACATCCTCGCGCCCGGCAAGCTTGCTTTCGCCGCTGACGTAAAGCGCGATATCCATGATACCCGGCTGCGCCTTGATCCCTGCCATACCCGTGCCCTCGTTTTTCCGTAGCCGTCATAGCGGGGGCGCCCGGGCAAGGGAAGGTGCTCAGACGATTGGCATCGCCGGAGTGGGCGGCTGCCAACGGAACCGGGCCAGCACGATGCCATGGTCATTGCTGCCGCTGGTCTTGTGATCGGCCCAGTTCAGATGATCGTTGATGACCAGCATATCGTCAAATCGCCATAGCCGGTCGCGCGAGTTGTCATAGAATTGCTCGCTGACCAGAATATGATCCAGGCTGTCATGCATGTCCTGATAAATATGCGTGTAATACACGTCGCGAACCGAGCGATATTCCTGCAGCACCTGGGCTGCATAAAGCGCATTGTCGCCGCCGCCGCGTGACAGTGTGGTCAGATATCGCGGCTGCTCGGTCAGTACGTTCAGCGTGTTCGAATCCTTGCCGTCATTCATGTCGCCAATGATCACGACCGGCGCGTCGGTGCCTTTGGCGATACGGGTGGCAAGCACGCGCAAGGCAGCGGCCTCGGCGGTGCGGCGAATCGTCGAAAGCGCATATCCGATGGCATTGGCGTGAGGGCTGTGTACGTCGCGCTCGTACCAGTCTCGTTCACGCCACACCTCGGTCGGCCTGCGCGATTTGAAGTGGCAGACAAATATCTCGATCACCGGGGTAGAGGGATCGGGCCGGATGCGCATGTGCAAAACCGGCCGCGAAAATCCGCGCAGGCCGACGGAAATCGCCGGTTGCTGCGGATCATCACCGGTCGAGCGCAGAACCAACTCCGGCGGGAAATCGGTGATCCATTCGGGGTCACCCACCAACATGTTGCGCCGAACCGCGCCCGCGCAGACGATGCGATTTCCGGTATGATCGGGCGGCGCCAGCAGGATATGGCTGTCGGTCATGCCCGCCTGATCCAGCGCTTGCTGCAGCGCCTCGGGTGCCCAGAGTTCCTGAAAGCCGGTGACATCGGCATCCAGCCGCGCAAGCATACTGGCAGTAAAATTGATCTTGCGCTGATAGACCTCTTCATCCCAGCCATCGCTGTCCGTGTAGACCGCACGGCCAGGCAATTGCAGGTTCAGCAGGTTGAATGAGGCAAAAGAGATATCGCGTCGGGCCATGGCCGGTCATCCTCTGGTTGCAGGTGGTGCGGCGCGGCAGTGAGAAAATGATAGCGCAGGCCGGGCAACCTGTCGATTGGCGACAGCGGGTGCCTATTTACCGGCCGCCGACTGACCAAAGCTGCGAAATCGACGGGATTTTCTTTGGGCGTTGGTTAAAAAAACACCCCCTCCGCGATGCTGCAGAGGGGGCATTCCATGGATAGCGGGCGTTTTGCTGCGCCCGGGTAAGATTGCGCTAGTCGGCCGTCAACAGCGGCGGTTTGGATTTGCCGATGCGCGGGGCCTCGGGGCCGGTGATGTCGAAGACCAGCTTGTCATCATCCAGACGGACCTTGACGACACCACCTTTCTGCAGCCGGCCAAACAGCAGTTCTTCTGCCAGCGGCTTCTTGATGGTTTCCTGGATCACACGGCCCAGAGGGCGTGCACCCATCTTGTCATCATAACCCCGATCGGCCAGCCAGTTCGCGGCATCGTCGGTCAATTCGATATGGACATTGCGGTCCATCAACTGCGCCTCTAGCTGCAGCACGAATTTCTCGACGACCTGAACGATGACCTCGCGCGGCAGCGGTGCAAAGCTGACCACCGCATCCAGCCGGTTGCGGAATTCCGGCGTGAAGGTGCGCTCGATCGCCTCGACATCCTCGCCTTCGCGACGCTCGCGGCCGAAACCGATGGCCGCCTTGGCCTGATCGGCGGCGCCCGCATTCGACGTCATGATCAGGATGACATTGCGGAAATCCACCTGCCGGCCATTGTGGTCGGTCAGTCTGCCGTGATCCATCACCTGCAGCAGGATGTTGAACACATCCGGATGCGCCTTTTCGATCTCGTCCAGCAGCAGCACCGAGTGCGGGTGCTGGTCGATCCCGTCGGTCAAAAGACCGCCCTGATCAAAACCGACATAGCCCGGAGGTGCGCCGATCAGTCGGCTGACAGCGTGCTTTTCCATGTATTCAGACATGTCAAAGCGCAGCAGTTCGACGCCGAGCGTGTTGGCCAATTGCTTGGCGACCTCGGTCTTGCCGACACCCGTCGGGCCAGCGAACAGATAGTTGCCAATGGGCTTTTCAGGTTCGCGCAGACCGGCACGCGCCAGCTTGATCGCGCTGGACAGCGCGTCGATGGCATTGTCCTGACCAAAGACCACACGCTTCAGCGACACATCCAGATCGCGCAATACCTCGGCATCGTCCTTGCTGACATTTTTCGGGGGAATGCGGGCGATCTTGGCCACCACGGCTTCGATTTCCTTGGGCGAAATCGTCTTGCGACGCTTGGATTCAGCAACCAGGTGCTGCGCCGCGCCGGCCTCGTCGATGACGTCGATGGCGCTGTCGGGCAGTTTGCGGTCGTTGATATAGCGATGCGCAAGCTCGACTGCCGTTTTGATCGCGTCGTTGGTATAGCGCAATTCGTGGTGCTCTTCGAAATGCGGTTTCAGACCCATCAGGATCTTGACGCTATCGGGAACCGACGGCTCGTTCACATCGATCTTCTGGAACCGGCGCGACAGGGCGCGGTCCTTTTCGAAATGTTGACGGTATTCCTTGTAGGTCGTCGATCCCATGCAGCGCAGCTTGCCGCCGGCCAACGCCGGTTTCAGCAGGTTCGAGGCATCCATTGCCCCGCCCGAGGTGGCGCCTGCGCCGATCACGGTATGGATCTCGTCAATGAACAGAATCGCATCCTCGTGCTGTTCCAGTTCCTTGACGACGGCTTTCAAGCGCTCTTCGAAGTCGCCGCGATAGCGGGTCCCGGCCAGCAGCGCGCCCATATCCAGCGAAAAAATCGTCGCGCCAGACAGCACATCGGGGGTTTCGCCCTCGACGATTTTCTTGGCCAGTCCTTCGGCGATGGCCGTCTTGCCGACACCCGGATCGCCCACCAGCAGCGGGTTGTTCTTGCGGCGGCGGCAGAGAACCTGGATGCAGCGCTCGACCTCGGATTCGCGTCCGATCAGCGGGTCCACATCGCCCTTTTTCGATTTGACGTTCAGATCGACGCAATATTTGGCCAGCGCCGTCTCTTCTTTGGGTTCGGCCTGTTCCTCGGCTTCGGCGCTATCTTCATCCGAGGCACCTGCGATGCGGCGCGTTTCGTTGAAACTGGGATTCTTGGCGACGCCATGGGCGATAAAGTTCACCGCGTCATAGCGGGTCATGTCCAGTTCCTGCAGGAAGGCTGCCGCATTTGATTCGCGCTCGGCGAAGATGGCGACCAGAACGTTGGCCCCCGTCACTTCGGACCGGCCCGAGGACTGCACATGGATTGCTGCGCGCTGGATCACGCGCTGGAAGGCCGCGGTCGGCACAGCCTCGGACCCTTCGACATCGGTGATCAGTGTCGACAGGTCATCTTCGATATATTCGACCAGCAGCTTTCGCAGCTCTTCCAGGTCGACATTGCAGGCGCGCATCACCTTGATCGCCTCGGGCTCATCGGTCAGCGCCAGCAGCAGATGCTCCAGCGTGGCCAGCTCGTGGCGGTGTTCATTTGCCAGCGCAAGCGCTGCGTGAATGGCCTGTTCAAGTGAGGTCGAAAAACTTGGCACGGGCATGGTCTCCTGTCAGTCGGCCTGCGGTATGGGCTATATCTGGGGGCCCACCTGTCCAGACTGTCACGATACAGTTAAGATTTGGTGGAATGCGGTTGGCTTCAAGAGTTTTCTTGATGGCGGACCGCAAAATTCCGCGATTGAGGCAAATCTGTTCACTGGAAGGACAGGTTTCAAGGCTTAAAAGGCATCCTTCATCTGACGCAGCTTCGCAAAGACCTCGGCTTCCGCGGCCCCCTGCATCCCCAGCGAATCTGCCAAAGCGGCTGCGCGCAGGAACGGATTTGTGTCGCGTTCGACTGTCAGTGTAGCGGGCGCACAGGGCAGGGCGCCATCATCCACCCCGGCGAGGCGGTCCTTCAGCGCCTGATTGTCGGGATCAACCGACAGCGCAAAGGCACCGTTGCCGGCGCAGTAGTCATGACCGGAACAGATCAGCGTTTCGCCGGGCAGGGCGTTCAGCCGTGACAGGCTGTCCCACATCATCGCCGGGTCGCCTTCGAACAACCGCCCGCAGCCGATTGCCATCAGGCTGTCGGCTGTAAAGGCCAGCTGCGATTGCGGCATGTGGATGGCGATGTGGCCGACCGTGTGGCCCGATACGTCGATGACCTCGGCCGGCTGACCGCACAGCGTGATCGTCTCGCCGGGCGCAATCTGTTGATCCAGATCGGGCAGCCGGTGGGCGTCGGCGGTTGCACCAATCACCTGCGCGCCCGTTTGCGCCACCAGCGCCGGCACGGCGTCCGTATGGTCTGCGTGGTGATGGGTCAGCAGGATACGGTCCAGCGTCCAGCCATGCTCTGTCAAAGCCGCCAGAATCGGCGCGGCCTCTGGGGCATCGATCAGAACCGTCTCGCCTTGGCCGTGGATCAGATAGGCATAATTGTCCTGAAGGCACCGGATCGTCACCAGTTCGACCGGATTCGTTGGGGCTGGCATTGGCAAACTCCTTTTCCTGTGCTGTCTTCAGGGTCGCAAAACAACCGGGCGGGCGCAATGCATCACGATGTCGCCGATCTGCAGCGCTTTTATTACCAGCGTTCCATTGGACGCGTGGTCCAGCGTGTGCTGCGTGATCGGCTGACCGCGCGCTGGCCTGCGGCGACGGCGCAGGGCATGACGGTCGCGGGCTTTGGTTTTGCGGCACCCATGCTGCGCCCCTATCTGGCTCAGGCGCGGCGGGTGACGGCGCTGATGCCCGGACCGCAAGGCGTGATGGCCTGGCCTGCCGGCGCACCCAATCACAGCATTTTATGCGAAGAGACGACCTGGCCATTGGATACCGGCAGTGTGGACCGGTTGGTCATGCTGCACGGGTTGGAGACCAGCGACCATCCCGCAGCCCTGTTGGCCGAGGCCTGGCGCGTGCTGGGGCCGGGGGGGCGCATGCTGATCATGGTGCCGAACCGCGCCGGGCTTTGGGCGGCCTCGGATGGGACGCCCTTTGGTTTCGGGCGCAGCTATACGGCCGGTCAGTTGGAGTTGCAGACCCGGCAAGCCGGTTTTGTCACCGACTGGCAGGGCGCAGCGCTTTATATTCCCCCGTCAGAGCGCCGTTTCTGGTTGCGCGGGGCGCAGTTCTGGGAACGGACAGGGGTCCGCATCAGCCGCGTCCTGATTGCCGGCGTCGTTCTGGCAGAGCTGAGCAAGCAGGTTCACGGCGCTGTTGGCACAGGCGTCGGTGTGCATGTGCCCAGCCCGATCGAGGTGCTGGGCGGTATCGCAAGGCCAAGGCCCGGCCGGCAAGAGGTCGCGCGGCGCCTGCGCTGATCACGCGATGCTTGCAGTGCCTTGCCTGCGGCAGGCTGACGCAGGGTGATGCGACCTTGGTCGCGGTCGGGCACAAGTGAGACGGGGATCAGCACGGGCCCACCGAAACCAAGCCTCTCCTTTCCGTGTGCTTGGCGGTTGCAGGGCGCGAAATCACCTGCTAGAGACGCCGCAGATTTCAGGGCAGGGGGACCCGACGCCGCCGCCCGTTGACCCGCACGCCCAGCGACAGACCGGCCCAAGGCCGGCCCGAGCGTTGGGCATGCGCAAACCGTGAAGGATGACAGTGGCAAACACAGCTTCCATGTCTCAAAGTATCGCCGGGCGTTACGCACAGGCCGTCTTTGATATCGCTCGCGAAGATGGCGGGATCGACAGCATCTCTTCGGAACTGGATCAGTTGCAAGGCGCGCTGGACGATAGCGCCGAGCTGCGCGACCTGATCGCCTCGCCGCGCTATTCCCGTGACAACCAGCAAAAGGCCATTACTGCGATCGCTCAAAAGATGGGGCTGGGCGCCACAATGGCGAATACGCTGCAGCTGATGGCTTCGAATCGCCGCCTGTTCGTGCTGCCCGCGCTGGTGGACCAGTTGCGTGCGCTGATTGCGGATGAACGCGGCGAGATCACCGCCGAAGTAACCAGCGCGGTTGTGCTGAGTGATGAGCAAAAAAACCAGCTGATCCAGACCTTGGCCGAGAAATCGGGCAAGACTGTCAAGCTGAACACCCGTGTTGATGACGCCCTCATCGGCGGCATGATTGTCAAGCTGGGCTCGCAGATGATCGACTCGTCGATCCGCTCGAAGCTCGCTTCCCTCCAGAATACTATGAAAGAGGTCGGATAATGGGAATCCAGGCAGCCGAGATTTCGGCGATCCTCAAGGATCAGATCAAGAATTTCGGGCAGGATGCCCAGGTGGCCGAGGTCGGCCAGGTGCTGTCCGTCGGTGACGGCATCGCGCGCATCTACGGTCTGGACAAGGTCCAGGCCGGCGAGATGGTCGAATTCCCCGGCGGTATCCGCGGGATGGTTCTGAACCTTGAGTCGGATAACGTCGGCGTCGTGATCTTCGGCGATGACCGCGACATCAAGGAAGGCGATACGGTCAAACGTACCGGCGCCATCGTGGAAGTGCCGACCGGCAAGGGCCTGCTGGGCCGCGTTGTCGACGCGCTTGGCAATCCCATCGACGGCAAGGGTCCGATCGCTGATCCGATCATGGCTGTGGCCGACAGCAAGGCACCAGGCATCATGCCGCGTCAGTCGGTGCATGAACCGATGGCCACGGGCCTGAAATCGGTCGACGCCATGATCCCGGTTGGCCGTGGCCAGCGCGAGTTGATCATTGGTGACCGTCAGACCGGCAAGACCGCCGTGGCTCTGGACACGATCCTGAACCAGAAGAACTATAACGGCCGCGAAGACGACGGCATGAAGTCGCTGTATTGCATCTATGTCGCTGTCGGCCAGAAGCGCTCGACCGTGGCGCAGCTGGTGCAGAAGCTGGAAGAAACCGGCGCGATGGAATACTCGATCGTGGTCGCTGCGACCGCCTCGGACCCGGCGCCGATGCAGTATCTTGCGCCTTACTCGGCAACCGCCATGGGCGAATATTTCCGCGACAATGGCATGGATGCATTGATGATCTATGACGACCTGTCCAAACAGGCCGTTGCTTATCGCCAGATGTCGCTGTTGCTGCGCCGTCCGCCCGGCCGCGAAGCCTATCCGGGCGACGTGTTCTACCTGCACTCGCGTCTGCTGGAACGTTCAGCCAAGATGAACGAGAATAACGGCGGCGGTTCGCTGACCGCACTGCCGATCATCGAAACCCAGGCGGGTGACCTTTCGGCCTATATCCCGACCAACGTGATCTC
This sequence comes from Paracoccus tegillarcae, assembly GCF_002847305.1. Lineage (NCBI taxonomy): Bacteria > Pseudomonadati > Pseudomonadota > Alphaproteobacteria > Rhodobacterales > Paracoccaceae > Paracoccus > Paracoccus tegillarcae. The sequence goes on along the minus strand of NZ_CP025408.1, from coordinate 3,519,626 downwards.
GATCACCGATGGTCAGATCTTCCTCGAAACCGACCTGTTCTTCCAGGGTATCCGCCCTGCAGTGAACACCGGTCTGTCGGTCAGCCGCGTTGGTTCGGCCGCCCAGACCAAGGCGATGAAATCGGTCGCCGGTCCGGTCAAGCTGGAACTGGCTCAGTATCGCGAAATGGCCGCCTTTGCGCAGTTCGGGTCCGATCTGGACGCCGCGACGCAGAAACTGCTGAACCGCGGTGCGCGCCTGACCGAGCTGATGAAGCAGCCGCAATACCAGCCGCTGACCAACGCCGAGATCGTGATCGTGATCTATGCCGGTACCAAGGGTTATATCGACCAAGTTCCGGTCAAGGAGATCGTCGCATGGGAACAGGGCCTGATCCAGTTCCTGCGCAACCAGCAGTCGGACCTGCTGGACGATATCACCACGAATGACCGCAAGGTTTCCGGTGATCTGGAAGACGCCATAAAGTCGGCGCTGGACGCTTACGCCAAGACTCGGGCTTAAGGAGGCAATCAGATGCCCAGCCTTAAGGACCTTAAAAACCGGATCGAGAGCGTCAAGAACACGCGCAAGATCACCAAGGCCATGCAAATGGTCGCTGCCGCCAAACTGCGCCGTGCGCAGGATGCGGCAGAGGCCGCACGCCCCTATGCCGAGCGGATGAATGCCGTGATGGCTGGACTGACCGCGGGCACCCAGGGTTCCGACAATGCGCCGCGCCTGTTGGCCGGCACCGGCAGCGACGACCGGCACTTGCTGGTCGTCCTGACGGCGGAACGTGGCCTTGCGGGCGGCTTTAACAGCTCGATCGTCAAGTTGGCGCGGCAGCGCGCCAGCAAGCTGCGGGCGGCTGGCAAGTCGGTCGAGATCCTGACCGTCGGCAAGAAGGGCCGCGAGCAGCTAAAGCGTGACTACGCCAGCAGCCTCGTCCATCACGTCGACCTCAGCGAGGTCAAGCGCATCGCCTATGAGCATGCGCGCGAGATCGCCGATGAGGTGCTGACGCGCTTTGACGATGGTGGCTATGACGTGGCGACGATCTATTACAACCGCTTTGAATCGGTGATCAGCCAGGTTCCGACCGAACAGCAGATCATCCCCGCCGTGGTGCCCGAACAGGGCGAAGCGGATGCAGTGGGCGGCGCGGATTCGCAATACGACTATGAGCCCGGCGAAGAGGCCATTCTGGCCGATCTGCTGCCGCGTTCGGTTGCGACGCAGATCTTCGCCGCGCTGTTGGAAAACGCAGCCAGTGAACAGGGTGCGCGGATGTCGGCCATGGATAACGCCACACGCAACGCGGGTGACATGATTGATCGTCTGACGACCGAATATAACCGTTCGCGTCAGGCTGCGATCACCAAGGAACTCATCGAAATCATCTCGGGCGCCGAAGCGCTCTGACCCGATCAGTAGAGGAAACGAAACATGGCAGAGGCCAAAGGCAAAATTACCCAGGTGATCGGCGCCGTCGTGGACGTGCAGTTTGAAGATCAGCTGCCCGCGATTTTGAACGCACTGGAAACTGAAAACAACGGCAAGCGGCTGGTGTTGGAAGTGGCGCAGCATCTGGGCGAAAACACTGTCCGTACCATCGCCATGGATGCCAGCGAAGGTCTGGTCCGTGGTGCCGAGGTGCGTGACACCGGCCACCCGATCAGCGTGCCGGTTGGCGACGTCACATTGGGCCGCATCCTGAACGTCGTGGGCGAGCCCGTCGACGAAGGCGGCCCGGTAGAAGCCACCGAAACCCGCGCAATCCACCAGCCTGCGCCCGACTTTGCGTCGCAGGCCACCAGCTCGGAAATTCTGGTCACCGGCATCAAGGTCATCGACCTGCTGGCGCCCTATTCAAAGGGCGGTAAGATCGGCCTCTTCGGCGGTGCCGGCGTGGGCAAGACGGTTCTGATCATGGAACTGATCAACAACATCGCAAAAGTGCACTCGGGTTACTCGGTGTTCGCGGGTGTTGGCGAACGGACCCGTGAAGGCAACGACCTGTATCACGAGATGGTCGAATCCGGCGTTATCAAACCCGACAATCTGTCGGAATCGCAGGTTGCCCTGGTTTACGGCCAGATGAACGAGCCTCCGGGTGCGCGTATGCGTGTTGCCCTGACCGGTCTGACGCTGGCCGAACAGTTCCGCGATGCTACCGGCACCGACGTTCTGTTCTTTGTAGATAACATCTTCCGCTTTACCCAGGCTGGTTCGGAAGTGTCGGCCCTGCTGGGTCGTATCCCGTCCGCAGTGGGCTATCAGCCGACGCTGGCCACCGATATGGGCCAGATGCAGGAACGCATCACCTCGACCAAGGCAGGCTCGATCACCTCGATCCAGGCCGTCTATGTTCCGGCCGATGACTTGACCGACCCTGCGCCTGCCACGACCTTTGCTCACCTCGACGCCACGACCGTTCTGTCGCGCGCGATTTCGGAATTGGGCATCTATCCGGCCGTGGACCCGCTGGACTCGAACTCGCGGATTCTGGACCCCGGTGTCGTGGGTGAAGAGCATTATCAGGTTGCTCGTGACGTGCAGGGTATCCTGCAGCGTTACAAGTCGCTGCAGGACATCATCGCCATTCTGGGCATGGACGAACTGTCGGAAGAAGACAAACTGACGGTGACCCGCGCACGGAAAATCCAGCGCTTCCTGTCGCAGCCCTTCGACGTTGCGAAGGTCTTCACCGGCTCTGACGGCGTTCAGGTTCCGCTGGAAGACACGATCAAATCGTTCAAGGCGGTTGTGGCCGGTGAATACGATCACCTGCCCGAAGCGGCCTTCTACATGGTTGGCGGCATCGACGACGTGAAGGCGAAAGCCGAGCGTCTGGCAGCCGAAGCCGCATAAGGGGGCACTATGGCCGATAACATGCAGTTTGACCTCGTCTCGCCCGAGCGCCGCCTTGTGTCGGTGCCCGTGCGCGAGGTGCGCCTGCCGGGAAATGACGGTGATCTGACCGTCATGCCGGGCCACGCGCCGGTTATCGTCAACCTGCGTCCCGGCGTGGTCGTGGTTGTCGACGAAGGCGGTGCCGAGACGCAATTCGCCGTGACCGGAGGCTTTGCCGAGATCAACAACGAGTCGGTTTCGCTGCTTGCCGAACGGGGCCATGCCCGCGAGGAAATGACCCAAGAGATCTTTAACCAGATGATGTCAGAGGCGCATCGTCGCCGGAAGGTCGTCGAGGAAAAACACTCGACTGGCGAAGAGATCGTCGCCGCGTCGGTCAAGCTTCTGTCCGATATGGAGGCCATGGGCACCCATATCGGTCTGGACCCCAATCAGGCCAGCGTCCCTGACTGACAGGTCATCCGAATTGAAACAATGAAGCGCCCTGGCAGAAATGCCGGGGCGTTTCTTTTGATGCGCGCGAAAGAAACCTGAAAGGCCATTACATTTTCGTATTGATATATTTTAATTTGCCAAATTTTATTGTGGCCCTGTAATTTGGATATAATATCGATACCTCTATAGAATACCAGAGATCGAGCGAAACTGTCCTTGATCAATGGCTTAACCGAAGAGAATGCCACCTGCAGATGCGCAAATTCAGCAGTACAGCCGTTGGGGTAAGCAAGGGGTCCGCCCTTGTTTTCTCGGCCTTTGAAAGCGACGGAGAAATGTGGGCGGGGGAAGGGTCCCGGCTGGCCAATTGTCTGGTCCGCTTTGAAGAACCGTTTCTTGAGGCGCCGGTTGTGCATGTCAGCATGAACATGTGGGACATGGGTGCCAGTCAAAATGCGCGCGCGGATATATCCGCCGATGAGGTGTCCGAGACCGGTTTTCGGATCGTGTTTCGAACCTGGGGCGATACCAAAGTCGCGCGAATACGTGCTGAATGGATCGCCATCGGACCGGTGCGGCATGAGGATGATTTTCGCGACGTGTAATATGACTGGACGCGGTTATTCGCAGCCGCTGCCTGAAAACACGTCCACGTTCCGCAATGAGCACTGACCTTCGCATTTCCACGGCGCGTGATGGTCGCCGGCCCTGTCTGGATCGTCCCTAGGCCCGCGTCAGATTGATGTCGATCAGATCGGCCACCTGGTCGGGGTGGGTGATCGGCAGCATATGCCCGGCGTTTGGAACCTCGGCACGGCCGACATCGGGCAGGCGCCCGGCCAGCGCCTCGGCGATATCGGCAATCACCGGGGGCGAGTTCGCGCCTGAGATCAGCATGACTGGCGCGTCGATAGCCTCCAACCCGCCGGGGCGCAGGATATTGGCCGCATCGTGGATCAGCACGTCGTTGCCCTCGGCCACCAAATGCACTTGTCGCGCCATCTGTTGCTGAAACACGGGTGACAGCGCGTCAAAGGGCTGATCGCCCCAGACCGACAGAAAGACGCGGGCTGCCTCGTCGTCGTGGCCACTGGCCAGCAGATCCATCATCTTCCTGGTCAGGGCAACATCATCGGATGGCTGGTCGGCGGCGGCGAAGAAAACCGGCTCGATCAGGGTCAGGCTGCGAACGGCATCGGGCGCGGCGACCGCGATGCGCAAGGCCACGGTCGCGCCGAAACTGTGGCCGATCAGGTCCAGCGGCCGGTCGATCATGGCGGCGGCGATCCGGGTCACCGCCGTGTGCAGATCAGGCTCGCCCTCTGCCGGGGTCCAGCTATCGCTGCGGCCATGTCCGGGCAGGTCAAAGCCGCGCAGGTCGGGGCGGGTCTGCAACCGCTCGGCAATCGGTCCCCAATAGCGACCGCTGCCCATCATGCAATGCAGCGCCAGCGCCGGGCGGTCGGGATCGCCCGGCCAGTGGCGCTGATGGATCTTGCCGCTCACAGGCTGGCCAGATGCCGGTCCAGGAAATCCAGCCGGTCCTGTCCCCAGAACCGCTGATCGGTTTCACGGACGACATAAAAGGGCGCGCCGAAAGCGCCGGCCTCGACCGCCTGTTCCAGATTGCGACCATAGGTCTCGGCCCCGACGAACAGGCCATTTTCAGCGATTGCCGGATCAAAGCCTGCCGCTGTCATCACCTCGGCGATCACCGCATCGTCGCTGATATCGCGCTCTTCTGCCCAGACGGCGCGCAGAAAGCCCTGCACCAGCGCGCCCACATCTCCGCCCGCCTCTTGCGCAGCGATGATGGCATAGGAGGACGGCGCCATGTTGACCGGGAAATGCGCCGGTTTCAGGTTCATTTTCATGTCCAGATGATCCGACCAGCGCTGCAATTCCTGCCCGCGCAGCGCCAATCGCGAGGGATGGCGGTCAGCCGGTGCGACGCCGCCGGTGCGCGAGAAAAGCTGCATCAGATCGACGGGTTTGTAGGTGATCGTCGCACCGTGTTTCTGGGCAAGCTGCTCCAGCCGGTCTCCGGCCAGATAGCACCACGGGCTGACCGTGCCGAGGTAATAGTCGATATGCGCCATGATCTCTCCGTAAGGTTTGCGGGCAGGCTAACCGGGTGCTAAGGCCATCGCAATCGCGCGAATCCCGAAAAGGCTATGATCCATGCCCGCCATGACCGAACCCAAGCTGATCTCTGGCAATGCCAACAAACCCTTGGCCAGCGCCATCGCCCGGCGGATGTCGATGCATCGCGGCATGAATGTGGGACTTTGCGACGCCCGCGTGGAGCGGTTCAACGATCAGGAAATCTTTGTCGAGGTCTTTGAGAACGTTCGCGGCGAGGACATGTATATCATTCAGCCAACCTCCAACCCGGCCAATGACAACCTGATGGAACTGCTGATCATGTCCGACGCGCTGCGCCGGTCATCGGCCAGCCGCATCACCGCCTTGATCCCCTATTTCGGCTATGCCCGTCAGGATCGCCGCGCCAAGGCGCGCACGCCCATTTCTGCGAAACTGGTCGCCAACCTGTTGACAGAGGCAGGCATCGACCGCGTTCTGACGCTTGATCTGCACGCCGCCCAGATCCAGGGCTTTTTCGATATTCCGGTGGATAACCTCTATGCCGCGCCGGTCTTTGCGCTGGATATCAAGCATCACTTCAAGGGGCAGATGGACAATCTGATGGTGGTATCGCCCGATGTCGGCGGGGTGGCCCGCGCGCGCGAACTGGCGCAGCGTATCGGCGCACCGCTGTCGATCGTGGACAAGCGTCGCGAAAAGGCGGGCGAGGTGGCCGAGATGACTGTCATCGGCGACGTGTCGGGCAAGTCCTGCATCATCGTGGACGACATGTGCGATACCGCCGGCACGCTCTGCAAGGCAGCCCAGGTCCTGACCGATCAGGGCGCGACCGAGGTCCATGCCTATATCAGCCACGGCGTTCTGTCCGGCCCGGCTGTCGAGCGGATTACCAAATCGGTGATGAAATCGCTGGTGATCACCGATTCCATCCAGCCCACCGAGGCGGTGAAGAAAGCGCCGAATATCCGGATCGTGCCAACCGCACCGATCTTTGCTCAGGCCATTCTGAACATCTGGAATGGTACTTCGGTCAGTTCCCTGTTCGAGACCGACACCCTCGGCCCGATCTACGAGGGCCTCTATTCCGACAGCTGACATGCGCAGGTTTGCCCTGGCGGTGCTGTTTCTGGTTGTGACGCTTGGGCCCGCCAGGGCGGATTGCGTTCTGCTGCTGCATGGGTTGGCGCGCGGGCCCAACTCATTGATCGTGCTGGAAAAGGCCTTGTCGCAACAGGGCTATCATGTGGTGAACCAGGCCTATCCATCGACCTCGGCGCCGATCCGCGATCTGGCCAAACATGTGGGGCAGGGGCTGGATCAATGCCCGGCCGATCAGCCGGTGCACATCGTCACGCATTCCATGGGCGGCATCCTGGCCCGCATCTGGTTGGCCGATCATGCACCCGCCAATCTGGGCCGCGTGGTCATGCTGGCATCGCCCAACCAGGGCTCGCCATTGGTCGACAGGCTGCGCGCTCTGCCATTCTACGATGCATTGAACGGTCCCGCTGGTCTGGAAATGGGGACCACCGCGGATTCCGTTCCGCTGGCGCTTGGTCCCGTGACGTTTCCGCTTGGCGTGATTGCGGGCGATGCAACGGCAAATCCGCTTAGCTCAGCGTTGATACCCGGCCCGGATGACGGCAAGGTCGGCGTCGCGGCCAGCCATGTTGCCGGTGAGGCCGATCATCTGCGATTGCCCGTCACGCATACCTTCATGATGAACAACCCGTCCGTCATCGCGCAGGTCATTGCCTTTTTGCGCAGCGGGACATTCGCCCGCTAGACGTCGCCCACAGCAGGCGGCACCGGCAGGGTCGCTTCGGCCTGCTGGCCATTTGTGACCGTCTCGCCGCCCAGGTCCTGAACCAGCCCCCGCATCGCCGCATTTCCTGACTGATAGGTCAGGCGCAACTGCGTTAATCCAAGGTGCCGCGCCGCCAACATGGCCGCCAGCACCAGCAGCCGGCCCAGCCCGCTATGCTGTTGCTGCGGTTCGACCGAAACAGCGATTTCGGCCACCTCACTGCCCGGTTCGGGCACAAGTTCGGCGACGGCGCGCAATTGGCCGTCTATGACGGCGCCAAAGACATAGGTATCTTGCCAGCCGATCCGGCTGACATAAGTCTCGATCGCGTCATCGTTCACCCCGGCATGAAAGCGCGCGTGACGAGCCTCGGGTGGAAGCCGCTGCAGATGTTTGGTCAGCAAAGGGGCATCGCGCCGGTTTAGGCCGCGAATATCGACCTGATCGGCCAGTGGGGTCAGCAGATCCAGTCCGCGGGGCGCATCCGCTGGATCGGGGATATCGTGTTGGCGCGGCATGACACCGGCTTCCTTTCATCACTGTCGCGGCACAGAATTTCTGCACTGCAGCATGAATGAAAGATCGCGATCTGCGGTCAAACTGTCAAGAGTGACGCTGTGTGCCGACGGACGTTCCACGACGCAGCAGCACACCCCGAACAGCGGGTAAACAACGGTCCCTTGCCTCGAAAACGACGCCGTCTCTAGCCTTGGTTCAACGCCCGCCAGCCGATATCGCGCCGACAGAACCCTTGAGGCCAGTCAATTGCGTCGACAAGCTCATAGGCGCGCTGATGCGCCTCGGCCAGTGTCTCGCCACGCCCTGTGGCCGCCAGGACGCGCCCACCAGTGGCAAGGATATGACCGTCCTTTTCGCCGGTTCCCGCATGAAAAACCATCTGAAAGCTGTTTTCAGGAAGGCCTCCCAATCCTTTGATCTGGCTGCCTTTCTGGTAATCTCCTGGATAGCCATCAGCTGCCAGAACAACGCTTAGCGCGTGATCGTCCGCCCAGTTGACCGACATCTCTGTCAGCCGGCCTTCGGCGCAGGCATGGATCAGATCCAAGGCTTGCGCCCCAAGCCGCATCATCAGCGCCTGACATTCGGGGTCGCCAAAACGGACGTTATATTCAACCAGCCGCGCCTGGCCGTCCTCGATCATCAGGCCGGCAAACAGGACGCCCTGGAACGGGGTGCCTCGCTGCGCCATCTCGGCCATGGTCGGGCGTATGATCCGGTCCATGACCTGTTGCTGGATCGCCTCGCCCATCACCGGGGCCGGGCTATAGGCACCCATACCGCCGGTATTCGGCCCTGTATCGCCCTCGCCGACGCGCTTGTGATCCTGCGCCGTGCCGATGGGCAGGCACGCGTTGCCATCGACCAGCACGAAAAAGCTGGCCTCTTCTCCGGCCATGAACTCTTCGATAACGACCGAGGTGTCGCCGAATTCGCCCTTGAAAATCAGGTCTATGGCGTGATGGGCCTGCTGCACGGTTTCGGCCACAGTAACGCCCTTGCCGGCGGCCAGACCATCTGCCTTGACGACGATCGGCGCGCCCTGCGCGTTAATGTAGTCGCGTGCGGGCCCAGCCTCGGTAAAGCGCGCCCATGCCGCTGTCGGCGCAGCGCAGGCATCGCAGATTTCCTTTGTGAATGTCTTGCTGGCCTCAAGTTGCGCGGCCGCTTGCGAGGGACCAAAGACCAGAAAGCCAGCGTCGCGCAGCGCATCCGAAACACCGGCGGCCAGCGGGGCCTCGGGGCCGACGATCACCAGATCGACCGCGTTTTCCTGTGCAAGTTCAAGAACCTCTGCCCGAGAGTTCGGATTGATTTCGGCGCATTCAGCGATCCCTGTCATGCCCGCGTTGCCCGGCGCGACGATCAGCCGATCACATTTCGGGTTCTGCCGTACCGCCCAGGCCAATGCGTGTTCACGCCCGCCGCCGCCAAGGATCAGAATATTCACCCGCCGCCCTTTCGCTTGCCCCTCTTTGCCCAGCCTTCTAGGGTCCGGCGAAGGAATCGACAAGCAAAGAGGCCACCGATGCGCGATCGCGATTTGTGGCAGCGGATCCAGAACCAACCGGTCAAGCTGGGCAAACTCGGACAGGATGCCGAGTTGTTCCTGGTTGCGCATTTCAACTGCTCGACCCAGGCGGCGACCGAACTGACCCTCGAGTATCGCCGGTTCATCTTTCTGGTTGCTGTTGCAGGGCAGGTGATCGCCCCCTCGCGCGCGGTCGACGACGTGTGGCATCTGCATCTGCAGAAGGCGGCGGAATGGCAGGCATTCTGCGAGAACGCCGTAGGGCGCGAATTGCGTCATCTTCCGGGCCGCCCGTCGCCTGATCGCGATCCGGCTTACCGTGCGACGCTGGATCTGTATCAAGAGAGGTTCGGCCATCAGGCACCGCGCCGCTTTTGGCCGCGCCCGGGCATTGGGCGTCTGCGGACGGTGTTGGGGCTGGCCATTCTTGTGGTTGCCGTGGCCCTTTGGCGGATGTTGGGCGCCAATGGTACCTCTGCGCTGGTCGGCGCGTTGGTCGGTATCGCGTTATATATATTGCTGAACTATTTGATCGGTTCGTTCGTTCTCAGGCGCAAAGGCGGCGATGAGCACGTCGTCGCCTACATCGGCTGCGGCGCATTGGCGAGTGACGGATTAGGCTCATACTGGGACGGTGATGGCGGCGACGGTGGTGGTTGTGGCGGAGGGGGTGACTGATGGCGGATGATCTGTTCGAGGACGAGGCGCCGGGCAACAACGCTCATGAATTCACGGTTTCGGAAATCTCGGGTGCGGTAAAACGCAGCATCGAGGATCAGTTCGGCCGCGTTCGCGTGCGCGGCGAAATTGGCCGTGTGTCGCGCCCCTCATCCGGGCATCTCTATTTCGACCTCAAGGATGATCGCTCGGTACTGGCCGCGGTCAGTTGGAAAGGGCAGGCCGCCCGGCTGACCCATCGGCCCGAAGAGGGGATGGAGGTCATTGCGACAGGACGCCTGACGACTTTTCCGGGACAGTCCAAATACCAGATGATCGTCGACAATATCGAGCCTGCGGGCGCGGGCGCGTTGATGGCGATGCTGGAGAAACGTCGCAAGGCGCTGGCGGAGGAGGGTCTGTTCGACCAGGACCGCAAGCGCCCACTGCCGTTTCTGCCGCGCCTGATCGGGGTTGTGACTTCGCCGTCGGGTGCGGTGATTCGCGACATATTGCACAGGCTGCGCGACCGTTTTCCGACCCATGTGCTGATCTGGCCCGTCGCTGTTCAGGGCGAGGCCAGCGCGCCTCAGGTCGCCGCTGCGATCCGGGGATTTAACGCGTTGCCTGATGCTGGCCCGGTGCCGCGCCCTGATCTGCTGATCGTTGCGCGCGGTGGGGGCAGTCTGGAAGATCTGTGGGGCTTTAACGAAGAAATCGTCGTCCGCGCGGCGGCCGAAAGCCGGATCCCGCTGATTTCAGCGGTTGGTCATGAAACGGATACGACCCTGATCGATTTCGCGTCGGACAGGCGTGCGCCGACGCCGACGGCTGCGGCTGAAATTGCGGTGCCAGTGCGGGCTGAACTGGCGGCGCGGCTGGCCGAATCCGGTGTGCGGATGACCCGGGCCAGCACTCTGCGCATCGACCGTCCACGCCAGCGGCTGCATGATCTGGGCCGCGCGCTTGGGCGACCCTCGGCGCTGACGGAACCCGCGCGTCAACGTCTGGACCTGTGGGCAACCCGGTTGGAGCCTGCGTTGCGCGGCCTTGTCCGTTCGCGTCGCCAGCAGTTGCAATCGCGGCCCATGCCTGCCGCCACCTTGCGCGCGTTTACCGCGGCGCGGCGGCATGATCTGGACCGGCTGGCTGTGCGTCTGGACAATGCCGCAACCCGTCAGCGCGATCGCCGCCAAGATCGCGTGCAGCAGATGAAAGAGCGTCTGGATGCCTCGCTGGCCCGGGTTACTGCCGTCACACGTCGCGCCATCGTCACCCAGACCGAGCGGCTCAGCGATCTTGGCCGCCGTCTTGACGCGGCGCCCGCGCGCGCCGTTGCCGTGCGCCGCGACGCGCTGTCGCGGCTTGACCGGACACGGCAGACGCTAGGCTATACCGAAACGCTGCGGCGTGGTTTTGCGGTCGTGCATGGGCCGAACGGGCTGATCACCTCGGCCGAGGCAGCGACGCAAACCGCACGATTTGAGGTCGAATTTGGTGATGGCCGCATGGCCGCGCGGCCAGATGTGCCGCCCAGGAAAGGCACGGCCAAGCCCAAACCGGAACAGAAGTCGTTGTTCTGAACGCCTCAGTTGCGCCAGAAACGCGGCAGAAACAGTACCAGAACGGCGATCAGTTCCAGGCGGCCGACATACATGCCCAGAATCATCAGCCATTTCGCCGTGGTGGGAAACTCCGCGATAGAGCCGTTGGCCGTGATCTCTGGCCCCCATGCGGGCCCGACATTGGCGATGGCGGTCCAGGCGGCGGTCAGCGCGGTCTTGGTGTGCAGCCCGGTCAGGGCAAGGCCAACGATCAGCAAGCCAAAGCTGAGCATGAAAAGCGTAAAGAACGCCATCACCGAATTGACGACGTCCTCATCCAGCGACCTCCCCTCGAGCCGCAGAGGATAGACGCGGTGCGGGCTGTGCATGCGCCTGATCTGTGCCTTGACGGTCTGAAACAGCACCAGATAGCGAAAAACCTTGACCGAACAGCCCGTCGATCCGGTGCAGCCCCCGATCAGGCCGACCACGATCAGCAGCGAGAACGGCAGATGCCCCCAGGCCAGCATATCGGTCGAGGCATAACCGGTGCCGGAAAAGGTCGAGATGGTGTTGAAGATGGTTTCGCGAACCACCTCCAGCGGGTGCATGTCCTGATGCATGTAGAGCAGACGATAGATGATGATCGCGCCGCAGCTATAGGCGATCCAGCGCAGATAGGCGCGGATCTGCACGTCATGCCACAAAGGCGACATATTGCCCCGAAGTGCCTGCACCATGCGGATGAAGGGGATCGAAGCCAGCACCATGAACAGGGATGCCGCCCATTCCGGCCCACCCAGATAGGTGCCGAAACTGGCGTCGTAATTGGAAAAACCGCCGGTCGAAATCGTGGTCAGTGCGTGCATCACCGCATCAAAGCCGGTCATGCCCAGCAGAATGTAGGTGATGATGCAGGCGCCGGTCAGGAAGAAATAGATGCGGGTCATCTCGGCCGCGATCTCGCCCGCGCGAGGCAGGATCTTGCCAAGCGTGTCAAAGCCTTCGGATCTGAAGAACTGCATCCCGCCGACTTTCATAACCGGCAGGAATACCATGGCGACGACCACGATGCCCAGCCCGCCTGACCATTGCAGGATGCCGCGCCACAGATGCGTGCCGCGCGGCAGGCTGTCGAGGTCGGGAAAAGCAGTGGTGCCGGTTGTGCTGACGCCCGACATTGCCTCGAAATAGGCATCGGTAAAACTGGCATTGGGCGCGCCAAAGATGAAGGGCAGGGCCCCAAAGATCGGCAGCACAGCCCATAGCCCCGAAGTCAGCAAAAATGCCTGCTGGATCGTCAGCGTATCGGCGGCACCCCTGGTCGTGACCACGGACATCACCCCGGCGAGGATCGTCAGGACGCTGATCTGCAGAAAGACCTGCCAATGCGGGTCACCATACCAAAGATCGACCAGCATAGGCAGCGCCATGCCCACACCCAGCACGACGACGATTTTGCCGATGGTCTGGACGACGGGGCGAAAGTCGATCATCGGCCCTGATTGCCGCGCGGCACGGGTGCCGTCAAGCCGCCGTGACCCGCGGCCTGTCGCATCGCGGCGCTCAGGCGGGCCAGCCATAACCATTCCGCGTGGGTTGGGGGCGATCTGCCGGCTGGATGCGGGGGGCAAATATTTCGACCAGCAACGGATAGCAGCGCGCCTGATCCGAGGAATGCTGCGCGCCGCAATCGCCGCCCGGGCAAGCCGACAGTCCGCCGATCAGATCGGTTTCGGCATGGAATTCGATGTAGTCACCGGGACGGGCGGGGCTGGCCTTCATGAAATACTGTCCGGTATCGCGGGTAAAACCGGTGCACATGAAGACGTTCAGGACGTCATGGACCAGCGGCTCGGCGGCTTCGCGGGTCAGATCAAGATGGGCCATCAGCGCGCGCGTCAGGTTGGAATGGCAGCAATGATGATAATCCTCGCCGCTGAGCAGATGGTGGGTATAGGGATCACAGCGCGTGCCGATGACATCGTGCACCCCGCCGCCATCGGCGTCGATCCCGTACCAGGCCAGCGTGTCTTCGGTGATCGTCGCCAGGGGGCGCAAATGCGGAAAGCTGGACCAGAGACGGTCACCGATTGAAAGATGGGTGCCGTGCAGCGCGCGGCTTTTGCCCGAATAGAACCGCTCGGACGGGTTAGCGGCGCTCCACAGGTTCAGATCGCCGACCTGCGAGCCCTCGATCGTGCTGATGCGAAAGAAATGGCCGGCGGGGACGTCGAAACAGCGGCCTTCGCGCGGTGGCACGGTGATCTGACAGGTCATGTCGGCTGTCGCCCGCGCTGAACGCAGCGTCGTCAGGCCCGGATCAGGCAGGGTTGCCGGATCATAGCAGATCACCGCGGGCGCGGCGCGGCGGCGAGGGGCATCGGGCGGCGATTGAACATCCATTCAAGAACCTAAGCACGAGTCGCGCTGCCGGGACAGTGGCGATATGCGCCTGCTGCTCAACACCGCCCCAATCAGTGCGGGATCGCAACAAAAAGGGGGCCGATATGGCCCCCAGCAGATTTAAATGGATGTGTTTCGGTCACTTAACCAAAGCGCTTGGCCGCCAGGATTGCGCCTGCTGCGTCCAACTCGCTTATGACCTGCGCGCGATTGGTGTTTGCGGCGCGCGGGCCCTTTTGCCCATCCGGGCTGTAATAACCAAACATCTGGTCGACAGCCTCATCCGCCGAGGGGGCCGTGAATTCTGTTTTCTGAGGCGATTTCAATGTATTCGCCATGATATCTCTCCGGTAAATCGGGCTTTTCATGCCCATGACCGGTGAGATAGGGCCTGATCCGGCAATCCGCAATGCTGCGACGCAGCGTCGAAACGCCGCGTCGCCATCATGCTTGTGTGAGCGATCCGTCAGCCGATCTGCACCATCCGATGCTTTTTCTTGCCGACTGAAACCTTCAATCCGTCACCGATCGAGGCCGCATCGACCATGGTCTGCGGATCGGTCACGGCGTCATTGTTCAGCCGCAAGCCGCCCTCGGCGATCAGGCGCTTGGCCTCTTTGCCCGAACCGGTGATGCCGGTCTGCGTCAGCAGCTGCGCTACCGACACGGGCAGGGCATCGCCCGCAATGGTCACAATCTCCAGATCGCCGCCCGCGCCGCCCTGTTCAAAGACCTCGCGCGCGGTCGCCTCGGCGCTGGCCGCCGCCTCTGCACCATGCAGCAGCGTCGTGATCTCATTGGCCAAACGAACCTTGGCCTCGTTGATCTCAGAGCCTTGCAAAGCGCCCATTCGGTCGCATTCCTCGACCGGCAATTCGGTATAGAGCTTGAGGAACCGGCCCACATCAGCGTCGGTGGTGTTTCGCCAGAACTGCCAGAATTCATAGGGCGACAGCATCTCGCCATTCAGCCAGACCGCACCGCCCTGCGACTTGCCCATCTTGCGCCCGTCGCTGGTGGTCAGCAGCGGGCTGGTCAGGCCCCAGATCTCACGATCCAGCACACGGCGGGTCAGGTCGATCCCGTTGATGATATTGCCCCACTGATCGGAACCGCCCATTTGCAGGCGGCAATCGTAGCGGCGGTACAGCTCAAGGAAGTCATAGGCCTGCAGAATCATGTAGTTGAATTCCAGGAAGGACAGCGATTGTTCGCGGTCCAGCCGGGATTTCACCGATTCAAAAGCCAGCATCCGGTTGACGCTGAAATGGCGGCCAATGTCGCGCAGAAAGTCCAGATAGTTCAGACCGTCCAGCCATTCGGCATTGTTCAGCATCAAGGCGCCATCATCGCCGTAGTCGAGGTAACGCGCAAAAACCTGCTGCATCCCGTCGATATTGGCCTGAATCTGCTCCGGCCCCAGCAAGGGGCGTTCATCGGCGCGAAAGCTGGGATCGCCAACCTTTGTGGTGCCGCCACCCATCAGCGTGATCGGACGGTTGCCGGTTTTCTGGAACCAGCGCAGCATCATCACATTCAGCAAATGCCCCACATGCAGCGACGCGGCCGTCGCGTCATAGCCGATATACGCCGTCACCGGCCCTTCGCTGAGGGCATCGTCCAGCGCCTGATAATCGGTGCAATCGGCTAGAAAGCCGCGCTCGATCATAATGCGCATGAAGTCGGATTTGGCGTGATAGGTCATCGGGGTTTTTCCTTTCGATGGTCGCGGATATACCGCTGGCAGGAACAAAGGAAAAGGCGCGATGATCCGGGCTTTGGGAATGATGTCGGGAACCTCGCTTGATGGGGTCGATGCAGCGATAATCGAAACCGACGGGGTGCGGATCGGCAGCTTTGGCCGCAGCGCCTATCGCGCCTATTCGGACAATGAGGCCGCCGTGCTGCACGGTGCGCTCGGGCAATGGCAGGATGGTGAGGGCGTGGCCGAGGCTGCCGCCATCTCTCAGGCCAGCCATGCCGCGCTGGCGCATGATTTTCCCGAGGCCGAGTTGATCGGTTATCATGGTCAGACGCTGGCCCATGACCCCCATGGGCGCGGCACGCATCAGGCCGGTGACGGTGCGGCGCTGGCACGTGCGGTGGGGCGGCGTGTGGTCTGGGATTTTCGAAGCGAGGATGTGCGGCAGGGCGGTGAAGGTGCGCCGCTGGCGCCGTTCTTTCATTGGGCTTGCGCGGACTGGGCGGTCGGGCAGGGGCATCTGCGACCGATGCCCGTCGCGTTTCTGAACCTGGGCGGTGTCGGCAATATAACCTGGGTCGATCCTGCCGCGACTGCGCCCGAGGCGCCTGGTGCCTGCCTTGCCTTTGACACCGGCCCGGCGAATGCGCCGATCAATGATCTTGTGCGCGCGCGCCTGCGGCAGGTGCGGGACGAAGGCGGTCGTCTGGCCGCCCGGGGCAGCGCGGATCACGCGGTGATCGACGCGTTCCTGCGTCATCCCTATTTTGATCGGCAACCACCCAAATCGCTGGACCGAGACGATTTCGCGGCATTGTCACAGGCTGTGCAACATTTGACGGATGCGGACGCGGCGGCGACGCTGGTCGCGGCTGTGGCGGCATCGGTCTCTGCCGGGTTTCGGTGGTTGCCCAGCCCGCCCGAATCGCTGCTGGTTTGCGGCGGTGGGCGACATAACGCCGCCGTCATGGCGGCGCTGGAACAAGTGCTGCCTTGTCGCGTTATGCCGGTAGAAGCCGCCGGTTTGGACGGCGATATGCTAGAGGCCCAAGCCTTCGGTTGGTTGGCAGCAAGGGTCGCGCTAGGGTTGTCAACGTCCGGACCTGCCACAACAGGTTCGCCGGGCCTGGTTTGTGGTGGGCGAATAAGCCGGCCTCTATAATGGGTTAACTATCAAATGCTTAGCCGGTATTGTGAAGAAATTTCGATTGTTTTGCATCTTGATGGAACAGCCGCTTTGGTTGTGCGTTGAGAGGCCGACGGGTCGCGAACCCGGAGACTTACGAACTTCTAAAGGGAGTATGACATATGAAACGTTTGCTTATGAGCGCCGCGATCGCAGCACTTGCTGTCCCCGCCTTCGCGCAGGACACTGCAGAGCCTGAAACCGCTGTCGAAGAGACCGCGCAGGCAGCAGAAGATGCAGCCAGCGATGCAGCCGACGCGACGGCAGACGCCGCCGACGCGACCGCAGACGCTGCTGGTGATGCTGCGGATGCAGCTGGCGACGCGACCATGGACGCCGCGGATGCGACTGCAGATGCAGCCGACGATGCAGCTGATGCTGCCGGCGAAGCCGCAGCCGACGCCGATGCAGCTGCTGACGCAGCAGGCGATGCGGCTGCCGATGCTGAAATGACCGACGAAGCGACCGACATGGAAGCGACCGACATGGACGCTGCCGAAGGTGAAATGGTCGAAGGTGAGATGGCCGAAGAGGTCGTCGCAGCCCCGACCGAGGCGCAGCCTGACATGGATCCGGCCAAGCCGAGCATGCTGGCAAGCTGGGTCGAGGGCCTGCAGGTCTTTACGACCAATGAACCCTCGGGCAGCGAATGGAGCGTCCTGGAAGGTGATGCGATCCCGGAAGGTTGGGATGACATCGCGGATATCGGCGACATCGTGATCAACAGCGACCATGAAGTGGTTGGCTACGTGATCGATATCGGTGGCTTCCTGGGCATTGGCGCGAAGGAAGTTCTGGTCAGCACCGAGGCGGCCAAGATGGGTACCTTCGGCAATGATACGGTCTTCGTGACCAACTATACCAAGGAAGAACTTGGCGCTCTGCCGGACTTCGACGATTCGATGATGATCCCGGCTGTGCTGTCTGCAGATGATGCGGCTGCCGTCGACGGCGCTGTCGAGCCGATGGAAACCGATGCGGTTGAAGGCGAAGCCGAGCCGGCCAACAACTGAGGTCACACCCTCAACGGCGATTATCGCTGAACGGAAAAGGGGCGTCTTCGGGCGCCCCTTTTTCATGCGTTGCGGGTGTGCAAACAGACGTCGCACAGATTTACGATCCCATCCCATTTTCGGGCGATCAGTGCTTGACCTCGCCGCGCGGCCTGCGTAAACCGCCCCTCACCCCGGCGGGCGATTAGCCGGGAAAGGTGAGTGTGCGGTTGTAGCTCAGTTGGTTAGAGTACCGGCCTGTCACGCCGGGGGTCGCGGGTTCGAGCCCCGTCAACCGCGCCACCACCCTTCGCCCAGAACGATATGCGCGGTTGTAGCTCAGTTGGTTAGAGTACCGGCCTGTCACGCCGGGGGTCGCGGGTTCGAGCCCCGTCAACCGCGCCATATCCTTCCTTCTATCCACATGATCATGTTTGTCGCTTGCCCCTACGGTCGCAGTCCGTAAGTTGGGCGGACAGTTTCATCGACGATGCCCATGACCGATACGCATGCCCCTCGAGCCTATACCTCTGCCCGCGATCCTGATCCGGAACGCGAGCGGATCACCCGCTTCTGGGATCCGGGCCGCAAGTTGCTGCGCGCCCTGCGCCGCTATCAGCACTGGCACGCGCGACAGGGCGTCATCGCCGGGTTCATGCGGCGATATTGGGTGCTGGTGCACCGCTATTGGAGCGTCATATGCCAATGCGACATCCCGGTCATCACGCCCATCGGGCGTGGGCTGGTTCTGCATCATCCAAACGGCGTGGTGATGCATCCGGCGGCCGTGATTGGCCCGAACTGCATGATCTTTAATCAGGTAACCATCGGGTCGGGCCGCACGAATGACGAGGGTCGCAATGTCCCGTTGATCGGTGGGCATGTCGATATTGCAGCCGGTGCGCGGATCGTGGGCGGCGTCACCATCGGCGATCACGCGGTCATTGGTTTGAATGCCGTGGTGCTGGATGATGTCCCGCCCGGCGGCGTCGCGGTCGGCGTTCCGGCGCGTGTCATCCGCATCGAGCCCCCACCCATTGAAGAAACGCCCATTGAGGAAAACGGTGCCTAGCTACGCGTGACACGGCAATGAAAGCAGTTGCCGCTGGCCGAGCGGATTTAGACGAAACCAATCTGCGGATCGGTAAAGAGACGGGCGCAGCGGGCCGGAATATAGGGCGTGCCAATCACGCTGCTGCGATCACGGACAATCCTCTCATCCGATGAATGGCCTCGCACGATATAACTGGGCGAGGTCAGCATTCTGGTCGGAAAATCGGGGCCGCCTGCGGCGCAATCCTCAACGCAGAGAAAAATCGAACCTGTTTCAGCATAGGGGTTCAGCCCGGAAAAAGGACGGTGCGCGACGATGATATAAGGCGCGCCTTTGGGCACCTGGTTCAGGCAGTGACGGCAGGGTGTATCATGGCCATCGGAGGCAGGGCAGCGTTCAGGCGGCAGTCCCTATGCATCGGTGCCGCTGCGCAGGCCCATGGCGGTCGCTGTCTTGATCGGAAAAAAACGAAGGGTCATTTGGGACTCCTGTTTCGGTTGTCCTTCCGTTATGACGATTGAACCCGCGGTGAGGGCGCGCGAAACGGGCGTTTCATTGGCAAAACGTCAGTCAAAGGGGCCGAGAGGATGAAAGACATGGACGACGCGACCCAGTTGATCGGGCGCATGGCGAGCACCGCGCGAGATGCCACGGTGGCGCTGCGCGAGGCCAGCGCCGAACGCAAGCATGCAGCCTTGATCGGTGCTGCAGAGGCCGTGCGTCTGTCGATGTCGGACATCCTGCAGGCCAATATCAAGGATCTGGAATTCGGACGCGAAAAGGGATTGTCCCGCGCGATGATGGACCGGCTGACCCTGACCGAGGACCGCATTCACGACATCGAAAATGGCTTGCGCACCGTCGCCGAACAGCCCGATCCGGTCGGCAGCGTGATCGCGGAATGGGACCGCCCGAATGGGCTGCATATCCAACGTGTGCGCACGCCAATCGGCGTTATCGGCGTGATCTATGAAAGCCGACCGAATGTGACGGCCGATGCCGGTGCGCTGGCGTTGAAATCGGGCAACGCCGTGATCCTGCGCGGCGGCTCTGAGGGGTTGAACTCATCCCTGGCGCTGCATGCCTGCATGGTGCGCGGGCTGGTGGCGGCAGGTCTGCCCGCCGAAGCGATCCAGTTGGTGCCCACGCGTGATCGTGCGGCGGTCAGCGCCATGTTGCAGGCGCAGGGGTTGATTGATGTGATCATCCCGCGCGGCGGCAAGGGTTTGGTCGGGCTGGTCCAGCGCGAGGCGCGGGTGCCTGTATTCGCCCATCTCGAGGGCATCTGTCACGTCTATGTCGACCGTGACGCCGACCCCGAGACCGCGGTTCAGGTCGTGCTGAACGCCAAGACCCGCCGGACGGGCATTTGCGGGGCGGCGGAATGCCTGCTGATCGACCGTGACTATCCGCAATCCGAGACGCTGATCCGTGCGCTGCTAGATGCCGGGGTAGAGGTCAGGGCCGAGGGCGCATTGGCTGACATTTCAGGGGCGACCAAGGCAAACCCCGAAGATTTCGGGCATGAGTTTCTGGACATGATCATGGCGGCCAGAACCGTTGACGGGGTCGAGGGCGCAATCGAGCATATTCGCCGATATGGCAGCCAACACACCGAGTCGATCCTGACCGCGAATGACAAGACGGCGGCGCGATTCTTTGACGCTTTGGACAGTGCGATCCTGATCCGCAACGCCTCGACCCAGTTTGCCGATGGCGGCGAATTCGGCATGGGCGCCGAGATCGGGATCGCCACGGGCAAGCTGCACGCGCGCGGTCCGGTCGGTGCCGAGCAATTGACCAGCTTTAAATATCTGGTGACGGGGAATGGTACCATCCGACCATAGGGATGGATAAAAGAGCCTGCGGCGATGGGTCGCGGGCAGGTGCCGAACAGGGCAGGCGGGGCGGCCAAGGCTTGACATTTCCCCTCTCAACCCCAGTTTTGCACCCAACGAATTGATAGGCGAAAAGGGCATATGTATGGCTAATCAGGGCCCCTGGGGCGGAGGCGGCGGCAATAATGGCGGCGATGATGGGGACGGAAAGCGCCCCTCGAACCGTCCATGGGGGGACCAACGCCCGCCACGTGACCCGCAGCGCCCGGAGCGCCCCGGTCAGGGCGGCGAATCGATGCCCGAAATCGACGAGCTGATGAAAAAGGGCCAGGAACGCCTGCGCGTCCTGATGGGCGGCGGACGCGGCGGCCGGCCAAATGGCGGCGGCGGTGGACGCGGGCAGGGGCCCAATTTCAGCCTCAACCGATCCACCATTGGACTGATCGGCCTTGGCCTGGTGCTGGTCTGGGGCTTCATGAGCTTTTACACCGTCAAGCCGGAAGAGCGCAGCGTCGAGTTCCTGTTCGGTGACGCCGTGGGCGTTGGCGAGCCGGGTCTGAACTTCGCGCCCTGGCCCTTTGTCACGGCTGAAATCGTGCAGGTCACCGGTGAACGCGTGACCGAGATCGGCACCGGCACCGGGCCGATGGATAGCGGTCTGATGCTGACCCGCGACCAGAATATCGTGGATATGGAATATCAGGTCGTCTGGAACATCAACGATCCGGCGAAATACCTTTTCAACCTGGCCGATCCGCGCGACACGATCCGTGCGGTCGCCGAATCCGCCATGCGCGACATTATCGCCCGCAGCGAGTTGGCACCCATCCTGAACCGCGACCGTGGTGCGATTGCCGAGGATCTGCAGGATGCCGTCCAGCAGACGCTGGATGTCTACGAATCCGGGATCAGCGTTGTCCGTGTCAACCTTGACCGGGCCGATCCGCCGCAAGAGGTGATCGACGCCTTCCGCGAAGTGCAAGCCGCTCAGCAGGAACGCGACCGGTTGGAAAAAGAGGCCGACGCCTATGCCAACCGCGTTCTGGCCGCAGCCCGTGGTGAGGCAGCCTCGGTTCTGGAACAGGCCGAAGGTTACCGCGCGCAGGCCGTTAACGTGGCCGAAGGTGAAGCCGCGCGCTTTAACAGCGTCTATGACGAATACGTCAAGGCGCCGGATGTGACCCGCCGCCGGATGTATCTGGAAACGATGGAGCGCGTTCTGGGCGATGTCGATAAGGTGATCCTCGACGCTGGCACCATGCAGGGCGGATCGGGCGTGGTGCCCTATCTGCCGTTGGACCAGTTGCGCCGCGACCGTCCCACTGACAACTCGACCAATGACAGCCAGGGGGATAACTGATGGCCGCTCGCAGATCTTTCCTGTCCATCATCGCCATACCGGCGATCATCGTCATTGCCGTCGCGATCATGGCATCGCTGTTCATCGTGGACGAACGTGAAAAAGCGCTGGTCCTGCGTCTTGGTCGCGTCGTCGACGTCAAGGAAGAGCCGGGCCTCGCGGTCAAGGTGCCCTTCCTCGATAATGTCGTGAAATATGACGACCGCATCCTGGGCCTGCCCACCACCCCGCTGGAGGTCACGCCGCTGGATGACCGCCGCCTCGTCGTCGATGCTTTCGCCCGCTGGCGGATCACCGACGTCGTGCGGTTCCGTCAGGCCGTTGGTGCTGGCGGCATCGATGCGGCGCTGGTGCGCCTTGAGCCGATCGTAAAGACCGCGATCCGCGAAGTTCTGGGCTCGGTTCCGTCGACCGACGTGCTGTCGGATGACCGGACCAGCCTGATGAACCAGATCCGCGACGAGGCACGGCGCAACTCTGCCGGGCTGGGCGTCGAGATCATCGACGTTCGCCTGACGCGCACCGACCTGCCCGAGCAGAACCTTTCGGCCACCTATGCAAGGATGCGGGCCGAACGTGAACGCGAGGCCGCAGACGAGGTTGCCCGTGGTAACGAGGCCGCGCAGCGTGTTCGCGCTGCAGCCGACCGGACCGTGGTGGAACTGACCTCCGAGGCGCGCAAGCGGGCCGAGATCGTACGCGGTGAAGCTGACGCAACCCGGAACGCGATCTATGCCGACGCTTTCGGCCGCGATCCGGAATTCTTCGCCTTCTCGCGTTCGATGCAGTCCTATGAGCGTGCATTGCAGGGCAGCAACAGCTCTTTCGTGATGCAGCCCGACAGCGAGTTCTTTGACTATCTCGCAAGCGATGGGTCCGAGGGCGCAACCCCGCAACCAGCGCCATCGACGCCCGTCAGCAGCAACGCGGACGCGGATGAAAACGGTGCGGATGGCGCAGTCGATGCGGCGGCGACGACCGCAGAAAGCGACGAACCATTGGTCACGCCGACGGTAACGGATCGCGAAGGCAAACCCCTCGGTGCGTCTGCCGGCGTCACCCTGACGCCTGTGCCGGAAAGCCTGGTGACACCGCCGGAAGAGCCCTCGGCCGTCGTGCCGCCTGCCGCGGTCGAAGCCGGGGACGGCGACACCGCCGAGCCAGCAGGCGACGAGGCCACCGAACCGGCGGCTGAGGAGGTGGTTGAACCCGCTGCGCCAGAACAAGAGGCCGAACCAGTTCCTGCCGAAGAAGAAAACGGCAACTGATAGAAAAAAGAGGGCGGGTCGCGATGCGAACCCGCCCTTTTCGTAACAATGGTCACGATCAGTTCACCATCCGAGAGCGTGGTTTATTTGCAACGCCGCACTATATTCCGTTCATATCACGTTGATTCCGACGCCTCGCAATCGCGCGTCGATGGCCCGCCGGAACCGTAGAATAAACATGAGGAACAACCGCATGAAACCGATATCACGGAACGTCCTGACCGCTTCGGCGCTCGCTTTGTCGATCGGCCTGGGTGTGGCCGGCGCTCAGCAAGCCGCTGAGAACGAGCCGACGGACATTTCCCCAGAGGTTCAGCAGCAGGCCCAGGAGGCCGCCAACCAGAACCAACCCCTGCAGGCACCTGCGACGCAGGTGATGCCGGACAGCTTTGCCGATCTGGTCGAACAGGTCGCGCCGGCAGTGGTCAATATCACAACCGTTTCAGTCGTCTCGCAGCCCGCATTCGGTCAGGGACCGAACTTTCCCGAAGGCAGCCCGTTCTCGGATCTGTTCCGCGATTTCGGCATTCCCGGCATTCCTGACAGCGGGCCAGAGGGTCGTCGCGGCCAGCAGCGGTCGAACGCGCTTGGTTCGGGATTTGTGATTTCCGCCGACGGTTTCATCGTGACCAACAATCACGTCATCGAGGGCGCTGATGAGATCGAGATCGAGTTTTATTCGGGCGAAAAGAAGCCGGCCGAAGTAATCGGCACCGATCCCAAGACCGATATCGCCCTGCTGAAGGTGATGTCCGACGAGAATTTCCCCTTTGTCGAATTCGGCGATTCCGACACGGCGCGCATGGGGGACTGGGTGCTGGCGATGGGCAACCCGTTGGGGCAGGGCTTTTCGGCCTCGACCGGCATCGTTTCGGCCCGCAATCGCGAATTGGCGGGCACCTACGACGATTACCTGCAGACCGACGCCGCCATCAACCGCGGCAACTCGGGCGGCCCGCTGTTCGATATGCAGGGCCGGGTCGTCGGTGTGAATACCGCGATCCTGTCGCCCACCGGCGGCTCGATCGGGATCGGTTTTTCGATGGCCTCTAATGTGGTCACCAAGGTCGTCGATCAGTTGCAGGAATATGGCGAGACCCGGCGCGGCTGGCTGGGGGTCAGTATTCAGGACCTGACGCCGGACATGGCCGAGGCCATGGGCATGGATGCCTCGGGTGGTGCGATGATCAGCGAGGTCATGGACGGACCGGCGAAGGATGCCGGGCTTGAAGCTGGCGACGTCGTGATCGAATTCGCCGGTGGTCCTGTTGCTGATTCGGGCGAGTTGGTGCGCCGTGTGGCCGATTCTCCGGCCGGCGAGCCCGTGCAGATCGCCGTCTTGCGTGATGACGAGCGCGTTGAGATGCAAGTCACGCTAGGCCGGCGCGAGCTGGCCGAAGGGCAGGGCACGGCCAGTTCCGTCACGGCCGGAAACCCCGACGACGGCAATAGCGACATGATGGGCATGTCGCTGTCGGTGCTGACACCCGAGATCGCATCGGAACTGGGTGCGCCTGGCGATATGAAGGGCCTCGTTGTGCGTGAGGTCGCGCCTGACAGCCCTGCCGCCGAAAAGGGTCTGGCGGCTGGCGACGTGATCGTCGAGGCCGGTCAGCAACCGTTGGTCGCCTTGTCCGATCTGGAAACCCAGATCTCTACCGCCCGTGATGCAGGCCGCAAGTCCATCCTGCTGTTGATCCGTCGGGCCGGCGAGCCGCGCTTTGTCGCCTTGCCCATCCAAGAGGACTGACACCGGCGGATATGGGGCTTTGCCCCGCTGGCCGGCGTATTTTGACAGCGATGAAAGGGCAGGGTCTTCCTGCCCTTTTCAATGTGGGCCGAATGACTTATCCCGGCTGCGATAATGAGGACGAGACGATGGCCAAGATCACCTATATCGAGCATAACGGCACCCCCCACGAGGTCGAGGTCCGCAACGGCATGACCGTGATGGAGGGCGCGCGCGACAATGGCATTCCAGGCATCGAGGCAGATTGCGGCGGCGCCTGCGCCTGCTCGACCTGCCACGTTTATGTCGATCCCGCCTGGGTCGAAAAGCTGCCGGCCAAGGATCCGATGGAAGAGGACATGCTGGATTTCGCCTATGAGCCCGATCCCACGCGCTCTCGCCTTACCTGCCAGTTGAAAGTCTCTGATGCGTTGGACGGGCTGGTCGTGCAGATGCCCGAACGCCAGATCTGAGGTCGCCTTTCGTCTGAAAATGTCGCCTGACGCATCAGGTGCAGACGCAGGCCGCGGTAGGTGGCGATGAATGACCGGAGAATTCTAGCCATGTCCGAACTTGTCCTGACCGTCACCTGCCCCTCGCGTCGCGGTATCGTCGCTGCGATTTCGAACTTTCTGGCCGAACATGGCTGTAATATTACCGATTCGTCCCAGTTCGACGATATGGCCAACGGCATGTTCTTCATGCGCGTCAGCTTTCGTTCAGAGAAAGGTGCCGATGCAGAGGGTCTGCGCGCGGTCTTTGACGCGGTGGCAGAACCGTTGCAGATGGACTGGGCGATCCATGATCCGACCGTAAAGATGCGCGTTCTGCTGATGGTGTCGAATTTCGGGCATTGTCTCAACGATCTGCTCTATCGCTGGCAGATCGGTGCGTTGCCGATCGAGATCGTCGGCGTCGTCAGCAATCACCTGACCTATCAGAAAGTGGTCGTGAACCACGACCTGCCGTTTTTCCACGTCAAGGTGACGCCGCAGAACAAGCCGCAGGCCGAGGCGCGGTTGTTGGAAATCGTGGACGAAACCGGGGCCGATCTGGTCGTGTTGGCGCGCTATATGCAGGTCCTGTCAGATGCGCTGTGCCAAAAGATGTCGGGGCGAATCATCAATATCCACCATTCCTTCCTGCCCAGCTTCAAGGGTGCGAACCCTTACAAGCAAGCGTTCGAGCGTGGGGTGAAGCTGATCGGCGCGACGGCGCATTATGTCACGGCTGATCTGGATGAGGGACCGATCATCGAGCAGGACACCGCGCGTGTCACCCATGCCCAATCCTCGGCCGATTACGTGACATTGGGCCGCGATGTCGAAGCGCAGGTCTTGGCGCGCGCCATTCATGCCCATATCCATCACCGCGTCTTTCAGAACGGCAACAAGACGGTGGTTTTCCCTGCAAGTCCAGGTGGTTACGCGTCAGAACGGATGGGTTAACTGGCGGCGTCTGTTGTCGTCGGCGATTTGAAGTTGGTCCAGCCACTGGCGATGGTCATGGCGTCCATATAGTCGTCCAGGGCTCTCTGCGCGGCCTTACGCGCGGTTGTTCCCGGATGCCATTCGTTCATGTTATCGTCGATCACCATCCGCGCCAGCCCGAGTAACAGGGCCCGGCCGGTGAGCAGCATCAGATGGGGATCGGCGGACTTTACGATCTGCCCACGTTCCTGAGCATTGTGCAGCAGACGTAGCATGACATCGTGCATGGACCGAACGTAACGCGCGAGCTTCTCGTTGCCTTCGATATCGACGAGTTTGCTGTATTGCAGCAGCCGGAACTGTTCGGGATTGTCGCAGGCCCATTCCAAATAGGCTGTGCTGAGCGCCCGGAACTGGACGGCTGGATCGTCTGGCGGTGCCTTTGTCACGGTGCGCAGGCAAGTATCGACAAGTTTCATCAGCCCCTGTTCGGCCAATGTGTCCAAGACCTCTTGCACGGAACCAAAGATCTTTTCGACCGCCTCAACGTCCTGACCGGCATGTTTTGCAATCTCGGGCAGGCTGGGCAGCGCGGGTCTGTGGGATGAAAGCATCTCCATCAGCGCCGAACTGACGCTGTCGTGGAGGCCCGCTATGGGGCGCGGTTTATGTGAACCAGAACCCTTCATGATGACGTTAACGTTATCACCAAGTGACCTGAATGCAGAGAGAAAAATGGGCCTGCGACGATTCGCCTTGAATTTTCAATCGCAGGGGTCGCTGACCGGTGCCCCGCGCAACCACAGGGATGGTGGGGCCGCGTCTGTCAAATGCCGCCCCATTGAATTGATGGTTGCAACCGGACGTCAGGCCTCTGCGCGGGCCTGGCGCTTGCGCTCGTGCGGATCGAGAAAGCGCTTGCGCAGGCGAATGTTCTTGGGCGTGACCTCGACCAACTCGTCATCGTCGATATAGGCGATGGCTTCTTCCAGCGACATGCGCACCGGCGGTGTCAGGCGAACAGCCTCATCCGTACCAGATGCGCGCACGTTGGTCAGCTTCTTGCCCTTCAGCGGGTTCACTTCCAGATCATTGTCGCGCGAATGTTCGCCAATGATCATGCCGGTATACAGCTGCTCTTGCGCACCGATGAACATCTTGCCGCGATCTTCCAGATTCCACAGCGCATAGGCGACGGAAACGCCGTTCTCCATGCTGATCAGCACGCCCTGACGGCGACCCTGAATTGGGCCCTTATAGGGTGCCCAACCGTGGAAAATGCGGTTCAGCACGCCATTGCCGCGCGTATCGGTCATGAATTCACCGTGATAGCCGATCAGGCCGCGCGAGGGGACATGGGCCACGATGCGCGTCTTGCCGACGCCGGCGGGACGCATATCGACCATCTCACCCTTGCGGTCGCCGGTCAGCTTTTCGATCACCGCGCCGGTATATTCGTCATCGACGTCGATGATGGCTTCCTCGATCGGCTCAAGCCGCACGCCGTCTTCTTCGCGATAGATCACGCGAGGGCGGCTGATCGACAGCTCGAACCCTTCGCGGCGCATGTTTTCGATCAGAACACCCATCTGCAATTCGCCGCGGCCCGAAACCACGAAAGCGTCACCGCTGTCTGTGTCCTCAACCTTGATGGCGACGTTCGATTCGGCCTCTTTCATCAGCCGTTCGCGGATCACACGCGACTGCACCTTCTTGCCGTCCTGACCGGCCAGCGGGCTGTCATTGATGCCAAAGGTCACGCTGATGGTGGGCGGGTCGATGGGCTGTGCGGGCAGGGCGGTGTCCACTTCGGCTGCGCACAGCGTATCGGCCACGGTGGCCTTGGTCATGCCCGCGATGGTCACAATATCGCCTGCAACGGCCTCGTCGATGGTCTGCTGGGTCATGCCGCGAAAAGCCAGAACCTTGCTGATGCGGAACTGCTCGATGCGGTCACCACTGCGCGACAGGGCTTTCAGTGTATCGCCGGCCTTCGCACGGCCAGCCTCGACCCGGCCCGTCAGGATACGGCCGATGAAGGGGTCGGCGCCAAGCGTGGTGGCCAGCATCTTGAAGGGTTCGCCCGCATGCGCGATCTGTTTCGGCGGCTCGACATGGCGCAGGATCAGATCGAACAGGGCCGACAGATCCTTGCGGGGACCGTCCAGCGCCTCATCAGCCCAGCCGCCGATGCCAGACGCATAGACATGAGGAAAATCAAGCTGCTCGTCCGTCGCGCCGAGGTTGGCGAACAGGTCAAACACATCGTTCAGCGCATTGTCTGGCTCGGCTGCGGGCTTGTCGACCTTGTTCAGCACGACGATGGGCTTCAACCCAAGCGCCAGCGCCTTGGAGGTCACGAATTTCGTTTGCGGCATCGG
Source organism: Paracoccus tegillarcae (assembly GCF_002847305.1). Classification (NCBI taxonomy): domain Bacteria; kingdom Pseudomonadati; phylum Pseudomonadota; class Alphaproteobacteria; order Rhodobacterales; family Paracoccaceae; genus Paracoccus; species Paracoccus tegillarcae. Next base: position 3,490,827 of record NZ_CP025408.1, on the reverse strand, counting down.
GCCTTCGGCGGCATCGACAAGCAGACAGACGCCATCGACCATCGACAGGATGCGCTCTACCTCGCCGCCGAAATCGGCGTGGCCTGGCGTGTCGACGATATTGATCCGCGTGCCTTTCCATTCGACCGAGGTGGCCTTGGCCAGAATGGTGATGCCGCGCTCGCGCTCGATGTCATTGCTGTCCATCATGCGTTCGGCCGTGGCCTGATTTTCGCGGAATGCGCCTGACTGTTTGAGCAGCTCATCCACCAGCGTGGTCTTCCCATGGTCGACATGGGCGATGATGGCGATGTTGCGGATATCCATTCGGGCGCGTCCTCTAATATGCGGTGCCGCCCTAGCGAATTGGTCGCAGAAAGACCAGACGGAATCGCCTCAATGAGGGGCCGACGCGACGGAGGAACCGTCCGAGTGTGACTATAAGCGGTGGGTCCTACTGCGATGGGCCGTTTTCGGGCGCGGCCCAGGGGCCGTCATCGAACGCGCCTATCGAATGCCGAGAAACGAAAAGATCAGCAAAAGCACGAGCACAAGACCGATGATGTAAATGATCGCGTTCATGGTCCAGGTCCTGAAAAGCAGTTCGACATTGGGGCCGGTCTATCAACCGGCCCCTTGTCGTTACATGACGAACGAGACGACGGCCAGAACAACAACGACCAGACCGACGATATAGATGATGGAATGCATCTGCTTCTCCGAATATTTACTTTGCTGCCACCCTTCATTCGAGGAGGCTTCGACTGGTGAACGAACGAACGGCGCGGCCCGTGGTTCCCGCGAAAGTGATAACGTCATCCGGATTAGTGCTTGGGCAACCAGCCTAGCCCGGCAAGCGTACCTGCTGCAGGGGTATATTCCGCGCCGATCCATCCCTGATAGCCGTCTTCCCGCAGCGCGTTCATGAACGCGTCCAAATCGAAATCACCGCGATCCGGTTCATGCCGCCCAGGATGGCCGCTGATCTGTACGTGGCGGATCAGGGCCGCATGGCGTTGCCAGCAGCCAATGACATCGCCGGTGATGCGGTGGGCGTGGTAGCTGTCGAATTGCAGACCCAGATTGGGGGCGCCGACTGTGCCGATGACCTCGGCGGCCAGATCGAAATCAGACAGGAAATAACCCGGCATGTCATCGCTGTTTTGCGGCTCGATGATCAGGCTCGCATCGGGGGCCTCGGCACAGGCCCATGCAAGATTTTCAATGAAAGTGTCATGAGCGCCCGTGCCTTGGGCGATACCGGACATGATGTGAATATGCTTTGCGTTCAGGGCCTGCGCAAAACGCAAAGTCCGGCGAAAATCGCTGCGAAAGCGGTCAGATTGCACCGGATCGGCGGCGAAACCGCGCGCGCCCCCGGTCCAGTTGGGCGGCGGCGCGTTCAGCAACACGAAGTCCAGACCGTTCGTCTGCGCGGCGCGGGCGAGGTCTCGGGCGGACAGATCATAGGGAAACAGCAGTTCTACCCCGGTAAAACCGGCGCGCCGTGCGGCCTCAAACCGCTGCAGGACCGGCAATTCGGTGAACAGAAATGTCAGGTTCGCTGCAAATTTTTCCATGATGCGGCGTCATGGTTCCAGCCGAAAGAACCGGCCGCCAGAGCGCACGCCGACCTGACCATCGTCCCCCTCTTCCGCGGCAGCGGCGAGACGGTAAAAGGTCTTGCGGTCGATCAGCGCCTCAAGGCCCCGGCGCACATGCACATAGGGTCGGGGCTGGCTTGCGTCACCGCGAATCGTGATCGGATTGTCGGCATTGGCGGTCACCTCGTCACCGACATTGGTGGTAAAGGTGATCTGGTCGGGCAGGATCTCGGCGTCGACGGCGACGAACGGTGCGTCCTCGACCTGAATGCCGACCTTTTCAACCGGGGTGACCAGAAAGTAATCGTCGCCCTCGCGTTTCAGCACGGTGGAAAACAGCCGCACCATGGCTTGTCGGCCGATTGGCGTGCCCTGATAGAACCATGTCCCATCCGCCCTGATCTGCATATCCAGATCGCCGCAAAAGGGCGGATCCCACAAATGCACGGGTGGCAGCCCCTTTTTACCCGCCTTGCGGGCAGCCTCGGCGATGCCCTGCGCATTCACGCGATTGTCAGCCTGATCCACCATTCGATATGGTCGCCCCAACTTCTACTATCTATGCTTGGTCTAAATCAGAAACAGGGCGTTGTCATGGGTGCGGACGAAAATCAGACGGATGGCGGACTGGTCGAGCAGGTCGAAGCCTTGGGCGCGCGGCTGGAACAGGCCCGCTCCAGCGTGGAACGACGCTTTGTCGGGCAACATGCCGTCGTCGAACAGGTGTTCGCCGCGATCCTGTCTGGCGGGCATGCGCTGCTGGTCGGACAACCGGGTCTGGGCAAGACCATGCTGGTCGAGACATTGGGCACCGTGCTGGGGCTGGACACGCAGCGCATCCAGTTCACCCCGGATCTGATGCCTGCCGATATTCTGGGCTCGGAAGTTCTGGACATGACCGCCGATGGCCGTCGCGAGTTCCGGTTCATCGAAGGCCCGGTCTTTACCCAATTGCTGATGGCCGATGAGATCAACCGGGCCAGCCCCCGGACACAATCGGCACTGCTGCAGGCGATGCAGGAACATGAGGTCACCATCGGCGGCAAGCATCGTCCGCTCGGCCGGCCCTTCCATGTGCTCGCCACGCAAAACCCGATCGAACAAGAGGGCACCTATCCGCTGCCCGAGGCACAGTTGGACCGGTTCCTGCTGCAGGTCGACATCGACTACCCCGACCGCATGACCGAGCGCGATATCCTGCTGGCCACAACCGGGCTGATCCAGGGCGCGGCCCATGCGGCCTTTGATCCCGAAGGGCTGATTGCCGCACAACGGCTGATCCGGCAGATGCCGGTGGGCGACAGCGTCGTCGAGGCGATCCTGTCGCTGGTTCGCGCGGCACGACCGGGCGCCGAAGAGGCATCGCCCTGGGTTTCCGACAGCCTGATCTGGGGGCCGGGTCCCCGGGCCGCGCAGGCGCTGATGCTGGCAACGCGCGCGCGGGCTGTGCTGCACGGGCGCTTTGCCCCGACCATCGAGGATGTCGAGGTGCTGGCTGCACCCGTGCTGCGGCATCGCATGGCGCTGTCCTTCACCGCGCGGGCGCGGGGCGAAACCGTCGATGGCGCGATTGCCCGGCTGCTGGATGAACGGACGGGCGAAACGAGGGCCGCGTGACGCTGACCCCCGCCAATTTGCGCGCAAGGGCCGAGGTCGAATCCGGTGGCCTGCCGGCGCTGGTCCTGTCGGCCGAGCGGTTGGCCGTGACAATCGCGCCAGGTGCCCACGGCTTGCGCCGTGCCGGTCCGGGCGAGGATTTCTGGCAATATCGCCCGGCCGCTGCGGGTGACGCCGCGCGCAGCATCGACTGGCGGCGCAGCGCGCGGTCGGATGCGCAATTCGTTCGTGACCGCGAGGCGCAGACCGCACAATCGGCGGTAATCTGGGTCAGCGCGGGGCAGGGCATGTCCTATCGCGGCGATGACAGCCGCCCGACCAAGCTGGACCGCGCAAGGCTGTTGGCACTGGCGCTTGGCATGGTGCTGCTGCGCGGTGGCGAAAAGGTCGCTCTGGCCGGGCAGCCGCCGCGTTCGGGGCGGTTGCAGGCGGATCGGTTGGCGCAGCAACTGGCGACGCAGGCCGATAGCGGGACTGATGCCGATCAGCCGCCGCTTGAATCGCTGCGGCCCAATCAGCGGGTCGTGCTGATATCGGATTTTCTGGGTGATCCGGCCTGGGTCAGCGCCTATCTGGCGCGGGCGGCGGCCTTGGGCGTTTCGGGGGCTTTATTGCAGGTTCTGGACCCGGATGAAGAGGTCTTTCCCTTCGATGGCGCCGTGCTGTTCCGATCGCTCAGCGGCCAGATCAGTCACGATACGCGCGATGCGGGCGGGCTGCGGGCGGCCTATCTGGAACGGCTGGCCCTGCGGCGCGAATTGCTGCGCCGCTCAACTCTGGGCGCGGGCTGGCATTTTGGCACGCATGTCACGGCCACCGCGCCCTCGACCGCGCTGATGTGGCTTTATCAGGTCTTGGGGGGCTGATGCTGATCCTTGGCCCTCTTGGGTTCCTGACACCGTGGATCCTCGCGGCGCTGGCTGTCCTGCCGGTGCTGTGGATCATTTTGCGGGCCATGCCGCCCTCGCCCCGGTTGCAGGATTTTCCGGGCGTCGGGCTGCTGCTGGGCCTGCGGGATCCGGTTCCGGTTGCGCGGCGCACGCCCTGGTGGCTGCTGCTGCTGAGGCTGGCGGCCATGGCGCTGCTGATTCTTGCCTTTGCCGGGCCTGTCTGGAAACCGGTTCTGCGGCAGGCAGAGCCGGGGCCGCTGCTGATCGTCATGGATGCGGGCTGGGCCGCAGCGCCGGGCTGGGCCGAACGTCAGGCGCGGGCCGAGCGTGCGTTGCAGGATGCAGCCGCCGATGGCCGCCCGGCGGCGCTGCTGATGGCGGATGGTCAGCAGGTCGGCACCCTGGCCTTCAGTTCGGCCGGTGATTTACAGGCGCGTCTGCGCGCCACGGTTCCGATGGCATGGGAAACGCGGCTGCCTGATAACCCCGCCGAGGTGCTGGCCGACCAGCCAGAGGGCAGGCTGAACACGCTGTGGATTGCCGACGGGCTGGATCATCCGAACCGCACCGACTGGCTGACCGAACTGACGGCGCGCGGGTCGGTCACTGTGGTGCCGCCCAGTCAGCCCCTGCGCGCGCTGACGCTGGATGCGGGCGATACGCCCTCATTGACGCTGCATTCCCTGGACGATGGCGCGCCCGATATTCTGGCCATCGGACCCGACCCTCAGGGGATCCAGCGCGAATTGGCCCGGCTGACCCCGGGTGCTGCCGGTGCCGACAACCTTAGCCGTCCTGTCGTGATCGACCTGCCATCGGAACTGCGCAATCGGATCACCCGTTTTCAGATCGAGGGCGACAATCATGCCGGCGCCGTCGTGCTGGCCGATGACCGGGTGCGTCGTCGCAAGGTCGGGCTGGTGGGCGACGCCGCCAGTGCTGCCGAGGGGCAGCAATTGCTGTCGCCCGTGCATTATCTGCGCCGCGCGCTTGCTCCGACCACCGATCTGGCCGAGGGCGGCTTGGGCGATGTGCTGGATACAGCGCCCGATGTGATCATTCTGGCGGACCAGCTGTTGCAGGATGAGGCGCCTGAACTCAGCGAATGGGTCGATCAGGGCGGTCTGCTGATCCGCTTTGCCGGGCCGCGCATGGCCGCTTATGAGCAACTGACCGATGAACCCTTGTTGCCCGTTCGCCTGCGCTCAGGTGGCCGCGATATCGGCGGCGCGCTGAGTTGGGGCGACCCGCGCGGGCTGGCGCCTTTCGAGGGTGACGGCATCTTTGCCGGGCTCACGCCGCCCGATGATGTGACGATCCGGGCACAATTGATGGCCCAACCCGCGCCGGATCTGGCGCAGCGCACCATTGCATCCCTGTCGGATGACACGCCGCTGGTCACGCGCGCCCCGCAAGGGCAGGGGCAGCTGGTGCTGTTTCACATCACCGCCAATGCCACGTGGTCGAACCTGCCGATATCGGGGCTGTTCGTGCAGATGCTGGACCGGCTGATCGCTTCGGCCCAGAGCAGCAACCTCTCTGAGCAGCCGGCGCAGGATCGCGACGAGGCGTTCTGGACGCCCGAGACGATACTGGACGGGTTTGGCAGTGCCGAAGGGCCGGGCGATCTGGCCCCGGTCGCAGGCGATGAACTGGCGCTAGGCGCTGGCCCCGGCCACCCCGCCGGCATCTATGTCGCGGGCGAGCGGCACCAGGCGCTGAATGCCGGCGCGGCGC
>NZ_CP025408.1:300000-475000 GCF_002847305.1 Paracoccus tegillarcae | reverse complement strand
AGTCTAAGTAAACTCCGAATACCAAGAAGGACTATCCGGGAGACACACGGCGGGTGCTAACGTCCGTCGTGGAGAGGGAAACAACCCTGACCAACAGCTAAGGCCCCCAATTCGTGGCTAAGTGGGAAAGCATGTGAGACTTCCAAAACAACCAGGAGGTTGGCTTAGAAGCAGCCATCCTTTAAAGATAGCGTAACAGCTCACTGGTCTAATTAAGAGGTCTTGCGGCGAAGATGTAACGGGGCTCAAGCCACGAGCCGAAGCTTTGGGTGCACCTTTGGGTGCGCGGTAGCGGAGCGTTCTGTGATATAGAGCGCTGCCTCTTCTATCCGTTCGCGGATATCGGAGGCATTGTTCTGACTGTGAAGCCGGGCTGTAAGGCATCCGGTGGAGTGATCAGAAGTGAGAATGTTGACATGAGTAGCGACAAACAGGGTGAGAGACCCTGTCGCCGAAAGTCCAAGGGTTCCTGCTTAAAGCTAATCTGAGCAGGGTAAGCCGGCCCCTAAGGCGAGGCAGAAATGCGTAGTCGATGGGAACCAGGTTAATATTCCTGGGCCAGGAGATGGTGACGGATCACAGAGGTTGTCAGTCCTTATCGGATTGAGCTGGCAGCTGAGTGGTTCCTGGAAATAGCCCTCCATGAGACCGTACCCGAAACCGACACAGGTGGACTGGTAGAGAATACCAAGGCGCTTGAGAGAACCACATTTAAGGAACTCGGCAAAATACCTCCGTAAGTTCGCGAGAAGGAGGCCCCGTTCGTAGGCAACTATGGGCGGGGGGCACAAACCAGGGGGTGGCGACTGTTTACTAAAAACACAGGGCTCTGCGAAGTCGCAAGACGACGTATAGGGTCTGACGCCTGCCCGGTGCCGGAAGGTTAAAAGGAGGAGTGCAAGCTCTGAATTGAAGCCCCGGTAAACGGCGGCCGTAACTATAACGGTCCTAAGGTAGCGAAATTCCTTGTCGGGTAAGTTCCGACCTGCACGAATGGCGTAACGACTTCCCCGCTGTCTCAAATGTGGACTCAGCGAAATTGAATTGTCTGTGAAGATGCAGACTTCCCGCGGTTAGACGGAAAGACCCCATGCACCTTTACTACAGCTTCGCACTGGCATCAGGATTGCGATGTGCAGGATAGGCGGTAGGCTTTGAACCAGGGACGCTAGTCTCTGGGGAGCCATCCTTGAGATACCGCCCTTCGCACTCTTGATGTCTAACCGCGGTCCGTTATCCGGATCCGGGACCCTGCGTGGCGGGTAGTTTGACTGGGGCGGTCGCCTCCTAAACAGTAACGGAGGCGCGCGAAGGTTGGCTCAGAGCGGTCGGAAATCGCTCGTTGAGTGCAATGGCATAAGCCAGCCTGACTGCAAGACTGACAAGTCGAGCAGAGACGAAAGTCGGCCATAGTGATCCGGTGGTCCCGAGTGGAAGGGCCATCGCTCAACGGATAAAAGGTACGCTGGGGATAACAGGCTGATGATGCCCAAGAGTCCATATCGACGGCATCGTTTGGCACCTCGATGTCGGCTCATCTCATCCTGGGGCTGGAGCAGGTCCCAAGGGTATGGCTGTTCGCCATTTAAAGAGGTACGTGAGCTGGGTTTAGAACGTCGTGAGACAGTTCGGTCCCTATCTGCCGTGGGTGTAGGATACTTGAGAGGAGTTGCCCCTAGTACGAGAGGACCGGGGTGAACGTTCCACTGGTGGACCAGTTATCGTGCCAACGGTAGTGCTGGGTAGCTATGAACGGACAGGATAACCGCTGAAGGCATCTAAGCGGGAAGCCCCCCTCAAAACAAGGTATCCCTTGAGAGCCGTGGAAGACCACCACGTCGATAGGCCAGAGATGTAAGCGCAGCAATGCGTTCAGTTGACTGGTACTAATGGCTCGATTGGCTTGATTTGATCCGGTGGAAGCAAGACTTCCACCTCCGATCACAAGCATGCAGAACATGCGAAAACTTGAACAAAACCGACCCGAGCGAAAGCAAGGGCCAACGCTGATACGTTTCTTTCCCGGTCTGGTGGCCATAGCACGAGCGAAACACCCGATCCCATCCCGAACTCGGCCGTTAAGCGCCGTCGCGCCAATGGTACTGCGTCCTAAGACGTGGGAGAGTAGGTCACCGCCAGACCTGGAAAGAAACGAAAATCTCTGAAACGATGAAAACAACCGCACCGCAAAAAACCGCGATGCAATTGGCGCGGGGTAGAGCAGCCCGGTAGCTCGTCAGGCTCATAACCTGAAGGTCGTTGGTTCAAATCCAACCCCCGCAACCAAAAAATCCCCAGATATTAAATAGATATGCCGGTGGTATCATTGTACCATCGCTCAATCGCGCGTCTACATCAACGCCACATCAACGTTTGAGGAGTCGGGTGGGCGGATGATAGAGATTACCTGGCGACATCCACCAGAACGCCTGTCCTGGCGGCAATCATTGCATCCGCTGTCGTCGCCACTTCAGCCTGCAGATCGATGCTGGCATCTGGAGCTTCGAGCGTAACAACAAGAGAATAGCGCGCATTTTCGAGAAATCGGTTCTGGCTCGGTCGATCCCTCCACCACCCCATGACTGGATAGACTACGAGTTGATTTCGTGAGGCGAGATCGACTGCCGGGCCTGTCCATGTGTCGCAATGAAGTGAACCCGCAGCAATCGCCTTCGGACCAAAGTCCCAGTTCGGGTCATCGTCACGCTCACCTCTTCGCAATTTCTGGCCCATCTTAGCGTTCTGACTACGCCGGAAAACGCTCTCAGTCTCTTTGGGCCGCTTTAGGTCAAAGCGGAGTCCGAACGATCGATAGCGCGCCGGGTCCAGCATGGACCCCTTAAGCGGATACGGTTCGACAAAGTAGGACAGTGTAATCTTCAATTTGACTTGGCAGTTGCCCAGCTGCTGAAGTGTTTGAGTTGGCCAAGGCAGTTCATAATAGTGGGCATTGCCATAAGTGATACTGCCAACGCGCCGCATGGGATCGCGGCTGCTAACTTGTGGACGGTCAAACGGCTGAATGTCGGCTTGTGCTACCAGCGCGAGATCGTTCGATGCCGAAGCTAGCGCACGAGCGAGGTCTGGCATGCCATAGCCGAATTTGCGCCGGAGGGCGGCGCGGGCGGTCTTACCTCCTGCTGCATTCACTTCGGCAAGCATAGGTGGCGTCCAACGCGCACTGTGAACCATCAATGCACGAACAGTTTCAGGCCAGTATCTTGGGTGATTTGACATGATTTGAGCAGCCATTCTGGCAGCTTGCGCTGTCGCTGCACTCGTAGCGCAAAACGCCGTCAGTGCGTCCCGCGTACCACCCTTGCCTGTGGAGACCAGCGACAAGGAAGGCATTGCATCAGAGACCTGATCACCACGCGCATTTGTCGCTCGATTACCAGCCTCGAAAACGATTTCCGGTTTTATTGGTGTTGTGCCGTCAGGCCAGTCAGACGAGGTGCGGCTGTACGGGCTAAGATCGCCGACAGCTGCGCAAGCAGACCAGGTGGCTCGCTGATTTACCTCAATCTGATCTTTGAAGGTTACGCCTCCGACGGTCAGTGCATTCCATGCCTGTGCTGGATTGCTACCCGCATGAAGCGTCTGCTCGCTGATTGTGGCCCACGTATCGTTATGCCCGATGTTTCCGACAGCCTGAATGAATAGGCGCCGGGGAGGCTCCTCTTCATCGCCAGCATCGACGCCCGCTGCCATGTCATCGATGGCCGCGCTCCACCTTGTGGGGCGATCTCCGCGAATTTTTGGGTCTGTTGCTGCTGAGCAAATTACCCGTTTTCTGTTAGGATTCCGCTCTTCAGCAAGCGCTACTGCTGATTGCGTAATTGCGCCGTAATTGGCGGGATCATCATCGGCCCTCGGGATAGGCGGTATAAATTTCACGCTTTCGAGTCGGTGTCGCAATCGCGGGGTAGAGGCATCTGCTAAAGGCCCAGTCAGGTCACCATGCAGCGCAAGGCCCGCCATTGGTGTTCCATGGCCCGGCCCATCATAGTGATCATCTCCGCCCCAATCGTTGTCTATCGTTTGTACATCTTCTGGCGCCAGAACCGGCTCAATTAGAGGATGTGCACGGTTCACGCCGGTGTCGAGCAGGCAAACTGCCGGAACGTCGGTCCCAGGCCAAACTATCCTATTTGCAAGATCGTCTACTAGACCGTCCTGCTCCCGGCCGGAAAGATCGACCAAAATGGCGGGGTCGTCGGTTGCAAAGCCGATCTCGGCTAGGCCAGGTTGCCCAATATTGAGCATTTTTTCAAGCTGGCAACGGGTAGCATGGACAGGGATAATGCGAACATCAGGGAAAGTACTCCATCTTTCCTCGGGGGCTACCTGCATATCGAGCGCGCGGGAAAGACCAACTACCTCGTCGACGTAAATGTCCCAGCACCATAGGCCCCACCATGACGCGGTACCATCTGCTGGTGGCAGTAGTGCGGGATCCTCTCGCCAAAGGTCGATGAGCTCTGTTGGTGCAAAGCCTTCTATCGGCTGCATTACGCCCGCCAGTGGAGGATTGCCTTTCTCAGTCAAAGCTCCAGTTCGATAACGCTCGACGCGTTCGGTGATATAGTCCCTTGCGTCCTGATCACGGACGTGCAGGACCATTTTGCGCTTATCGCCATCCTCTCCGGCAGCACTTTGACGAATGCCCTTATCGATCTTTTCGATGTCGAGCTCTTTGGCGGCGCGGTCGAGTAAAACTGTCACGAATGCCCCTTCGCCAATAGTAACTCCGGGCGGAAGCGCGTCTTGCTTTGGACGACGGGCCTCTGTGGTTTCGAACGATGCGGCAAGACCCGCACTCAATCGATCTCCATGTTGCTCGCGGTTACGGGCAAAGGTTGTCCCGCCTCGCGCCTGATGAGCCATGTAAGAATGCGGCGTCAGCAGGGATGTAATATCGATATGCCCACGGTCGTAATCAGCCAAACTCTAGCCCGAAATCTCTTGGTTACCGTTAAAGATGTTGCGCATATCGTGACGAGCCGTGAGCTGCTGTAACAGATCCTCAGTGCGCACTACATTGCGTTCCGACAACAAGGCGACCTTCGCCGCCTCGTCGGCCGCGCGCGCAAGTTCAGCTTGGCTAAGCCCTGACCCCGCTTCGACTATTTTGCTCCATGCAATCCGAGGGTACTTCATCGGTCGTAGATGATTGCGGATAACCTCACAGATCTCGTCAGGAGACGGCATATCGAAGCTCAGAACCTCGTCAAATCTGCGCTGCAAAGCTCGATCGAGAAGTTCGGGGTGGTTTGTCGCTGCTAAAACTAGGCTATCTGTAGACGTAGGTTCTTCCATAAATTGCAGAAAGCTGTTCAGCACTCGCCGCATTTCGCCCACATCATTCGTCGCGTCTCGTCTCCCGCCGACAGCATCAAATTCATCGAAGAGGTAGACTCCGCGATGCTTGATCGTCTCGTCGAAAACCAGCCGCAATTTGGCGGAAGTTTCACCCATGTAACGCGTGATCAGCCCTTCAAGCCTTACGACGAAGAAAGGTAGGCGCAGCTCACCTGCCAGCGCCTCCGCAGTCAGAGTTTTTCCAGACCCCGGCGGTCCAGCAAAAAGAAGGCGTCGTGAGGGTGTTCGATTGCCTTCGCGAAGCCAAGCGCGGCGGTCTTGCTGCACCACAACGCGATCTAGCTTTTCGCGGAGAGGTCCGGCCAGAACAACTTGGGAAAGTTTCAACCTAGGTTCACGAAGATCGAGTAAACCTTCGAGATCACCACGAGGGCGAGCTAAGGAAACTCGAACCGATGGCTTGTCCCCTCTGCTGCGCCGCAAGTCCTCAACTGCAGCTCGAAGCTGCTCGGCGTTGCTACGTCGCCCCTGGCGCGCTTCAGCCGCAGCAACTTGCAGGGCGATCGCAAGGAACTGGTCCTCGTCGCCTTCTGCGCGACTGCGCAACATAGAAAGGATTTGCTTGGTATTGGACATTGGTTTTCATGGGCTCGTATAGCGAGTCTAGACGTGAAGCCTCGCGTTGCCAATCGAAATGAATAGTGCCGCCCATGGTCAAATTCGCCGACCTTTCGACGGATTTGACGTCAAAGATTAATCGGCATTTCTCTGCTGCGGAATCGCTTCTCGGTGCCTTCGACGACTATCCAGCAACAGACTGCTACGCAAGATCGTCTATCAAACCGCAACAATGTTCTGTATTTGTTCATACCCATGACGCGCCGCAGCACACCTCAAGCCAAGATCGACGATTCGGCCTTCCCGGTCCGGGTGCTGATCTGCGTGCCGGAGATGGGCTTTGGTCGTCGGACCGATGCGCTGCATGAGTGGCTGGCGACGCGGATAGGCAGGGGAAACTATGCCTTGCATGGCGGCGGGCGCGGCGGCACGCGGGACCGGATTGCGCTCTATTTCCGTGAACCTGATGCGGCCAGCGCCTGCCTGACGGCCTTTCCTGATCTGGAACTGGCTGACGGAACCTGCCTGCCGGGCTACAGTTCACCCTATCTGCCCTTTGGCAGCTCCGAGGACGACGACACCGTGTGCAACCTTTACAATCAGACCACCACGCAGGAGGCGATGCGCCAGCTTTTCAAGGGTCTGACCATGACCGACCGCGCGGGCAATGTCGCACCGGGCAAGGTCTATCCGGATCAGCTGGCACCGATCATCCGCCATGATGGCAGTTCGCTGGAATTGGTAAAGGCACGGTGGGGGATGCCATCGCCGCCCTCGGTTCTGAAGACCCAGCGGGATCCGGGCGTCACCAATGTCCGCAACCTGAACTCGCCGCATTGGCGGCGCTGGCTGGGGCCAGCAAATCGCTGCCTGGTGCCTGTCACGGCCTTCGCCGAACCGATCAAGGGCGGCAATCAGTGGTTCGCGCCCTCGAAAGCAGAAGCGCCGATGTTCTTCGCCGGGATCGAGGTCCGGGGCTGGAAGTCGGTCCGGAAGGTGAAGGATGGCGAAACAACCGACGATCTCTATGCCTTTCTGACCTGTGCGCCCAATGCCGAGGTGAAATCGGTGCATCCGAAAGCCATGCCGGTCATTTTGACCGATCACCGGGATTGGGAGACCTGGCTTTCGGCGCCGATCGAAGTCGCCAGCAAGCTGCAACGCCCGCTGCCGGATGGCGCATTAGCGTTGGTAGACGCCCCGGCCGAGGCGTCCTGACATTAGCGATCAGCCAGCGCACACCCGCGCCTGCGCCCGCATCACCGCATAATCCGCCATCATCCCGACCAGCGCGGCATCTTCGGGCAGCGCCTCCAGCTCCACCGCCGCCCGGTCCCGTACCGCTTTTTCGTAAGCGACGACCGGCGGACAAACTGCGCCGCCCGGATCAGAACCGCCCGCCGCGCAGGCGGTCAGCGAGATCGTCGCGATCACGAGGGCGGGTGCTGGCTGCTTCCAGCATGCGGCGTTGGATGTCATTCTGGCGCTCCATCTGTTTCAGGCGTTCGGCGTGGCGGCCGGCGGTTTCGCCTGCCCGCCGCAGGTTGATGAGGAAAAGCAGGACCGCGCCGATCAGCGCGGCCCCGATGATCAGACGCCGCGCCCAGTGCGACGCCAGCAGCGCAACGAGGGCGCCCATCACCGTCTTCCCCGGTTCCAGTCGTCGAGCCGGGCCCAGACGGTCAGGCCGATCCCGGCCAGCGCCATCGCGATGAAGGCCCAGCGCAGAGTGTCGAGATAGGGGATCAGCGGCTCGATGGCCGATTGCGCATCGCCGAGCGCGTCCTGAGCAATTTCGATGCCTGCCGCTCCGACGGTGGCAATCCCGGCCGCGCCGCTGCCCTTCATTGTCCGGCTGTCGGCCAGATGTTCGCGGGCTGGCGGTTGGTCCTCCGCGAATGGCATGGCACGGGCCGGGAAGGGATCGCCCCAGCGCCGGGCGGGGCCGAGATCGATATGCATGAAGCCGGATCGCGGATAGCTGCCGAAGCCCAAAAAGCCCTCGGCCCGGGCTGCCTTCTCGAATGAGGCCGGATCGTGATTGGCCATGGAGATGTCGAAAGCGGTGCCTCCTAGATGCTTGGAGCGCTTCGCTCCACGCACCCGGGCGTTATGTTCCGGGCTGCGATAGCCGGAATTCACGATCAGCGGCTTGCCGAGTCGGGTTCGCAAAGCCTGCAGCCGGTCGAGGGCTTGCTCGTGGATCAGGATCGCGCCGGTGCCGCGGCAGGCGATCTCGGCGGGCGAGAAGTTCGGCCAGCGCCATGTTTCTTTCGGCACGTCGCGCCAATGGCTGTAGAAACGGGTGGTCATGAGGATCCTCCGGACAAGAAAAAGGCCCACCGGAATGGCGGGCCGTGGGGTGATGAGTCTGTGGTTGGCACTGATTGCCGCCCAGCGGATCAGCCGCCTTCGCCGAAGAGCTTCAGCTTCAGCGCAATCCCGGCCAGCAGGGTCAGGATCAGGCCTGCGGTCAGCATGCGGATGATTGTCTGGGCGGCGGTGCGGCGCATCAGGCGAATGCCTTCCAGCAGCGCCCGCAGGTCACGGATATCGAGCGCGGCTTCCCTGCCGTCGAGCCCGGCATCGACAAGGGCGCGTCGGGCACCTTCCTGCGCGGCCCGGGCGAGCAGATCCTCGAATTCGCTCTCGCTCATCTGCAGTATGTCGTCGAGACGTTTGGGTGTCATCCGATCTTCGTTCCCCAGAATGTGGTGTGGTCGGCCGCGAAATACCCATCCGCCGCCCGAAACGTGCCTTGCAGCGCGACCGTGTCGTCTGCGTCCAGCGACACCAAGGTCTGCAGCCAGAGCGCGGTCGCTCCCGAGACATGCGCGCTGGAAATCTCGCCGAACGATCCCCTGATCTCTGTCGATCCGTTCAGGACCAGCCGCCCGCGCATCCGGGCGCTGGTATTGGCGTTGATCTTGTAGAGCAGCGATGCGCCAAAGAGATAGGTTCCCGCGACCGGCGCCACGAAGCGGTTGGTGCCCGCATCGAAACAGCCCTGATCATTGTAGTCCGCCACATTGATCCCGAGCGTGGTCCAGCTGTCAGTCGCCACGTAGTTGTCGTAGTTGGTATACGCCTTGAAGCGCGGCAGGTTCGGCTGGTTGGCGATGCCCGTCGCCGGATCGACGCCCAGCGCATCGCTGAAATTGCTGCCATCCGACGAGACGGCGATGCGCAGCTGATCCGATCCGAACATGCCGATCAGGGCCCGTGTGGAAAACCCGGTCTGCAGGATCAGCCCGGCATCGTCAGTACCGGTTTCCCGGTTCAGCGTCTGGGTCAGATCGCCGCTGCCGCCATCCGCCGCATATAGCGCGGTCCAGAGGGCGCTGTTCAGCTTGGCAGAAAAGGGAGCACCCGTGCTGGCCGCCATGCCGATGCCAAGGCGGGTCAGATCGTCGAGGCCGGTGGGGATCACCGGTTGCCAATCGGCACCGTTCCGGACCAGCAGAACTGCCTCATCCTCGACCCATGCCCGCCAGCCCTCGCGCGGCGGGAGGCGCAGCCAGGCGCCATCGGTCCAGAGCGCAACATTCAGATCCCAGCCCGCCCAGCCGCCGGTCGCGCCAGAGGCGACAATATAGCGGTCGCCATCGGTGGGGCTTGCAGGCGCTGCGGTCATTTGTCGGCTTTTGACCGAGAGCTGGACAAGCCCGTCGAGCAGGCGCAGGGCCTCGTTATGGGTGACGTGTTTCTGCGCCTGCGCCGCCATCAGATATGGCAGCAGCAGATTCGTCGTGCTGTCGGACATTTTTGGGTTTCCCGGTCGTCAGAGATAAAGCGTGGTGGTGATGGCGGTGCCGCGCCCGATCCGGGCAGAGAGCTGACAGATGCGGATGGTCAGGCTGTCGCCCGAGGCCAACAGTCCGCCGAAATCCGCCACCTGATCTGCGCTGCGATAGGTGACGGAGGTGCTGCTGGATTCGAGACCGCGCCGGACGGTCGCACCATCAAGGATCTCGACCGACCATGCCTCTCGTTCTTCCGCCATCGGCACTTCCATGCCCTGCCAGCTATCGGCGGCGAGGGTGCGGGAGCGGCGTGTCCAGCGGATCACCAGATCACCGGGCACATGCGGGCGGCGCCATGGCTGGTCGACATGGACCGGCGAGAAGGGCCGCAGACCCTCGCCCTCAGGGGTGAAGCTTACCGCCACAAACGTGTCGCTGCTGACCGGATGACGGGCCGGTCCGATGCGCCAGTTGAAGGGAATGCCGAGATCGGCTTCCGGGATCGGCAGCGGGGTCAGGGCCTCGTTCAGCATCACCACCCGGGCCCTGGCTGGGGTTGGATGGCCCATGGCCTGTTCGGTGCCACGCTGGCCACGTAGCAACCGGGACAGGCGGTATCGCTGGGGCGCGATCAGCTCGGCATGGCCCGCCTGGACGATCTCCCAGCGCCCCGGCGCGGATTCCACCGCCAGCGCATTGGCGCCCCCGAACAGCGCCAGATCGCTGACGCTGTCCAACTGGCCGCTCGCCAAATCGAGGATCAGGACATTGCCGAGATCGAAACGCGAGGTGGGACCGGGCCATAGATCGGCGGCCAGACGGCCCATGTGCGCGAGGCGGCGCAGCGTGGTGACCAGTTCGAACCCGTCACCACTTGGGCTTCGATACACCGCCAGAGCGCCGGGCCAGGGTTTTGCCGTGGCGGCGATCAGCGGTCGATGCGCCGGAACATCGTCGCGCAGCTTCGGAAGATCGAGCAAGATCACCTCTGGAGGCCCAAAAGTGACGGCGCGGGGCAGGGTGGCGGGCCGCTCGGCGCCGGGCGGCAGGTCATAGGCCTCCCGGTCCTGCCGCACGGCCTCGATGCCGCGCGCTTCGGCATCGGCCACGGCCGTCAGGCGGAACTGCTGCGCGCGCCCATCGTGGGTGAGCGCGATGACATCGGCCGGATCGAGCGCCAGTCGCGAGGGCGGCAGGCGAAACACCGCGCTTTCCCGACCCGCCCAGGCTTCCTGCAAAGCCCGGCGGCAGCGGCGCTCGGCCTCTTCGGGCGGCACGGCCATGGGAAAGCTCTCGGAGGCGATGCGACTGGTGTCGACGGTGATGCGGGACGCCTCGACCAAGGCGGCATCGTAATCTTCATCGGCTCGCGCCAACTGCCATTTGAGCGCCTGCGGCAGTTCGGTTTCCTGCGCCCGGGTCAATTCGATCGCTTCGCCGCCCGTGTTGCCCGCGACGAGGTCGTCATAGGCGATACTCGCAATCGGCGCCCGGCCGCGCATGATGAAGCGGATCACGCCCTCGCTTTCGACCGCGTCGAAGCCGAAATGCCGTGCCAGCGTGGTGATCGAGGCGCGGGGGCTTTCGAGGGCGGTGATCGCATAGCCCTCGGCGGCGCCCCAAAGGCCCGTGACATCGATGCGGCTTTCCGACAGCCCGGCGCGGAGGCAGAGATGGCGGACGAGGGCGGCCAAGGACACCGCACCCAGCCGCCCGGTCAGCCAATGGCCGAGCCGCCAGTTGTCGCCATCGGTCCAGACATCGTCCAGCGCCGGAAAGAACGGATAGGGTCGTGCATCCCAGGTCCAGGCGGCGCATTCCGAGATCTCGACCATGCGGCCTGCGTATTCCATCGAGACCGGATTGTTCGCAGCTTTGCCCCAGAACAGATAGCTGGCCTCCAGATAGGCCCGCTGGATGGCATCGTCACGCCAGCCGCGCGAGAAATACGGCACGAAGCTTTCGGAAGACTTCGGGTCATAAAACACGTTCGGCTGGTTGGTGCCGCGGTCGATGGCCGGGCAACCGAGTTCGGTGAAGCGGATCGGTTTTGATCCGGGCAGCCACGCCGTCGGTGTCACGGCTTCGACGCCGCCCGGCCGATCATAGTGCGGGTTCGACCACCAAGCGCGCAGGTCTTTGGGTCTGAACACCCACGGCTTTCCATAAGTCCCGTCGGTGATCGGGGTCCGGACCTGTGCCGCGCGGTCGGCCTCTGACGCATAGAACCAGTCGAACCCTTCGCCGCCCGCGATATTGGACTGCAGATAGGCCCGATCATGGATCGCGTGCCAATCGGCATCCGCATCCAGATGGTCAAACCCGTCGCGCCAGTCCGAGAGCGGCAGGTAATTGTCGATGCCGATGAAATCGACATTCTGGTCGGCCCAGAGCGGATCGAGATGGAAGTACACATCCCCGCTGCCATCTGCAGGCTGATGCCCGAAATATTCCGACCAGTCGGCGGCATAGCTGACCTTCGTACCGGGCCCGAGGATAGTCCGGATATCGGCGGCCAGCGCCCGAAACGCCGCGACGGCCGGATAACTGTTCCCGTTGGACCGGATCGTGGTCAGCCCGCGCATCTCCGAGCCGATCAGGAAGGCGTCGACCCCGCCTGCCGCCGCGCAGAGATGGGCGTAATGCAGCACCATGCGGCGCAGCCCATGATCGCCGGGATCGCCCGCCCAGCGCACCTCGTCGCCGGTGACGGTGAAATCCGACGGCGAAGCGCTGCCGAAGAACGCCGCGACTTGATCTACCGCAACCTCCGTCTTGTCGGCGCTCCCGGCCTGCCCAGCTGCGGGCGCACAGGTGATCCGCCCGCGCCATGGGAAAGCGGGCTGACCGGTCCCGGCCGTATGGTCCGTATAGGGATCCGGCAGGGTATTCCCCGGCGGCACATCCATGAGAATGAAGGGATAGAAAGTTACACGCAGGTCGCGCGCCTTCATCTCGCGGATCGCCTGCACCACCGCGAAATCCGCTGGCGTGCCACCATAGACTGGACGATCTTCCTGATCACGGCTGACAAGATGGGCATCGGCTCGGCTCACGCCGTTCACGGACCACGTCCTCGGACTACTGGCTTTCTCGGCCACCTCGGCCCCGGGCCGGATGGCGCAGTGGCCGCAGCGCAGGTCGTTGCCGAACCAGGCGACGACCAAGCTGACGCTCTCGACCTTCGGCGCCATGGCCTGCAGCCTGTCCAGCGCCACGATCATGTCGGGGTTTCCGGGCGCTGCGTTCAGGTTCTCGGCCGAGCTGGTGCCATTGCCGCCCTTGCGGATGGCCTCAGTGGCATAGGTGAACTCGCCTGATGCGGGGATCAGGGTGACGGCGCGGGTCAGACCCTCCGCCGTGTCGGGATCGGCCAGCGGCCGGAAGACCTCAAACGAAAGCTGCGGCAGGCGGTTGCCATAATCACTCAGCGGCAGATCCTCGAAGACGACATAGGCGGTGCCGCGATAGGCCGGGGTCGCGTCATTCCCCATGGTGGTGGCGATGAAGGGATCGGGTTCCTGCGTCTCAGAGCCCGGATACCAGCGCCAGGTAATTCCCGACGTATCCAGAGGCTTGCCGTCCGCCCAGATGCGACCGATGCCGGTGATCTCGCCTTCGCAAAGCGCCACGGCGAAAGACGCATGATAGAGATACTCGGTCGTCTCGACCTTGGGTCCACCGCCCTTGCCGCCGCCCTGCCGGCTGGTCTTCGTCTCCTCGCGGAAATCCGTCGCCCAGACGATATTGCCGCCCATGCGCATGCGGCCGAAGACGCGTGGGATGACCGCACCTTCGGTCGAGGCGGTGATGCGCAGATTGTCGAGCCGGGCGCCTTCGATGCGCTGGGCCGGGGCGAGCGAGGAGACGATCCAGCTGTCCACGGCCGCACCGATGGCCGAGCCGATCATGCTGCCGATGGCGGCGCCCGAAAATCCGAGGATCGCGCCACCAAAGCCGCCGCCAATCGTGGCGCCGACCGAGGCCAATACCAATGTTGCCATAGCGATGAGCTTTCAGATGCTGGGGAAGAGAAAGGCGAAAGCGATGCGTCGCTGCCAGGCAGGCGTCAGAGGTTCTTCGATCACGCCCAGCCGTTCATAGGCGTGGATGAAGCGGTCCGGCGCGGAGAGAATCCCGACATGCTTGGCGATGGCACCTGCACGCATGCGGAAGACGACCAGCGCGCCCGGTCCGGCATCAGCGGCCGGCAGTTCCATCATCATCCGCCGCGCGCCTTCGGCCAGAACTTCGCGGAAACCCGTCTCGCCCCAATCGCGGCTATAGGGAGGGATCGGGAAAGGCTCATCGCCGACCACGTCCCGCCAGACGCCGCGCGCCAGCCCGAGGCAGTCGCATCCGACGCCCCGCAAACTGGCCTGATCGTGATAGGGCGTGCCGAGCCAGCTGCGCGCGGCGGCGATGATGCAGTCCGAATTCGAAGCACTTGGGGATCGTCTACCAGTCAATTTTGTCAGGCCTTGCATCCTGGATTGCCATCGCGGAGCGTATCGCTGGTTCAGACGATGGAGTTGATCTTGGTTCAGTTTGTTGAGGACGTATCTGGCATACGGCGAAACCTGAGGACGCTACGCGGCTATCTTCTTTCACCGAATGAGGAAGATCGCTTCTTTGCTCGAGAGCGATTGCGCCGTGGATACAATCTGGTCGCGGCTTGGGTAGAGGGGGATGTCCTGTTTGGCCCGAGCCGTTTTATTGGTTACAAGAACATTTCGATCAAAACCCACAAAGAGCTTGGCGACCAAAAACGGTTGGACGGAAAGGAAACCAATCCAGTCTTGAACCGCATTCTGGGCGCGCAGATTTTGCCGGATGATCCCCAATGGTCAAAGGTTGAGGAGTCTTTCCTACGCCTTTGTGAGAAGATTGATATTGTTCCCGTCAATCGCGACCGGAAGTACTGGGTTCTGGATGGACTGCGCCCTCGGCAAGCCGGATCCTATTCAGAAGGCGCATTGTCGGTCCATGTGACGACGCGCTACGAGCGAGACCCAGCGGCGCGAAAGGCCTGCATCGAGGCGCATGGCACTTCGTGCATTGTGTGCGGCTTCAGCTTTGAGCGGACTTATGGCGACCATGGCAAAGGCTTTATCCATGTCCATCACCTGAAGCCCTTATCTCAGGCCCGGTCTGGAAGGCACACTGATCCGATCAAAGACCTCGTGCCTGTCTGCCCGAATTGTCACTATATGCTTCATCGAGGTGATCGGCTTCTTTTACCCGAGGAATTGAAGCAAATGATGACGCAAGAATAAGTTCGCATTCGAAGGGGGAGCCCGAGGGCAAAGTGCATCATGCGGTCAGATATGCACGGGATTATGCCGCCTGGTCACAGCACACCGCCAGCATGCCCACCATCCGATGAGGCATAGCGCAAAATTGTGTCCTGGCCCGGAATATGCGGAAAGCCCCGGAAATTGACGACATTCCCGAACTTCTGGCTGCAGGTGGCAATGCGCTTGTCGCAGCCCGCCCGGACGGTGAAGCCGTCGCCCGCGCCGATGGGTCGGATCGGCGCTTCCAGTAGCGTGATGATGGCGATGCCATCGCTGCGATTATGGGCCAGCACCTCAGCGCGGCGTCCGGCATTGGGGCCATTGGTCCATGTGAGCGTGCCGAAGCGGAACCAGCCCGCCTCAAAGCCACCGAGGCCGGAGGCGGTGAAGGCCCGGTCGCGCAGACTGTCGATGACAACGCCCGCGCCGCGAAACGCCGCATCCTTCAGATCGACGCCGCAGCGGGAATCGCCGAGCGCGGCGTCGCAGCTGGCCTGAAAGCTCCGCCCGACGGTCTGGCCGAGGAGATGCGACATTGAGCGGATCTCGGCCACGAAGGCGTGGCGCCCGCGCCGGATCTGACCAATGGCGCCGCGCCGCATCAGCACGCGCTGGCCGGGTGACTGCCAGTTCACCCGCCAGAGCTCGACTTCGGCATTGTCCCAGTGCCCGTCCAGAATATCGGTCTCAGAAATCCGGTCCGAGCGCAGCGCGCCTGCCGCGTCCTGCGCATCGACCGAGAGATCGGCGCCTGAGCGGATCTCGCTCGCTGTCAGCCCGCTTTCCGGTTCGAATTCTGTGCCGTCGAACACCAGCACCCGATCATGGTCGGTGAAACCAAAAGCCAGACCGTCGGCGCGGGTAATGCGCCAGCACCAGGCGAGCGTCGTGGTGCCGCTGTCGAGATGGGTCTGCAGCGCGGGCGGGATATTCTTCATCGCCGGATCTCCAGCAAGGGAATGGAGGTGATGGAGCCGAGGCGTTCGATGTCCAGCGTCACGTCCAGCGCGTCGCTGTCGAACCGGACCGGCACGTCGAATTCGAACCCTGCCGTGATGGCGATGCCGGTGGTGGGCGCGGTGTCGAAACTGACAAGGCCGGTTTTATGGTCGACCGACCAGCCGGAGCTTTGCGCGATACCATTCATAGCGATCTGGACAGTGCCTGCGAACGGTTTGGTGATGGTCCGTGCCCAGGATTGGCCACCCGACGCGTAACGCTTAACCAGCTGAAAACTGGTCGTGACGCCATCGCCCGTGCCGATCTGCTGATCCATTCGCGATGGGGATTGCGAAGGCAGGCAGGACCGATGATCGGCCCAGTCCTTGAAGCGAAAGCCGTAAAGCCGTCCGTTCCGCGCCTCGAAGAAGGCGACGACCTTCGCCAGATCGTCGGCGCGGCGGATGCCATAGCTGACATCGTAGCGGCGTCGCGAATTGGCCCAGCTGGCATTGCGCTCCTCTTCGCCCGAGGCCAGTTCGACGATCTGGGTGCGCCGCTCCGGCCCGCCACGCGCGCCGCGGCTGATAGTGTCCGGAAACCGGACCTCGTGAAATGCCATTGTCTGATCTCTCTTCTATAATCCGCGCCGACCGAGCGAGACGGCGCGGGCAATATCGGCGGCGATCTGGGTGCGGGACTGCCGGAAGCTTTCGGCGTCACGGGCATGGATGTTGACGGTGACGCCCTGGCCGTAATCCTTCGCCTCGCGGCGCGACAGCACCCGCTCGCCACGCTGGAGGATCGCGGGCACTTCGTCATGACGCAGTCCGACCATGCCGCCGCTATGCATGCGCGATGCCCCAGCAAAGGCCAGCGCCGGAACCATGCGCCCTGGACCTGTGGCACCGACCATGCCGCCTGTATGCATGATGCTTGCGAAAATCCCGCCTGCACCGCCCAGCGCGCCCGAAAGCGCATTGGCGATGGGGCCGAGCAGGAAACGCCGTGCGGCCAGTTTCGAGAGATCGGCCAGCAGAGAGGTGACCAAATCGCGGAAATCGAGCTTGCCGGTCTTCACGAATTCTCCGACCGCGTTCTCGGCGCTCTGGAACGCGCTGACGAGTGCCTGACCGATATCGGCGCCGATATCCTTTGCCTTCTTCGCATAATCCGACAGCGCCTCCGTCACGGCCTTCCAGCCGGCGGCCGCTGCTTCGGCGGCAGGCTTGGCCTCTTCCGCCGCCGCCTTGCCCGCGGCCCCGGCCTCCTTTGCGGCCGCACCCGCGCCGGTGGCGGCTGTCTCCACCCCGCTCAGCGCATTCTCGTAGCGCCCGGCAGCTTCCGTCGCCACGTTCAGCGCCGCACCACCGACATCATCCTCGCCACCCGCCATCGCCGCGCGCAGCGCCTCCATGGCCGGGCCCACACCATCGAAGGCGGAAGCCCGGCTTGAACTGGCCCGGTCGCGATAGCGCCCCGCCATATGGGCCGAATTGCTGGCCGCGTGTTCCAGCATCGACGCCCGGCCCAGCGCTTCGAAGACATCGATGCGGGTGTCAGATCCGATCTCTTCGGCCACCTTGTTGAAGGTGGGCGCGATCATTCCCAGAAAGTCGGCCCATTTCCCGGCAAGGAAGGCCATGAGCCGGGTCCAGATCGCCTCGATCTCCGATTGCATGGCCCGGAAATCGTCGGCGAAGGACAGGGCCGTGGTCTTGATGCCCTCCCAGACGGCCTTCGCCACATCGCCCATCAGCGCCATGGCATTGCCAAAGCCGCCCGCGCTCTTGACCAGCTTCGTGAACTGATAGACCAGTTCCCCGGCCCCGACGATCAGGGCACCGATGCCGGTGCGGATCAGGGCCCCGCGCAGCACGACCAGCGCCGTGGCAAGGCCGCGCACGGAAACTGCCGCCACTGCCAGCCCCGCGACCCAGCGCCCGGCCATGAAAGCCGCGAAACTGGCGGCATAGGTCGACAGCCTGCCGATCTGATCAAACAGACCGCTGATCGCCATTCCGAGCGGACCGGTGCGGCTGGCCAGAGCTGCCATGGCATCGGCGACGGCCTCCAAGGCCGGGGCGGCAGCCACCGCCAGCTGGTTCGACAGCCCGCGCCAGACCAGTCCGAGACGCGAAATCGCGTCATTCGTCCGTTCGATCCTGTCGGCATCCTGTTCCGAGACCACGACCCCGAAGGCGTGCACGTCCTCGGTCGCCTGCCGCAAGGTGGCCGTATCGATGCGCGACATGGCAATCGAGCCTTCCTCGCCGAAGAGCTGACCTGCGACCGCAGCACGCTGGGCCACTGGCACGAATTCGGCGATGGCGGCATTGATAGCCCCGACGCGTTCGTCCAGCGGCAGGGCCAGCAACTCGCTTGCCGTCAGGCCCAACCGTTCCAGCGCTTCCGCCGCCGGACCACCGCCGGCCGCCGCCTGGCTCAGCCGCCGGGTCAGATCCTTGGTCGCCTGTTCGATGCCGGACATCGACACGCCTGCAAGCTCGCCCGCACGTTCCAGCGTCTGGATCGAGGCGACCGTGGTGCCGAGCGATTGCGCCAGCTTCGCCTGCGCATCCACCGTCTGGAGCCCGGACCGGACCATGGCGATACCAGCAGCCGTGGCGGTGGCGACCGCAGCGGCTGCCGCGACCCCGACCTTGCGCGTAAACCCAGCCATGCGGGCATTCGCCGCTTCCATCTCGCGCGAGAGGCGCCCGAAGCCTCGCGATCCGGCCTCGCCCACACCTTCCAGCTCGGCGCGCACCTGACGTCCGCCCACCGCCGCGAGGCGGACGCTGACGCGTTTTTCTGCCATCTCATCGTTCCATCTGTTCGTTCATCTTCCGCACCATCACTGCTTCGATGATGGGCAGCAGTTCAGCTGCGGCCGTCGCCGGGATGCCCAGCGCCGCTGCCAGCCCCAGTGCCGCGGTCAGATCCCAGCCGATCACCGCGCCCGGCAGCACGCGCAACTGCCCGCCGAGCCGTCCGACCAGATCCCAGACCTGCCAGCCCTCCCAAGTCAGCGGCTGGTTTTGCCGCGTCGGGCAGTCTTCGCAGCTTTGCGTGCAGGCCGCGCAGTAGCTGTCGCCCCCATCGAAGCACCAGTCGGCGAGGGCGCGGAGACGTTTTTTTCCTGTTCCAGCAACAGGCCCTTCGAGACATAGACCAATTGGAAGGCTTCGAAGATCGGCCAGGTGTCCAGAAGCGCATCAATGGCCTGCGGGCTGGGGGCGATCACCTTGCCATCGGAATCGCCGACCCCCTCCCAGTCCAGAACCGCGCGACGGGCCAGCGCCTTGGCGAAGATCAGCGCCCGTTCCTCATCGCTGGTCGCGTCCGGCACTGCCTCGACATCCGGGTCGCTGCGGGTGGCGACCATCAGTGCGGTGGTCAGCGGGCGCAGCTGCACCCGGACGCCGGGCGCCAGATCGTGCCAACGCGGTTCATTGCTCAAGTCGAGTGTCAGCATCAGTATTCCTCGCGGTCGTTGATCAGGGTGGCGGTGCACATGCGGCTCAGCGCGCTGTCACGCGCGGCCTGCCAGTCGAAGGTTGCCTGCACGCCCTGCGGCCCGGAAATCTCGATCCGGGGGCGGGGCAGGTAGACAGCATGTACGGTGAAGGTGAAGCTTTCGCCCGAGGGCAGGACGTAGGCGAACTCGAGTTCGCAGGGATCGCCATCAAGGGCCTGCGTCACCAGCGTGCTGTCGGCGAAGCGGACCTCGATGGACCCGGTGAGAGCGGCGATGGACGGGTCTGCGCCATCGATGCGCCCATCGGCGCGGATGGTTTCGATCCGGTCGAGATTGTTGGCATAGGCGATCTGGGCCGAGACGACATTGCCCAGCCCCGTGCCGTTGCGGGTGATCGCGCCGTTGAAATGGCCGAAGCGCTTCAGGTCGATGAGGGCAGGCGTGCCCGCATTGCTGACAGTGCCAACCGTCTCGCCCTGTGCGACCAGCCGGGCGGTTGCGGTCAGCAGACCTGAGCGCTGCATCTGCCAGTTGAGCTGATCCAGCACGCAGCCGGAATAGACGGCGAAGCGCGGCACCTCGGGCATACCAGTCTCGATGGAAAGGCTGGGCAGCACCCAAGCGCCCGAGCGGAATTCATGCGTCCATGGGCCGGTGCCGGAGGTGACCGGGTCTCCGAAGGCCGCCTTCAGCCAGAAGCCGAAGGCCTCGGCATCGATGGGCATGACGATATCGCCAGCGGCCGTCACCGCATCCTTGATCGGCGCCAGCGGATCGCGGCCATAGCCCAGCAGTTCGGAGTTCAGCAGCGGCTGTTCCGCCCCGAGCGTGGTGCTGGCGAAGGGCATCTTCGTGAAGCCGCCCACAGGCGGCGTGCCATAAACGGTTTCGAACGCAAGCGCCATCTGCGCCCGCGCCCCCTGGGCTCGTGCCATGAAAAAGTCCTTTCGGTCAGGTCGGGTTAGGGAAGTTCGCGGCGCGCGGTTGCGGGTCCGGGCGCTGCGCCGCAGAATGGGCCGGAGTTTGGACAATGGTTGTGAGGAGCGGGATGGTAGGTTTGGGATTGCGGCGACCGGCGGACTGGCTGTCCAGAGGGCGGGCGACAATCGCGGTCATAGCGACCATGGTTTTGACTGGATGCGTGCCGACGCAGGTCGCAGCACCCGCGACGCCATCACGGTTCGATTTTGCCGGTCAGGTGACCCGGGTTGTCGATGGCGACACATTCTGGGTCACCTCCCAAAGCACGCGCATCCGGGTCTGGGGGCTGGATGCGCCGGAGATCGGCAATGCGGGCGGGTCGACCGCGACGGCGCAACTGGCGGGCCTCGTCTCCGGGCGGTCTGTTCAGTGCCGGATGCGCGATGTCGACCGCTACGGGCGCATCGTCGGGCAATGCTGGCTGCCGGACGGTCGCGACATCGCGGCGACGATGATCGCCAGCGGCACCGCGCGTGAATATTGCCGCTTCTCGGGTAATTATTACGGCACCTGCTGAGAGCCGCTTATGCCAGCGGGTCTGCGATGGTGTAGTGCAAGATCACCGGGATCACCGCCGCCTTCAGACTGGCCGCTCCCTCGACGGGCAGATCGACCGGGCGAGGCGCTTCGGCTTCGATCCAGTCGCACAGCCCGCCCAGCGTCCGGTCGGCGGCGATGACAGTGCCGATGCTGGCGCAGAGGGCGTCGAAGGCGGCGTCACGGTCGGCGCCCTGAACGAACGCCTCGATCTCGGCCCGGAGCTGATAGTGATATCGCAGCGGCGACAGCGTGACCTCGGGTTCACCCGGTTCGCCGTCGCGCAGGATCAGCAGCCCATCAGGCGGCACGCGTTCGGGCAGCACGTCGCCGCGTAGCGCGGTGGAAGACAGCTTGGACAGGCGCGCGTGCAAGGCGGTCAGGACGGTTTCGCGGGTGGTGGGCATAAGAAGGGCACTTTCTTATAAGGTGCGTTGTTGGCTAGGCGGAACTGCCGGCTACAACACGGTCGTTCAATCCAAGTGAGGTTCAGCATGATCCCGGACTACCTTTCGCAGTTTCCGATAACGGCGAACCTCTTGCCCCCGAAGTTGCTTCAATTGCTGCAACCCGTCGATTCCGACCCAAGCCGAAAGGTTGAGGTCACATCTCACTACGATTTTGATCAGTTCGGTCCGCGCCGCGAATATTGCCACATGTTAATGGCGCTCTCGCCGCAGCCAACAATTCACCTTCAGGATATTTCCTCCGAGGCCGGAGAAGGGGTAGTCGAGTATTCGACACCAGATGTCCGCGCATTGGGCGGTCTGTCTGATTTTGTGCCATCCGTTTCCGGTCTCGACTATGTCGTGGCGTCTTGGGGGGATGGTTCTTTCTACACCTATAACCTCGCTGAAAAGGTGTGGATGGCGCTAGGATTGTCGCCTCGTTGTATAGGCGGCGACCCCGCCGACGGGCGACGGCAGAAGATCATTTTTGATGACTTGTCATTGCCAGAGTTCGGCGTGGTCGAGGGCGAAATCTCGACGCAACATTACTTCTCGGTTTCTCGAAACGTGTCTTGGCAGATGTCCAACGAGCACCTCAGGCGCTATCTCTGGATGCGAGGGTGCCATGGGGTTCGTGTCTTTTACTACGAAGCAGCGGTCGCGGACAGCGAGGCGTTGCGCGCACTGATGAATGGCGAAACGTCGGTTGAGTTCAAACCCGATCCTGGCTGGTACGAGCTTTGCATCCAAGAGTATGAGGGGCAGTTGCTGATCCAGCTTTGGGCGATCGTCACCGCTGTAACGCCTGAATTGTGCCCAGACAAAAGTGCTGATGGTCTTCTGTGGCCCGGCTGTGCCGAATCGATGACACGTAATCGAGCCAGACAAATTAGGTACCCGGGGGAATCTGTTTTTCTCGATGATCGATTTCTCAAGAGATATGAACAGAACCATTTCTACAACTCTACGCCGTTCCGATCAGGATCGGTCTGGAGATGCAGCCCGTCCTATCAAGGGCAATGGGCCTTCCGCGATTGTATCCGCGTTGGCCGGAATTTGATCAGCGTGCCGATGCGTGAACTCTACAAAGGACTTCCGGACCGGGAAATCGTACACGCGCACGCGCACGCGTTGGCTCATGCCAAAGTTGCTGGATTTGACTTGGGCGAGGAGCACATCGTAGCCAAGACCCAACGCTATCTGGACGTTCTGCTCGAACTTGGAGACATGCTGGAAGAGCTGGGACGTGCCTTTGAGCGCGATGAGTCTGCCACCGACATCGTGAAGTTTGACCGACAGGAGCTGAAGAACGAAGGCTGGGTCAGCTATCCGGAACTTTGCCGTCTGGCACAGGTCGCTCCATTGGACATGTCAGAGCAGGAATTTCTTTCGCGATGCAAGAATATCCACGAAATCGCGCAGCGCATTCCCAACGGTTTCCTGCGTGCTTTGATCAAGTCTGCTGGCCATGACGGCAAAGACATCAAGGAGTTTGCAAGCCTGAGGCTGCTTCAGGCGCTGACCAACATTCTTGAGCGCCTGAACGCCGACGGCGAGCAGATCGACGCTTTTGGCGCCGGGACGACCTCAGAAGATCTGACAGTCAGAAATAGTGCCCTGGCAGCATTGTTCGTGAATAACGACCTTAGGATCGCCGACGCACATGACGCTGGTGGGGTACTGGTCGCGCTCGAGCGCCTTGATTTCGACGTGGCAGCCCTGAACGACGGCTACGGGCGAGCGCTTGATCATGTCCTCGATGCTGTCGTAGCCAGTTTTGCACATATAAGCTTGCAGCTTCGCCAGTTTCTCGAGCGGTAGGTCTTGCAGGGTAGGTAGACTGCCTGGAGCAGGGTGTCGTTTCTGCATGAAACGCGGCTTCATTCATCGGATGGTCGCTCCGGCACATAGAAGCCAGCATGGTCCAAGCTCACACCATTCGGGAGATCCTTATCTGCGGCGTCGATTTGCTTCGGCGTCAGGCGCAGGTGGCGATGCAAGTAGGCGTGTATGTCATTAAGAAATTTGTTATTTTTCAGTCTTGAAATCGATAGGGAGTAGGCGAGCGCAGCATCATAGGCATGCACGGTCAGCAGTGATCGCATGCCATATCGACCACCATCGTGCTTTCTCATAATATTGCCGACATGCCTTACTGCGGCCGGGCTCAATGTCCCGCCTTGGTCATATTGCAGAACATATTTTTCCAAGGGCTGATAGCTTGCACCAGGAATATGTTGAAGAACTCTCTGACGAAGCAAAAGATATCTGATCTCCTGCTGGTCCGAAGCCGCTGGCTCCCTGTGGACAGGCTCACGCGCGCCCTGCTGTCTGGCTTCATCCTCCTCCAGAGACTCGTCGTCGTCAGGGCTTGTGATCGCAGCCGTATAGTCCGGAACCGATTTGAGGGCTGATATTCCCGCCTCGTTGAGGACCTTTTTTGCGCAACTGGGTCCAAAGGTCTGTTCGCCATCATCTTCGCCGTAAAGTATGTATGCAGTGTGCGACCGGAGCACCCGATTGCATTTCTGGCATGTTGCCCCGAAGGCAATATCGCGCCGAATGGGTCGGTAAGATTTGCTTAATGAGGCCATGCTGCAAATGCTTTTGTCTAAATAAACTATCCCTCGGAGTTTCATGACAAAGCGCCGCCTATGTCAACGCAGTACCTTCTGCCTAAACTTTCCCCTCGACCCACTTCCACACGATCTTCCCCGGCACCCCATCCACTGCCCGTTCCGCCTCCCGCGCCAGATCCAGCCGCTTCGGCAGCCTGACCTGCGGCACCAGCAGGAAGATCGGCACGGTGGCCCGCCCGCGCCCGGTCTTGGACCGTGACGCCACCGCGCGGCCTTTCGTGTTGATCCTCCCCTCGGCCACCAGCAGGCTGGGCCCGTGTCGCCGATAGACAAAACGCAGCCGCAGCCCGGTGCGACGCTCCCATTCGCCGGGCGTGATGCGCCCGCCGCGCAGGGATTTTCCGGCGGCTTCGGTCGGGATCGCCAGCCAGAACCCGTCGCGGGAACGGATCAGCGGCCCGGCATTATGGGCGCCGATGATCACCGGCGCCTTCGACCAGACCAGCGCTGTGGCGTTCAGGCTGTCTCCCGCCTTCGGATAGGTGGCGTTGCGGATCGAATTCGCCAGCCTGCGCCCCAGTCCGGCCCCGGTGATCTGCCCGCGCCATGCGGCCTTCAGGCCCGCACCCGCCTCGCGCATGGCGCCGGTCACGGCCTTTTCGCCCGCCTCGATCTCGGCCTGCATCATCGCGACGAGATCCGGATCGATATCGAGTTTGAGCCTCATGCTGGCACCAGTTCCACCGTCCAGATCAGCCGGTCGCGGTCGCGGATCGGCTCGCCCTGAATGACATGGCTGTCGGCGCCGATGACGATCAGATCGCCCGGCCGGGGATCGGGGATTTCGCTGATGCGGATATCGGCGGTCAGGGTGTCCGACAGGATCCGCGCCGATCCGAACTCGGTGATCCGGTCCGGCGCGCGGCGGATCAGACGGATCGGGCGTTCCTCCGATGTGCCACCCGCGATCCAGACGGCGGAAATGCCCATGTCCGGATGGCCGAAGATGCGATCCATGGCGGCGGCAAACGCAGTCATCAGTTCGAGCTGTGCAGCCGGATTGCGAGGCGGGGCCGCTTGTTGACCGGCAGGATCGAGGCCTCGGTCATCAGGTCAATCCACCGGCCCTTGGGGTCGAGATGCTGGCGGGCATAGAGCGGCAACCCGATGGTATTGGCGGTTTCCAGAAGGTTCGCCGGACCGCCATAGGTGGTAAACGTGTCCATGGTGCCGGTCGGGAAGGCGATGCCTTCATTGGCCGGGACCAGCCGATCCGATGCCTTGGTCGACAGCGTCACCGCGCCCGCATATTCCTCGAAGAGGATGCCTGCGAAGGGGAAGTTGCGGCGGACATCCTGCCGGAGCGGCTGGGCGCCGGTCGCGGCATAGAATTTATAGGCTTCCTCGGTCTTCGGATGCGAGATCAGCTTGTCGAAGAATTCGCGGCTGACCAGGGCATGGACGCCCGACATGCTTTCGCCCAGCAGATTGTCCTCGACGGCGCGCAGCACCTCGCGGACCTTGCCCTGAATGTTGGTCCCGGCGGTGCCGAGGACAAAATCGACGCTGATCTGCGCGATGCCGAATTCGGTGAAGTAATTGTAGAGCGTGGTGCCCGCGCCGTCCTTCACGATGCCGCGCAGCGCGTTCATCTCCATATATTCGCGGGTCTGGGCATGCTTGCGGCGCATCAGCGTCAGTTTGCGGGTCATCACCGCGACCAGCGGATCGGCCTCGTCCCCGGCGCCGATGGCCGGAACCCCCTGAATATCGGCGGGCAGAATGACATCGTCATGCGGGATCCAGGGCAGGGCAAAACTGCGCATGGCGCGCCCCTCTCGCGACCCGACCGAGGCGGGACCGCCCAGCGGCACCGAGGGGAGCAGGTTCAGCACGCCCTCGATCTGTTCGATGATGACGCTGCGCTGGGAGACGCCCTCGAAGCGGAAGAGGCCCAACTCGCCGAGGCGGGTATAGAGGTTCGGCAGGATATTGATGGCCTGCGTCATCTCGGCCAGTGAATAGCCACCGGCATCGAAGGGATTGCGGATGATGGTCATGGGGAAACCTTGTCGGAAAGAAGGATAAGAAAGAGAGTGTCGCAGCTTCCGGTCAGGCGCTGTCGCGGATGACGATGCCCAGCGCGGTCAGCTCAGTGTGTTTCAGGGCGATCTTGGCCGCGTCATCGATGCTGCCATCGTAGAAGAGGGCGTCGCGCGACAGGATCGCCGGTCCACGGGCCAGCAGAATGCCGGTGGCCTCCGCCAGCCTTGTATCGACCGGATAGAGCAGGATGCCAGCGGCCAGTTCCGCGCCATCGCTGCCGCCGTGGCTGGCGAAGGTGTAGTGGCCGCTGACGGTGATGCGGCCGAGGACCGCACCTGCCGGGTATTCGGTGCCCTCGGCCAGGGTGACTGTCTCGCGGGTATAATTGGGGTTCAGCTCATATTTGAGCGCATCGCCCATGCTGGGCGGTTGGGTCAGAACGGGCATCTGGATCTCCGGAAGCTGTCAGGCGATCAGCGCTGGGCGCTGTCGGCGGATTTGCGGGCGGCAGTGACAAGCGGGCTCGGCTTGTTTGTCGGCGCGGGCGCGCTGGCCAGAATGCCGCTGGCATCGCTTCTGGCCGCGAGGCTGTCGAGGATCTGGCCGCGCAGGGCATCGGGGCTCACGCCGCGCCTCACCGCATCGGCGGCGTCCAGGGCGACGCCCAGCTTTGCCGCCTGCGCGCAGATCGCGGCCACTTCGGCAGCTTCGGCGCGGATGGCATCGGCGGTGGCATCATGCGGGGCCGCAGCCGCTGCGGTGCCGGGCGCGGGCGGTTCCGCTGCCGCTTGCTCTGCCGTCGGCGCGACGGGTTGCGTCGGCGCGTGGGCCGCGCTTGGGGCGGCGGCTTGCGGGTTTTGCTGGTCCGGCGTCCGGGCATCGGTATCCGACTGATCACTCATGATCATCTCCTGTTTGGGGTGGGGTGGTGAAAGGGTCGGGGATTTCGTCGGTCGTCCGACCGGCAATGCCGGGCGGCCGAAACTGTCGGCAAAGGCGCGGAACGCGGCACGGGGATCGGCCACGGCATCGGCGAGACCGGCCTCAATGGCCGCAGCGCCGCGAAACACTGCCGCTTCGGTGGCGAGCGCCGCGTCTCTGGTCATTCTGGCACCGCGACCTGCCGCCACCGTTTCCGCGAAGAGGATGCGCAGATCCTCCAGTTCGGATTGCAGCCGGTCGCGGATGCCTTCGGGCAGCGCGGCATAGGGATTGCCATCGGCCTTTTGGGCCCCGGCATGGATCAGCGTAACCGCCACACCCTTCTGGGCCAGCATGCCGGACATGTCGGTGTGCATGGTGATGACCCCGATGCTGCCTGCCGCCCCGGTGCGGGGCAGGGTGATGCGGGTCGCCTGTGAGGCAAGCGCGTAACCGGCCGAGAGCGCATGTTCGGCCAGAAAGGCATGAACCGGTTTTTTGGCCCGCGCCGCGCGGATGCGGTCGGCGAGGTCAAAAGCTCCGGCGACTTCGCCACCGAAACTGTCGATCTCCAGCGCGATGCCGCGAATGGCGGGGTCATGAACCGCCGCGTCGATCTGGGCGGCGAGCCCCTCATAGGAGGTCAGCCCGGAGCTCTGCCCGATCCAGGCGCCGCGATGGACCAGCGTTCCGGCAATGGCGATCACCGCCACGCCATCGATGATGGGGAAAGGCGCGTCGGCATCAGCGCCGCGCCTCCCAACCAGATCGCCGCCGATCAGCGACGCGCGGGCCGTCTGCCGCGCGATGATCAGATCGGGTTCGGGTACGGCTGCCCCATCAAACCTGATCTCCTGTCCGGCGATACGGGGCCCGAGACCGCTGAGAAAGGCCAGTGCCTTGGCGGGGGCGATCATCAGCGGGGTGTCGAAGGCGCGCTGGGCGATCTGGGCATGATGCATCAGCGGTCCTTTCTGGCATCGTCATCGTCGGTGTCGTCGTTATCAGGGTCGGCGACACGGTCTTCGTCATCGTCCTTGCTATTGCTGACGTCCGTGCCATCGCCAGCTGCATTGCCCTTGGACCCCTGCGCGGGCGAGCCGGGGCGGCGGAAATCGAGGCCCAGCGCCGTCTCGCGCTTGCGTTCCGCCGCGATCTCGCGGTCGACCTGTTCGGCGTCATAGCCGCGCTCGGAAATCGCCTGGCTGCGGGATTTGAGACCGGCCTCGATCTGCAGAATCTCGGCCGAGGCGTCCTTCATCGGATCGACCCAGTCCCAGCGGGTCGGCAGCCAGCTGACCGCCTGAAAGCTGCGGCGGTCGCGGTCATAGCCGGGCAGGTCGATGGCGCCCGACAACACCGCCAGATCCATCCAGCGCTGCCAGACCGGACGGCAGAGCTGATGCACGATGACGCTGTGCTGGATCGCCGAGACCCGACGGCGGAAGTCTAGCAGCGCGACGCGGGTATTGGAAAAGTTCCCCCGCGCGGCATCGCCGGTCAGGTACGGGTAGGGAATGCCCAGCGCCGCTGCGATCTGCAGCAAGGTCCGGTATTGAAACGGCTCATAGGTCGATCCGGAATCCGGCGTGGCGGGGGTCGAGACATCCTCGCCCGGATCGAGGCGGACCACCTGACCGGGCTCGACTTCCAGATCCTCTTCCGCCGGTTCCAGCGGTGTTTCCGGAGCGGGCGAGGTGATGAACATCGCGAACATCGCTGCTGTCTTTTTCCGCTCCAGCTCGGCATCGTCATAGAGATCCAGCGTGAACAGCTTCACAATCGCCGGGGCAAAGCGCGAGACGCCGCGCAGCTGACCGGCCTCTACAGGATCCAGCACATGAACGATCTCCGAGGCCGACACGCGGACCGTTTCGCCGACGAGCCCCGGATCGGTCATGTCACCCGGATGGCGGCGCAGCAGGTGATAGGCCGCGCGCCGCCCGATGCCGTCGAATTCGATGCCCTGACGGATGCTCCCGCCGCCCGGCAATTCCCGGTTCATGTCCATCGGCAGCATCTCGGAGGGCAGCATCTGCAGCTGCAGCGGCACCGAGAGCCCGTCCTCGGGGCGGCGCGGGCGCAGCCGCAGAAACACTTCGCCTGCCAGAAACAGTTCGCGCACGGCGCGGCGCTGAAGGCCATAAAAGTCCGTCAGCCCCTCGGCATCGGCCTCGTCGGTCCAGCCAAGCCAGAGTTTCTGCAGCGCCTCCTTCTGCGCCGCATTCGCAATCGACGAGGACGGTTTGATCCCATCACCGACGACATTGCTGGCGAAGGCCTCGACCGCGCCGCTGGCGTAGCCATTGTTGCGCGCAAGCCAGCGGGCCCGCGCGGTGATGGTCTCGCCCGCGCCCGCGATCAGCGTGTTCACATGCGCGCGGGAGGCCCGAAAGCCGCGCAGGCGTCGATGCGACTGTGCGGCGTCGAACCCGCCGATGATCGCGCCCAGCCGCTGACGGATGCCGTCGAATGCCATGGCTCAGAGCCCCTTGGTCGCGACAGTGCCCCAGCGGCGATGGCGCGCGGTGCCAGATACACGCGCAATCCGGGCTTCCAGATCGCTGATCGCAGCTGCCAGTTCGGCGTCCGAGCCATAGGTCAGGGTCTTGCCGTCATAGCTGACGCTGCGCAGCCCGCTGAAGCGCGCTTCCTGCAGCGCGGTCAAAAGCGCCTGCATACGGTCGATCTCCATTTCTCACCTCATGAAACGCGGTGTGTAGGTTCGCCGCTTGCGGCGTGGTGTTGTGGGCGGGGCGCCCGCCTGACGGGCAGGCGGGTCTGCAGCAGGCTCGGCGGTATCGGTTGAATGGGCTGCGCCCGCATCCGGTACCGGCGGCGCGACACCCGCCTGATCCTCAAGCTGCCGCCACATCCGCTCGTCCCAGCGATCCGCACCCATGATCCAGGCGGCGGCGCGGGCATAGACCCGGGTGTCCAGCGCCTCGTTGCGTTCGCGCAGCTTCTGCCATTCGTGCCGGGCATAGCCGCGCTTGTTGCGGACCGTGACCAGCTGTTCGGCGACCAGCTGCTTCAGCCATTCGCTGTCGGCCCAGTTCGGCAGATGGATCATCCCCGGCGGATCGGGTTGATCATCTTCGGGCCGTTCCAGTCGCAGAAACCGATAGGTCTCGATCTTGAAGGTGGCCGTGGCGACCGACCAGAGCCGGGCGCCGCGGCGCAGGCGTTTGCCGCCCACTGTGGCATCGACGAAGGTTGGCCCCGAGACCGGCGTCGCCCGGTTGAAGCCTTCGAGACCCTTGACCGGCGCGACCTGTTCGAACCCCTGCGCCCGCGCCCAGGCATAGACCGTCGCTGCCTCATAGCCGGTATCGATGGCCAGCTTTGCAATCGGCATCACCGCGCCATGCGCATGCAGCCATGTCTGGCCGAGAAGCCTGGTCAATTCTGCCCAGGCTGCCGGGCTGTCCGGCCCGCCGGGGATGACGATGTGATCGACAAGCCAGCTTTGTAGGCCCCGTCCCCAGGCCCAGATATCGACCTCGATGCGGTCCTTCTGAATGTCGGCCCCGGCGGTCAGGAACAGTCCGCCTTCGGGGATCTGCGCCGCGAAGACCTCGCGCCGGTCGGCCAGCCGCTGCCATTCCGGTGCCTCGCCGCGTTCGACCCAGGTCTCGCCCAGAAGCGTGTTGCGCGCCGCGCGCAGCATCTCGTCATTGCCCTGAGCGGCCAGCCATTCCCGGGCGATCTGTTCCCAGCTCTTCCAGCCGATGGGCGAATAAAGCGCCGAGAGGTGATAGCCGACATGATACGGGTCAGTTGCGACCGCCGTCGCGCGCCATTCGCCCGCTTCCAGCATGGCCGTCTTGTGATGCTCGGCGATCAGGGTATCGCAGGCGTTGCAGACATAGGCAGCGGTCTCGGGCTTGCCCTTGTCCCAACGCAGGCGCTCGAATTCCAGCCATTGCATCGCACCGCAATGCGGGCAGGGCACGAAATAGCGTCGCTGGTCGGACGCCTCGAATTCCTGCTCGATCCGGCTCAGCCCCCGGATCGTCGGCGTCGAAACCAGAAAAACCTTTCGGCGATGGGCGAAGGTGGTGCTGCGGGCCTCCGCCAGTGTCACCGGATCGCCCTCCTCGTCGGCCGAGGGCGGATAGGCGTCGATCTCGTCCAGAAACAGATAGCGTGCAGGCATGGAACGCAGGCCGGTCGCGCTGTTGGCGCCGGTCAGCACCAGAATGCCGCCCGGAAACTCTTTTGAGAGCATCGAATTCCCGGCATCGCGCGACCGCGCCGGGCTGACCCGTTCGCGCAGGGCCGGCGAATCCGTAATCAGCGGGTCGAGCCGGCCGCGCGAGGCGCGTTTCGCCATCTCGACCGTCGGCAGTACCGCCAGCATCGGGCCCGGCGCGTGATGGATCACAAAGCCGATCCAGTTGTTGCCCGCTTCGGTCGCACCGACCTGCGCGGCCTTCATGAAGCTGATCCGCTGCGCCGGATGGCCCGGCGAGAGCGCATCCATGATCTCGCGCAGATAGGGCGTCCGCGCGGTGCGATAGCGCCCCGGCTCGGCGGCGGCGCGCGAGGACAGCCAGCGGTGTTTGTCCGCCCATTCGGAGACCGTCAGGTCCGGATCAGGCCGGATGCCGCGCGACCAGGCACGCAACATGTCCTCGGCGCCATCGAAGCTCAGGTCGGGCGCGTCACCGTCTGTCCCATCCTCATCATTCAAGAGAAACCTTGAGGTCGGCGAGGGCGGCAAGCTGGTCTCGGACATGGGTTTCCAGCACCCTCTGCAGCACCCCGGTGCCGATGCTGATCGCTTCCCCGGTGGTCTTTTCCATCTCGGCCGAGAGCTCCGCCGCCATGATCGCGGCGACGCGCGCGGGCCAGGTCACCCAGGCATCCCGCTCCTGCCGGGCGAGGCGGAAGACCAGCGTCTCGGCCCTTGCGCGGTCGACCAGCACGCCCTTCTTCTTCTGGATGGCGATCTGGCGCTCCTGCGCCTGATAGACCGTTAGCGCCGTCCGGGCTTTCAGATAAGAGGACGAGTCGCCCGGGCCGGAGATCGACGGGGCGGCGAGGTTGGCATCCGGCGTGCGTTGCGCTGCCGTTGACTGTCGCGCGGTGCCGCCCTTCGCCCGCTGCTGCTGATCAGGATCGGTTGTGGCCGCGCGCCTTGCGTCCGACGCCGCCGCGTCGATGGAGCCATCGGCGAAGAGCACCAGCCTGCCGCTCTTCCGCGCCTTCTGGATCGCCCCGCGCGACAGTCCGGCATGGGCCGCATAGGCCCGCTCGCTCATGCCCTTCATAGGTGCCACCGAAGATGATGGTGATGTGCATCAGAAAGCACTGTTATTGCTCCGAATTCTCTACACTTCAGGAGGCCCCGGAGCGATGCTGCATCAACGAAACGCAACTCCCGGAGACCGAAATGACCCGCCAAACCGCCCGCACCAATGACGCCGCCCTTGCCGCCTTTATCGCGAAGAAGACCGAAATCGACGCGATGCTGGCCCGGCTGCAGGACTTCAGCGAGGATCATTTCGGGGCAGACCCGGAGCGGTTGAACTGGGGCGATGTCGGCAGCCTCGAATATCAGGCCCACCTGCTGAAGCAGATCAGCGATTTTACATTCGGCGAGGGTGAACACGCCGCCTGACGCGCGGGCCGATAAAGACGACTGTCACGCCCCGCCGAGAGCGGGGCCCGGCTCCGTAGAAGCCGACCGTGACCTGCGGCGGCGATGCACGGAGCGAGCAATGACCAAACTCACCGACACCCAGACCCTGATCCTGACCCGCGCCAGCGCCCGGCCGGGCAGTCTCGCCCTGCCGCTGCCCGACGGGCTGCATGGTGCGGCGGCGAAGATGGCCATCGGCCGGATGATCAAGCTCGGCCTCATCGAAGAGGTCGAAGCCAATCTCCGGCACAAGGAACCGCTCTGGCGCGAGACCGGCGACGGGCATGGCACCACGTTGATCGCGACGCCCGAGGGCCTTGCGGCAGTCGGGATCGACCCGGTCGTGGTGAAAACCATGGCGGGCCTGCGGGACGCGAAGCCTGAGGCCATCGCCGCCTCCCAGCGCCCCGGCACCAAGCAGGCGCGGCTGATCGCGATGCTGCAGGCGGAGGGCGGCGCGACCATCGCCGAGATCGCCGAGGCGACGGGATGGCAGCATCATTCGATTCGTGGGGCCATTTCCGGTTCGCTGAAGAAAAAGCTGGGGCTGACCGTGACCTCCGAAAAGGTGGACGGTCGAGGAAGGATCTACAGGCTGGCACTCAGCGAATAGTGAAATCCGTGTAAAGGCGTTATCCGACTGAACGACCCCACTTTTGCGGGGGGTTCGCAGGTCGAAACAGTGATGCTGGCCGCTATTTTCTCAGGTGCCGAACGCTTGCTGGCGTTCCGGCATGCCCCAAATCGCCCGCGATAATGTTCCAAGTGCTTTTTGCCGGTCGTTAATGGAGCCCTCGTTCCAATTTGGGTAAGGTTCTATTTTTGCTACGGCACGGTCAATGCGTGTATTCGCTCCGACTTTCGGCCTTTCACTAAGTGCGCGGGTCAACAGAAGCTTTGATTGCTGATAAACCGGTCTCTTTTCGGAGTAGGGGCGGTTGCCAAGCGAAGCATTTATAGATTTTTCGGCCAGCACTAGATTGCCGAGCCTCTGCACGATGGTCGGATCGCTTATTTCTCCAAACTCCTCCAAAGCGTCGGGCGTCGGATTCTGCGGGTAGATATGTTCGATTTCGAATCCGCTGCTCATATAGTGATCGAGCCAAGCGGTGCCGGGTGTTTCGCCATAAGCATTGATATCGACCTGCTGGGACAGCTTTCCAAGGATGTATACCATTCTGTACAGTTGGAGTTTGCCCAGCTCGAGTCGCCCTATCGCATCATCGAAGCGGTTTGCCAGTGTTGCTTTCTCCTTGTCGAAGCGCTCTGAAATGAAGGTGTCGAACTGCTCCAAGGAATTTACTTTCCGAAGCTCGGTTGCCCAACGAGCAAAATTGCGTTCAAATGTTCGCGTCGGCTCACGCGTGATGACATAGCAGAAGAAGAGATTCTCGACCTCCGCCGCCAGCCGATCAAAAAGTTCTGGTTCCAGATGCCGTCCGGCAAGAAGCAAGATCAAATGCTGCCGCGCTGCAGAGCCGCCCAAAAGGCGCATATTGTCTAGGTAGCGATTGCGTTTGCCATTTTGATCGTTGCCAGACCTGAAGTTGCTATATGCGCGTGCCGCCGATATCAACTCTCTAACGAAAGCGTTCGGGTCCTTGGAGTACCCAATCTCGGAATCCCTGCTGGAAAACCAGCCATAAATCTCGTCTTCACGAATGATATCTACGTTGTATCGGCTGACTATGAAATATCGTAGAAATCGAAGGGGTTTCTCGCGCATGTCGTAGATAACATCCTGAAGTTCTTTCCAGCTAGCTTTCAGCTTGTCGAACTTGTCGGGCGCGGTTTTCATGAACAGTAGATTCTTCAACAGGTCCATAGAATTGAGGCCGACGCCGCGATCATTGATCGTTTCGAAGATCTTTAGCGCTTTTGCGACATCCTCGGTTTGAATCCGGATTAATTTAACTTTGTTGGTAAGATAGCCGTAAAAGGCGCGTAGCGCGTTAGGATCCTCATCGAACTCGGCGGCAAGGAACTTTTTCGCGACATGGTGGGCAACGGCCATATTGTTCATTGAGGTGGTCGTAGCGTTGCCGATGGGCCTGCCCGTCGCAATATGAGTCAAGGCATCTCCGCTATCTTCGTATTGCAGTTCGAGACGGTGCCGGAAGGTCTCGTTACCGATGTCGTCGACAGTTGAATCTGCGATTTGGGACTTTAGCGTCGTTAACTCGGCAGCTCCCAAGTCTTTCAATCGATCACGGATAGCGCAAAGCAAAATATAGAGTGTTGTCATCCGCTGTTGTCCATCGATCAGATCGAGGACATCGTCGATGTTATTGCTGGGACAGACGACAATGCTGCCGATGAAGTATTCTGGAGCTTCGGGATTTGATGCTTCGCCCATTTCACCGCGTATATCTGACAGAAGCTGCTCCACCTCCTCTGGACCCCAAACATACTCACGCTGGTAGTCGGGAACAGCGTAGAATTGGTGGAAAAGGTCTTTAATCGAGCAATCTTTGCTCTCAATACGCTGCACTGTCATAGGAGTTCCGATTGTTCGATTTTGTTACGAGCACCTTGTCATGAAGCGATTGAGTGTCAAGCTTATCGCCCAGATGACCAAATTTCGTAGACCCGCATCGGTGCAACAGTTCGGGAGGTCGCAGTCCTCACGATATGGCGAAGATTGCGAGAGTTCTGGTCTCAGCGTCGGGAGGTTGTCAGATCTGCAAAGGTTTGGCCAGTACCGTCCAGCACGGCGGGCTTACCCGCCAGGTTCTGCCAACGGGCGATGGCGACATCCACATAGGCGGGGTTCAACTCGATCCCGTAGCAGACCCGGCCGGTGGTCTGGGCCGCGATCAGCGTGGTGCCCGAGCCCATGAAAGGCTCGTAGATCGCCTGTCCAGGGCTGGAATTGTTTAGGATCGGCCGGCGCATGCACTCGACCGGCTTCTGCGTGCCGTGAACCGTTTCCGCGTCCTGATCCTTGTTGGCGATTTGCCACAAGGTGGTCTGCTTGCGGTCCCCGGCCCAATGACCCTTGCCGCGCTTCTTCACCGCGTACCAGCAGGGCTCGTGTTGCCAGTGATAATCGCCCCGGCTGAGGACCAGCCGGTCCTTGGCCCAGATGATCTGCGAGCGGATGTCGAAGCCGGCCGCGATCAGGCTGTCGGCGACCGTGGTCGCATGCAGCGCGCCGTGCCAGACATAGGCCACATCGCCCGGAAACAGCGCCCAGGCCTCGCGCCAGTCGGCGCGGTCGTCATTCAGCACCTTGCCGGTGCGTTTGGTCTTGGCCGCGCCCGTGGCATTGCGCCAGTTCGGGTCGTATTCCACCCCATAGGGCGGATCGGTGACCATCAGCAGTGGGCGGACATCGCCCAAAAGCTTGCCGACGACATCCGCTGAGGTGCTGTCGCCGCAGATCAGCCGGTGGGGCCCGAGCCGCCAGAGATCGCCCGGCACCGAGACCGGATCGGCGGGCGGCTCGGGCACCTCGTCTTCACCCTCCGCCCCGACATTCTCGCCGAACTCCGGATCCTGCAGCAGCGCCTCCAGCTCATCCTCGGCAAAGCCCAGCAGTGACAGGTCGAAATCCTCGGCCAGCAGACCCGCGACCTCGTCGCGCAGCAGCGCTTCGTCCCAGTCACCGAGTTCCGTCAGCTTGTTGTCTGCGATCCGGTAGGCCCGGCGTTCCGCCTCATCGAGATGGCCGAGCCGGATCACCGGCACCTCCGAAAGCCCCAGTTCCGTCGCCGCCAGCACCCGTCCATGACCGGCGATCAACTCGCCGTCGTCCCCGACCATGCAGGGCACCGTCCAGCCGAAGCGGGCCATGCTGGCGGCGATGCGGGCCACCTGATC
The DNA here is from genome assembly GCF_002847305.1 of Paracoccus tegillarcae. Classification (NCBI taxonomy): domain Bacteria; kingdom Pseudomonadati; phylum Pseudomonadota; class Alphaproteobacteria; order Rhodobacterales; family Paracoccaceae; genus Paracoccus; species Paracoccus tegillarcae. The sequence goes on along the minus strand of NZ_CP025408.1, from coordinate 438,618 downwards.
GGGCCCGTGCATCTTGGCGTTCCGGGCATAGGGGCGCAGGTGCTCGATCGGCCAGAACTCGATCTGGCGCGGCGCAAAGGCGAGGTCCATGGGGCGGGGTAGTCCTGTGGTTTGGGTGGCTTCTGGCGGGGTGGATCCCGACTGGATCCCGGTGGCTTCCGGTGGCGCTGGCTTCCGCAAAGTGGATCCTAAAGATGGCTTCCTGGATTCTGCCGGAATCCAGCAGGAAGCCACCCTCGTGGGGTGCTCAAGGTATTGTTTTATTGACCGAAACGGCTCTCAGGCTGGCTGCCTGGATTCCGGGTGGCTTCCCCGGTGAAATCGGCTGTCGCTAGAAGACTTCCGCGCTGCGCCCCCCCGCATACGTTCAGGACCGGGGAGGAACCATGCCGTGGGGGGGGAGCGCGTAGTCCTTGAGTGACGCAGTCGGCCCTCTGCTAACATTCGGAAATGCCGCACAGCGTGACCAGTGCCAGCCCATTGAGGACTTTCGTGCCAAGCGTAACAGATATGCCAAGCGCCACGCGCAGGCGTTCTGATTGCCTAGCTTGCCGCCGTCCTCAGGTTCCTCTAGTTTCAACCCAGGTCCATCTGAAAGGACATTTCCGAATGCCCAACGATGACATCATGACCACGAAGGAACTCGCCGATTATCTCAGAATCGCGGAGAAGACGGCCTATCGGTTTGCCTCCGAGGGCAAGGTTCCTGGCTTCAAAGTTGGCAGTGCGTGGCGATTTCGTAAGGGCGAGATCGATCGCTGGATCGCCCAGCAGGAACAAGAGGGTAAACAGAAATGACCGGGCAACAACAGCGCGACGAACTTCACCGCCAGATCTGGGCCATCGCAAACGATGTACGCGGAGCAGTCGATGGCTGGGACTTCAAGCAATTCGTCTTGGGCGCGCTCTTCTATCGTTTCATCAGCGAGAACTTCACTACCTACATCGAAGGCGGCGATCCGGGCGTCAACTACGCCGCCATGCGTGATGCTGACATCCCCGCCGAGGTCGTCGATGATGCGGTGAAGACCAAGGGCTACTTCATCTACCCGTCGCAGCTGTTCAGGAACGTGGCCAAATCCGCCAACACCAACGAAAGCCTAAACACGGACCTTGCCGCCGTCTTCAAGGCAATCGAAGGCTCGGCCAATGGCTACCCGTCCGAGCAAGACATCAAGGGCCTGTTCTCCGATTTCGACACCACCAGCAACCGCCTTGGCAACACTGTGGCCCAAAAGAACGACCGCCTGGCCAAGGTTCTCAAAGGCGTCGAGGGGCTCAAGCTCGACTTCGCAGATGCGCAGGGCGACCCCTTCGGCGATGCCTATGAATTCCTGATCTCCAACTATGCCGCCAACGCGGGCAAGTCGGGCGGCGAGTTCTTCACCCCGGAGCACGTGTCCAAGCTGATCGCGCAACTCGCGATGCACGGCCAAACCCGCGTCAACAAGATCTACGACCCCGCCTGTGGCTCTGGCTCACTGCTGTTGCAGGCCAAGAAACACTTCGACGATCACATCATCGAAGGCGGCTTCTTCGGGCAGGAAATCAACTACACCACCTACAACCTCGCCCGCATGAACATGTTCTTGCATAACGTGAACTACGACAAGTTCAACATCCAGCACGGGAACACACTGGAAGATCCGCATTTCCTGGATGACGTGCCCTTTGACGCAATTGTCTCGAACCCGCCTTACTCGGTGAAATGGAAGGGGTCGGACGACCCCACCCTGATCAATGACGAGCGCTTTGCCCCCGCAGGCGTCTTGGCCCCGAAATCCAAGGCGGACTTCGCCTTCGTCCTGCACGCGCTGCATTACCTTTCGTCCCGTGGCCGCGCGGCGATTGTCTGCTTCCCTGGCATCTTCTATCGCGGCGGGGCAGAGCAGAAAATCCGCCAGTATCTTGTCGACAACAACTATGTCGAAACCGTCATCGCGCTGGCGCCGAACCTGTTTTTCGGCACCACCATCGCGGTGACGATCCTTGTGCTGGCCAAGAACAAGCAAAACTCCGATGTGCAGTTCATTGATGCCAGCGGGGATGCGTTCTTCCGCAAAAGCACCAGCACCAACCTAATGGACGATCCCCACATCGCCCAGGTTCTGCGCCTGTTTGCCACCAAAGAGGCGGTGCCACATGTGGCGCAGAACGTGGCGCAGCAAAAGATAATGGACAATGACTATAACCTCTCGGTCAGCGCCTATGTGGAGCCGAAGGACACCCGCGAGGTGACGGATATTGTCACCCTCAATAGGGATATCTCGGACACGGTGAAGCGGATCACAGATCTGCGCGCGCAGATTGACGCGATCGTAGCGGAGATCGAGGCGTGAGCGGTTTCGGGTATCTTGAGCGCCTTTTGAATGGGGCGGTGGTGGAGTGGATGCCGTTGGGAGAGGTTACGCAATATGAGCAGCCCACTAATTACCTAGTTGAATCGTCAAACTATAGCGATGAATTTGCTACGCCGGTGCTTACTGCTGGCAAGACTTTCGTCCTTGGCTACACTGACGAAATGCACGGGATTTATCCTGCGCAATCATCACCTACAATTATATTCGACGATTTTACTACAGCCAATAAGTGGGTTGATTTTGATTTCAAGGCGAAGTCCTCCGCGATGAAGATGATCAAGTCGCGCGACGAGGGGCGTTTCTCTTTGAAGTATGTGTATCATTGGTTGAACACCCTGCCGAGTGAGCAAACTGATGGCGACCACAAACGTCATTGGATCAGTAACTTTTGCAACAAGACCATTCCTATCCCCTGTCCAGAGAACCCGCAGAAGTCTTTGGTGATTCAGGCCGAGATTGTTCGGATATTGGACGCATTCACCGCGCTCACCGCAGAGCTTACCGCAGAGCTTACCGCCCGCAAAACCCAATACAACCACTACCGCAACCAACTCCTCAGTTTTGAGGGCGGGGATGTGGAGTGGAAGACGTTGGGGGAGGTGGCTGAGAACCTAGACTCACGCCGCGTTCCAATCACAAGCGGTCTGAGGCAGCCAGGCAACATTCCCTATTATGGCGCATCAGGAGTCGTCGATTACGTGAAAGACTTTATCTTTGACGGCGATTTTCTTCTGATCTCTGAGGATGGTGCGAATCTGCTTGCGCGAAGCACACCAATCGCATTCAGCGTCAGCGGTAAGTCTTGGGTCAACAATCATGCCCATGTGTTGAAGTTCGACACTTACGCAGAGCGAAAATTCGTCGAATATTACCTGAATAACATAGATTTAACACCTTATATATCGGGCGCTGCCCAACCAAAGTTGAACCAGAAAAACTTAAACAGCATTCGACTTCCATGGCCCGCCCTAGCCGAGCAAGCCCGCATCGTCTCGATCCTCGACAAGTTCGACACGATCACCGCTTCGCTTACCACAGGCCTGCCGCGCGAAATCGCGCTGCGGCAAAAGCAGTACGAATACTACCGCAATCTGCTGCTGAGCTTTCCCAAAGGGGATCAGGCATGACCAAAACCCTTGAAGAGATCGCCGCGCAGCTGCGCGACTCGAACAAAAAGGTCCAACTGATCTACGCTTTCAACGGCACCGGCAAAACCCGTCTGTCCCGCGCCATGAAGAACCTGATTGCCCCCAGGATCGAGGGCGACGACACCCCCGCCCGTAACAAGATCCTCTACTACAGCGCCTTCACCGAGGACCTGTTCTACTGGGACAATGACTTGAAGGGGGATGGCCTGCCCAAGCTGGTGATCCAGCCCAACAGCTTCACCGACTGGATTTTGGTTGATCAAGGCCAAGAGGTGAACATCACCCGCGTGTTTCAACACTATTCCAAGGCAGCTCTGACTCCGACCTTCAATCAGGCCTATACCCTCGACAACGAGGACGGCAGCAAGACCTCGGTGAAGGCCTTTTCCGAAGTGACCTTCACCATCGAGGCAGGCGATGACGCGAGGACAGATGCGTTCAAGATCTCAAAGGGCGAAGAGAGCAATTTCATCTGGAGCATCTTCTACACGCTGCTGGAAACGGTGGTGGCCGAACTAAGTATCGGCGAACCGGATCAGCGCGGGACTGATCAGTTCAACGCGCTGGAATATGTGTTCGTTGACGACCCTGTCAGCTCGCTGGACGAAAACCACCTGATCGAACTGGCGGTGAACCTCGCGAACCTGATCAAGAAGGCCCCCGCTCAACTGAGGTTTGTAATCACCACGCACAACCCGCTGTTCTATAACGTGCTGCATAACGAGTTGGATTTGAAAAAGAAGCCCGCGAATGACGGCTGCTATTTGCTGGAGCGCCATGCAGACGGGAGCTTTACGCTCAATACCAAATACGGTGATGCCAACAAGAGTTTCACCTATCATCTGCATTTGCGGCACATGTTGGAAGAGGCCCTCGAAAAAGATAAGGTAGAACGGTATCACTTTACCTTGCTTCGCAACCTTTATGAGAAGACCGCAGGGTTCTTGGGGCATGACAAATGGGGCGATTTGTTGAACACCGCCGAGGGTAACAAAGAAGCCTATGTGCGCTTGATCAACACCTTCAGCCACTCGTCTCTGTCAACCGAACAGATCGCCGACCCGACCCCGCAACAGAAGCAGACAGTCAAACACTTGCTCGATAACCTGATTGACAACTACGGCTATTGGAAACAGGAAGCGCAGAATGTCTGAGACTCTGACGCCGATCGCCGAGAGCAAGACTTTCATCGTTCTAGATGCATACAAGCGCATCGAAAGTGCCGCCAAGGGTTACCAGAGGGAAGACGATCTGGAGCGTGAACTGGTGCGGGATCTGGTCGATCAGGGCTATGAATTCCGTCCCGACATCACCTCGGCTCAGGCGATGCTTGCCAACATCCGCGTTCAGTTGCAGAATCTGAATAGCGTCGTCTTTTCAGATGTCGAGTGGGTGCGCTTCGTCGAGACCTATCTGGACAGGCCCAGCGAAGGCATCATCGACAAAACCCGCAAGATCCAAGATGACCACATCCATGATTTTGTCTTTGATGATGGCCGCATTCAGAACATCCATTTGGTCGACAAACGCAACAAGACCCGCAACAAGCTGCAGGTTATCAAGCAGTTCGAGCAAACTGGCTCTCATGCCAACCGCTATGATGTGACGATTTTGGTGAACGGTCTGCCCATGGTGCAGATTGAGCTGAAACGGCGCGGTGTTGCAATTCGCGAGGCCTTCAACCAGATCCATCGCTACAGCAAGGAGAGCTTTAACAGCGAGAACTCGCTCTTTCGGTTCCTGCAGATGTTCATAATCTCGAACGGCACCGATACCCGTTATTTCGCCAACACCACGAAGCGCAACAAGAACAGCTTCGACTTCACGATGAACTGGGCACAATCCGACAACGGATTGATCAAGGATCTGAAAGACTTTACCTCAACCTTCCTGCAGAAACGCACGCTGCTGGATGTCTTGCTGCAGTATTCTGTTTTCGATGTCAGCGACACCCTGTTGATCATGCGCCCCTACCAGATCGCGGCGACAGAGCGCATCCTTTGGAAAATCCGCAGCTCTTATCTGGCCAAAACCTGGTGCAAGCCCGAAAGCGGTGGCTTCATTTGGCACACGACAGGGTCAGGTAAGACTCTGACGAGCTTCAAAGCTGCCAGGCTGGCAACCGAACTCGACTTCATCGACAAGGTGTTCTTCGTCGTCGACCGGAAGGATCTCGACTACCAGACGATGAAAGAATATCAGCGGTTTTCGCCCGAAAGCGTTAACGGTTCTGACAGCACCGCAGGGTTGAAACGTAATCTGGAGAAGGATGACAACAGGATCATCGTCACCACTATCCAGAAGCTGAACAACTTGATGAAGGCCGAAGCTGATCTGCCCATCTATGGCAGGCAGGTCGTCTTCATCTTCGACGAGTGCCATCGCAGTCAATTCGGTGAGGCGCAGAAGAACCTGAGGAAGAGATTCAAAAGGTTCTACCAGTTCGGCTTCACCGGCACGCCGATTTTTCCGGAGAATGCTGCGGGCGCGGAAACCACCGCCAGCGTGTTCGGGCGCGAGTTGCATTCCTACGTGATCACGGATGCCATCCGTGACGAGAAGGTGCTGAAGTTCAAGGTCGATTACAACGACGTGCGGCCGCAGTTCAAAGCCATCGAGAGCGAGCAAGACGAGAAAAAGCTAAGCGCCGCGGAAAACAAGCAGGCCCTGCAGCATCCCGAACGGATCAAGGAAGTTTCGCAGTATATCCTTAACAATTTTCGCCAGAAGACGCACCGGCTAAAGGCGGGAAGCGGCGGCTTCAACGCCATGTTCGCGGTCAGCAGCGTGGATGCTGCCAAGCTATATTACGAGACGCTGAACGCGCTGCAGGCCAACAACGACAAGCCCCTGAAGATCGCGACGATCTTCTCCTTCGCCGCGAACGAAGAACAAGACGCCGTCGGGGACATCCAGGACGAGAGTTTTGACGTTTCGGCGATGAACAGCAGCGCCAAAGAATTTCTGAATGCGGCGATCCGGGACTACAACGCGTATTTCAAGACGAGTTTCGGCGTCGATGGGCTGGGTTTTCAAAACTATTACCGAGACTTGGCGAAGCGCGTAAAATCCAGAGAAGTCGATCTGCTGATCGTTGTCGGCATGTTTCTGACCGGCTTCGACGCCCCGGCTCTGAACACCTTATTCGTTGACAAGAACCTTCGCTTCCACGGCTTGATACAGGCATTTTCCAGAACGAACCGCATTTACGACGCGACCAAGACCTTTGGCAATATCATCGCCTTCCGTAATCTCGAACAGGCGACCGTCGACGCGATCACGCTTTTCGGGGACAAGAACACCAAGAATGTTGTCTTGGAGAAAAGCTACGACGAATACATGAATGGCTTTCGGGATCAGGAAAACGGGAACACCCGACGCGGTTTCATCGATATCGTGAGTGAACTAGAAAGCCGGTTTCCGAACCCTTCAGCGATCGAAAAAGAATCCGATAAAAAGGATTTTGTAAAATTATTCGGCGAGTATCTCAAGGCCGAAAATACCCTGCGGAACTACGATGAATTCGCGGCACTGAAAGCTCTTCAGGACGTGGATGCCCGTAATCCAGAGGCCATGGAATGCTTCAAGGCGAAGCACTATCTGAATGACGACGTGCTGCATGAAATGCAGAAAACTCATCTGCCTTCTGAGCGCAAAACCCAAGATTACAGGTCCACCTACAACGACATCCGAGACTGGCTGCGGCAAGAAAAGAGCGCGGCCGACAACGATAAATCTGGTATCGACTGGGATGATGTGGTGTTTGAGGTCGATCTGCTCAAATCGCAGGAGATCAACCTCGAATATATCCTCGAACTGATCTTTGAGAAGAACAAGAAGTTTAAAGACAAGGTGGGGCTGATCGAGGAGGCCCGCCGCGCAATTCGTGCCAGCCTCGGCAACCGGGCGAAGGAGAGCCTAATCGTCGACTTCATTAACCTGACAGACCTTGATCGCCTCGACGACAAGTCAAGCCTGATCGGCGCGTTCTTCGCCTTTGCACGGGAAGAGCAACGCCGCGAAGTGGGCGAGATCATCACCTCCGAAGATCTGAATCCCGAGGCGGCAAAACGTTATATCGAGATTTCGGTCAAACGAGAGTTCGCGTCTGAAAATGGGGCTGACCTAAATGCCATACTGCCCAAAATGAGCCCGTTGAATCCTAAATTTCGGGGCAAGAAGGCGAGAGTATTCGAGAGGATTTCCGACTTTGTCGATAAGTTCAAGGGTGTCGGTGGTGAAATGTGAGTGCGGCGGTCTGCACACTGATGAGCATCGCCACCGTTCATCCCACATGCAGCGAGTGACAACTCCCCGCCCTCAAGATCGATTTCACCCCATGTTCCAAGGCCGCGGCTTCGGCATCGCCGTCGTCACTTCGACGTCCCGCAGCATCCCGCCCGCGATTAGGCCCTCGCGAACCCAGCTAAGCGCCTGCCACCAGTCGTCATAGCTGCGCCGGGCAGCCTCGATCTGCTGCGGATAGGGGGAGAAAGTCACCGGGCAGGCCAGAATGTCAACGCTCTTCCATGTGGCACGGGAGCCCGCGCCACGCACCCGGATGCGCTCGACCGCTACGACGACGGTGCCCGCATGTGTGCCGTGCTGGTTCTTCTTGACGATGGTCGGAACGCAGCGCGGGACGGCGCCGGGCATCCAGTCCGGGGTTAGCCCGGCTCGTGCCAGTTCCGCCACACGGATTGCCATTCGCTTGCCGCCGAGGCTGTCGGGGAGTCCGGCTACAGTGGCGGCGATCACCTCGGCGTCCTCGTGGGTGTATCCGCCAATCTTGTGCTGCCCGCCGTCGATCTTGCAGCCCAGTGCGGCGCGTTGCAGCAGAACATATTCCAGGCCGAAGCCAAACCCTTCCTCGCTCACGTTCTGGGGCGGTGGGAGTTCGAGTTGGGCCTTCTCGACCCGGAACGCCCATTCCAGTGCTGCCTGAACGCCCAGCGCCCGTTTGACTTTCGTGCCACCGGCGCGGCTGATCGGTCGATGCAGGGTCATTGCACGCCCCGTTTTCTGAGGCGTTCGGCCGTGACAAGTCCGCGGGCCAGCATGGCGTCGCGCATGGTGTTGGAAATCATGCTGGTTGGCAGGAAACGGTCGGAATTGACGAGGTCGGCGTAGAAGGCAGGGAGATCGGTGATTGGCGCGGCGGCAGGGTCAGAAACTGGCCTCGGCTTCCGCCGCTTCCGGCCAGCATCCTCAACCTTGCGCGTGGCTGCCCGTTGCATCCCCCGGTCGAGCGCTTTTGGTCCATCGGGAGGCTGGGGGTGGTCCTTGCGGGAGGCCTTGGCCGTGGCGATGATTTCCGCCTCGGTCAGGCCCAGCTCGTCGCGCCAGCGTTGGACATGCTGCCGGGGCGGCCAGCCTTGCCACCAACCGGGCAGGGCGGCGGGATCGAGGCCCAGCGTGCCGAGGAGATCAAGGAACATCTCATCGGAAATGGGCACGCGCGCCTGCGTGTCCTCCTCCTCCTTTACTGGTTCCCTTAGAGGTTCTCTTACAAGGTTAGTCTCCGGATTCCGGAGATGGATATCGGGAAAATCCGGAGATGGGTTCGCCGGAAATCCGGAGATGGCTCCAAGTCCAGATTCCGGAGTTGGGTTATCCGGTGGTTCGCTTTCTGTTCTCTCAAAGCCTTCTTCGGTTTCCGGAATTGGCTTTTGCGAGAAACCCTCTTCGAACCCCAGGATGTAGCGAGTTGCCTGGCGCTTGTGCGTGCGAGGATCATGGCTGCGAACGCGCCGGATCAACCGTAGCTCCTCGAGCCGGGCGAGATGTTCGTTCAGTGCTGAGACCGACATTTCCACATCCTCAGCCAGCCTGGCCTGCGTCGGAAAGCAGCCGAAATCCGGGTTGTGCCGGTCGCAGAGGAACCAGAGCACGATCTTGGTCGCCGGTTTCAAACCGCGCTGCTGTATGGCCCAGATGGTTGCACGATGGCTCATGGGGCAAGCCTCCGCGTGGCGGGCGCAATACGCGTGGTGAAGCCGTGATGGGCCAGCGCACCCAGCGCGTCGTCGAGGCTGCGCACCAGTGCCCAGCAGAAGCCCTGTGCCAAAACCGCATCCCTGAACGCCTCCTGCGCCGGCCGTAGTCGCCCCTTGGGCGCTTTCAGCTCGAGGAAGAGGATGCGGCCATCGCAGAGGATCATCAGATCGGCGAATCCAGCGTGGACGCCCATGCCGACGAGGATCGCTTGGCGTTTTGACCCGCGGGGGCCGGGTTCGGTCACCTCATTGGCACAATGATGGATGATCGCGGCACGGGGCAGGGCGAAGCGCAGCGCCTGTACCACGACGCGCTGTAGATCGGCCTCGGGGGTGCCACGGCGTTTCATCGCTCGGTCCTCCCCTGATCCTCGCGCTGGGCGCGCTGAACCGGGCGTCGCGCGTCAACCACCAAGAGTAGGCGCTGGGCGTCAGCGCGTTCTTCAGCGGTTTCGCCGTGTCGGACGAGCACAATGCAGGCGAGCCGGAGCATTTGGTCGCTGTGATGCACGACATCCGCGATGACGGCGCGCGCCTCGGTGACGCGGTCGCCCGGCCAGTCGGAGTGGGGAGGCTTCTGCATCACCGGCGTCCTCCGGCATGGCGGCGGCGCGGGGCGTCTTGCTCCTGCTCTTCCAGCCATTCCTCGACGGCAGCGCGGCGGTAATAGACCTTGCGCCCGGCGCGCACGCAGGGCGGTCCGGTCCGCATCGCCTCCCAGCGCCGGAGGGTGTCGACCGAAAGGCCGAGCTCCAGCGCGAGGTCGAGGCGGCTGATCCAGCCGACCAGCAGCGTGCGGGGTTTTTCCATGGTGTCTGGCATCGATCCGAGATGCAGCATCGGGGTCTCCTGGTCTTGGCCCCGGTGATCGGGGGTAACTTGCAGGAACCAGTGAGCGCAGACCCGAAGGAGTGGCGGCGAGGCGGAGGGTGGCGGAAAGAACGCCGCCTTAGCGCCACCCCTTGTTTTGCTAGGATTTTCGGGGCCGGCCGGCTTTGAACAGGGTGAAGAGAGCGTGGGCGAGCGGATGGGTGAAACAGACGCCATGGCCGCAAACACCTGCAAACATCCGGATAGGCCGGGTTTGACTGGCGCAGATAGGCAAAGAGGGGGTGGCACCCGACACGGCAGCAGCGCCACCATCGGATTCGTTGGTGATTTGCTGATCCGCTGTTCCTTGCAGAGGGAATTCTTGGCTCAGCGTTCCCGTCCGCGCGGCAGCGACGACAACGCCATTCAGCTGCCCATCGCAGGAAGCTCAACAAAACAAGGGGTGGCATCACTCTGGCGTTGGCCCCGCCACCCTCCGCCTCGGCGCCACCCGAGCCTTCATGCTTGTCTTGATGTCCAGGCGAAACCACGCCTCATGTCGGATGCAAGAAGGATCCAACTCATGCCCGAACGCATCAAACTGACAGAAAAAGTGCTGCGCGACGCCGAGCCCGTGCCCGGGCGGGACTACCAGATCTTCGATACCGACCTGCGGGGTTTTGCCGTATGCATCTATCGCGGCGGCGGTCGGGCTTTTACGATCGACTACCGGCATGCGGGTCGACAGCGTCGAATGACCTTCGGGCGCTGGCCGGAATGGTCCGTAGCGGCGGCGCGGGAACGGGCAAAGGAACTGAGGCGCGAGATCGATGCCGGGGCCGACCCGCTTGCCCTGCGCGAAGCGAAGCGCGATGCGCCACGGGTGAATGACCTGATCGAGCGTTACTGTGCCGAGCACCTGCCGAAATTGTCGGAACGGAGCGCGGCCGACCAGCGATCGGTGATGGCCAAGATGGTAGCGCCAGTGTGGGGCCGCAAGCTGGTGACGGAAATCACCGCGAGCGATGTCGACAAATTCCTCACCCGTGTGGCCGAGGGCCGGGCGCGGCCACACAAGGAAAAGCCGAACAACAGGGCCCGCAAGTTGCAGGGAGCGAGGCCGACGCCCGTGCGTGCCAACCGCGTGGGGGAAATCCTGCGCAAGATGTTCACGCTGGCGGTCCAGTGGGGCTGGTGCGAGGACAATCCCGCCCAGCGCTTTCACCGCCGCACGGAAACCCCGCGTGAGCGGTTCTTGTCAAAGGAAGAAATCGCCAGCCTCGGCGAGGCGCTGGATGCCGCCGAAGACCGGCGCGCGGCCGACATCATCCGGATGTGCATGCTGACCGGCGCCCGGCTGGGCGAGGTGCGACAGGCTCGATTTGAACAGTTCAACCTTGAGCACATGAGCTGGTCGAAACCGCCCACCATGACGAAACAGCGCCGCGCGCATCGCGTGCCGATCTCGGACGAGACCGCCGCTGTCGTGCGTCAACGCATGCTTCACGTCCCACGGGGCACGCCGTGGCTTTTCCCCGGCGACACGCCCGGTCAGCCGGTGCAGGAAGTGCGCCGGTTCTGGGCACAGGTGCAGAAGCGATGCGGGTTGCAGGATGTCCGCATCCACGACCTGCGTCATACATTCGCTTCGCTCCTGGTCAGCGGCGGTGCATCCTTGGAGATGATCGGGAAGCTGCTGGGGCACAGCCAGATGCAGACCACCCTGCGCTATGCCCACCTGATGGATTCACCCCTGCGCGCCGGCGTCGACGCTGTGGCCATTGCGTTGCGGCCGAAGCCGCGGCTGGTCCACGACGCCGAGGATCGCGGCGACCGCAAGTCGGCCTGACATCGCGTTGGGTGGACTACTCCCCCTCACGTCGCAGCGCCTTCCAGACGGGCGTGATCCGACGTCGGATGGTTCGGCTGTCAGGGATCCTCTCGCCGTCTGACTGATCCGCAAACCAATCCTGCATCTCCGCTATCAGCTCCGCCTGCGTTGCCGGCAGGCCGTCATCATGGATGCGCCGGATCAGAGCGACGTTCATCCCTTCCCAATCATAGGGCGTCGTAGCGCCTGGACCGGAAGTCACCCGTCGCACCATGTCGTTTTCGTCCTCGAAGGCATGCACATCCTCGGCCAGCACCAGCATGTCGGCTATGGTCACGGTCACTCCGGCAGCCGGATCAGTAATCAGCAGCCAGTCCGACCTATCCAGCATCTGAATGCGGCGGACAGACCCCTCGGTGGGACCTGTGCCGCACCGTCGGAACAACGGCAGCACTTCCATCGGGTGAAAGCACCACCTTGCCCGCCACGGTCTCGGTGCCGCATTGCACCAAGGCGATGCCAGTCAGGATTCTGAACCGTCCCGCGTCCGCCCAACCGGCAACATCCGCTATATTGCAGCCCCAGCGGGCAGTGACTTCGTGCAGGGTGTAATGCGTGCGGGGTGGCAGGGCCATGAAACTCTCCTCTCGTGATCAGAGGAGCGTCTGCTCAAACCCAACGTAGCCCGCGCCTAGCCGGTGCGGGAGAAGTGGAATTGGCGGCAATGAGGGCAGGGCGCATCCTCGCGCCCGAGTTCCTGGCAGTGAGCGTTATTCCGATGAGACTTCTTGTGGTTGAGTTCGATTCTCCTCTTACGCGCCGTTTTGCACGTTCCCGCTGGCGGGAACAAGACAGGAACATGAGGTTGTTCGGCGGTACGTGGGTATCTTGTGCGAGCGCGCCTGATTGTTGAGTGTGGCGGGGCAATCATCTGATAGCCCTTGAAGCCTTCCGCTATGCTCGGGTTGAGCTGAGGCGCTGGTCCTGAGTTAGCAGTGTGCGCGCTGGCCATATGGTGTTAGTCGATGAGATCGCTCTTCGCAGTTATCGGTTGGCTCTTCCGCGCCGCGGGTCATAGGGAGCAACGGAAGGGCGCAGAGCACGGTGGTTCACACCAAAGTTCTGCGGCTAGAGCTTGAGACGGGCAGAGGAAAAGAGCATGGCCGAACGCAACGACATATCGGACCTTCTGGCTTTCATCGGCCGGGAGGGCCACTGGCGGGAACGGCTGCAGGAGGTGGTCGCGGAGCACCTGATGCCCGCACTTGAGGAATTTGAGATCGACCAGGACGGCCTAGCCGACCTGCTGGGCGAGCAGTGGTCGGGCGTGCTGTGGGGCTGTGGGTTCGAGGATTTCCTCAGCCAGCGCTATGAGGACGGCAATATCGTCGACCTGTACCTGAAACGCCGCGGCTGGAAGGAAACCGCCCTCAATCGGGAGTATTTCGCCGCGCTGCGGGATGGGCCGGTCAGCCTCTACGAGGTCAGCGATGTCCAGCCCGGCGCGTCGATGGTGTTGCGCGATCTTCTGTCGGATGCCCCGCCGGTCACGGTGCGAGAGAAATCCGCCACGCGCACGTTGAAGCAATGGGACCGGATCGCCGTGCGGGTGATGGCCGAGCGCGATCACCACATCATCTCGGGGGCGTTGTTGCCCTTCCGCGCCGAGGCTGTTGATTTCCTGTTAGCGGGGCTACGCGATGCCCTGAAACTAAAGAAGCGCGACGCGCTGCGGCTGACCTGTGAGCAGCTGATGGGCTCCGCGCCCATCTTCACCACCGCTTGGCTGTTCATCGAGATCGACCGCGCCCTCACCCCAGCCGAACCGCAGTTCACCAATTCGGACGGCGACGATGTTCTGTTCCACGACATGCGTTTCTCGCTCACCAGCGGCGTGACGCAGAGGAAGGTGGCGGAGCAGCTGGACCGGGTGAGGGATTTTTTCCCCGAGGGAGCGAAGTTCTGGAACTGGCTGGCAGCGAGGAAGAAGCGGGGCAGCAAAGCGAGTGGCGGCATCATGCTGGACGCGGAGATGGAGGGGGCCACCGTCCTGGGCTCTTTGGAACTGAAGGGGAAGACCCTGCTCGTGACCGTCAATTCGGCCGAGCGAGCGGTCAAGGTCGAGGCGTTGATCCGCTCGGTTGCCGGGGATCTGTTGAAATCGCCGCTGACCACGGTCCGGACGGTTGATCAGATGCGGGCCGACCAAAGCCATGTCGGCCCACGCGAAGGCGCCGATGAGATTCCGCCCGAGATCGCGCGCCAACTGATGCAGGATCACTTGGACAAGCACTACCGTGAAACGCTGGACGCGCCGATCCCAGCACTGGGCGGCAAGTCACCGCGGCAGGCGGTGCGAACGGCATCGGGGCGGAAGAAGGTCGTCGAGTGGCTGAAATATCTAGAGAACGGCAGCGCCCGGCCGGCGGATGGCCCGATTGCGGAATACGATTTCGGATGGATATGGGATGAACTGGGGTTGCGGGAGCTGCGGGGTTGGCGGGCATAGGGGGCTGGCTGTTTGACCGCATTACGCCTGCGTTTGGCGATGAACACTCCAAATCGGTCAATCACGGCCGGCTCGCCGCATTGCCTCGGCCAGTGTCCGCCACTAGACCGTACGTAATCGGAGGTTCGACCATGCAGCTGCAAACTGCACCGAGCAGATCATGCTGGGGCAAGGCTGCCCTTGCATCTTTTAGCGAATCCTTGCCAAATCGCGTATGGCTTTCCGGCAGGCGGCCTATGCCCGCAGGCAGCAAACAAAAATTTGCCATCCCAGCCTTTAGCAATCCCATAAAGAACCATTTGACTCAAGGGCATCTAAAGTGCGTAACTATTCAGAAAAGACCCGCTCGTTCATAGCGCAGATTCTCTCGAGAGAAAATTGCTGTGTGGTCGAGGGACACGCATATCGATGCTAAGAAGGCGAGAGTTTCAGTCAGGTTTGAAAGGCCACCAACCAGATGTAACTCCCACTAAATCAACTTGCTTGACGCTAGGTGATACGGAAAATCTGTTTACTTTAAGTGGAGCTAGCAATGAATTCCAGGCGCAAATTCATAGTATCGCTTTCGCTAGGCTCTCTTGCCGCAAGTGTCAATGCAAAAGCATTATCTGCGCAAGAGGCAGCAGAAAATCTACAGCTAACTGTCAATAAAGTATATGATCTTTCTACCCTTCCTGACATTGACAAAGAAAAAATTCAGAATCTCTCCAAAGTAGTTGCCGAAAGTATCGGGCAGCAATTTTTAGATAATAATTTTTCCGATTCAGGTAATTGTGGGTGTAATGCGGCATGCACATGCAACAGCGACAACAATTCTTGCTGCGAGAATAAATGCGCATGCCATTCTAAGTCGGCAATGCTCGGATACGATTCTAGTCTTATTATCACGTCTCCGGAGTTTGAAGATATTGTTCGGGACTTTAATCCAGAACAAGTTGACACCTTTGAGAATGCAATAATCGGGGTCATCCAGTCAGAAAAATATGGCGGTCCTGGCTTCGGAGTAAGCGATACAAGTTCTCAGATCGCCCCGGGGACGTACACTCCCCTACAACTGCAGGAACGGTTCTTTTCTGAGAAGAGTTTGAATGGGAGCGACGTATCGGAAAAATTCATCCTTAGGCAATTTGGGGTTGAAAAATGATCAAGCCTCTTGATGTCCCGCTGAATGGATCAAAGGTAGATGATCGAGTTTCGTCAAACGCAGATGCTTTTCTGATTCCCGCTATGGACAAAACAATTTTCTACGATCCTTTGGGTAGTAGAATTGCTGTTTTGAACGATGACGAAGTTTCTGCATTAAAGATTGCGTTTGCTGAGCTAAGTTCCGAAAAGTCCCCCAAGCCGGCGCTGACGACAACAAAGAAAAAGTGGAAGCCAACCCAAGCTACGTTCTCAAACACGCAGAAGTGCACGCTCCGATGCAAGTACTGTTATGCTGATGGTGGACGACTTGATGACGCGGTAATAGATCTTAGTATTGCAAAGTCTGCGATCGATTTGATTATCTCGAATTGTGAAGGCTCGGAGAAGCCGGGGATCAACTTCCTAGGAGAAGGCGAGGCGACTTCTGACTGGAAAACCTTCGTTTCGATAATAGATTACTTTAAAGAATCCTGCTCCCGTTCAAACCTAGTCGGCCACGTTGACCTAAGCACGAACGGGGTATTTAATCATAAATATATTGATTACATTGCTGCTAATGTTGATAGAACTACATTTTCCGTAGATGGACTTTCTTCAAGCCACGATAAGGGTAGGGTTCTTCCGAGTGGAGCGGGGTCGTTTGATCTCGTTTTGGCGACGATGAAGGAGTTTGACCGAAGATCATTGAACTACGACATCAGGTCGACCGCGACCGTCGAGGCGACTCACCAGTTGCCTGCATTTGTTGAATTTATTGGAAGTAATCTTCAGGTAAGAGAAATTCATGTCGAGCCTGTCTTTGATGTCTCTTCTTTCGCATTAACAATAGATCCGGTAAAGTCTCCACCCGCGGAAGCGTTTGTATCGGCCTTCCGTAAGGCGCGACAGATTGGTGCAAAGTACGGAGTGTCGCTGTACTTTTCATCTTCTGATCTTGAATTGAAGGATAGTTTCTGCGGTGCAAGTGACGCGCGCAATTTAATTATTACATCCAAGGGGATCGTTACTAGCTGCAATGAGGTACTTCGTGCAGATGATAGGCGGGCCGGTTTGTTTCAATATGGAGCATGGAGCAAAGATAAGCAGGAGTTGACAATCGACCAGGATAAAGTATCGGCGTTGGCGAACCTAAAAGTCCACAATATGAGAAAATGTGAGGGGTGTTTCGCGAAGTACAACTGCGCCGGCGACTGCTACGCAAAAACTCTTGCCGAGCAAGGAGAAATACAAAATTCGACTTATACAAGTCGTTGCATTGTAACTCGTGAGTTGCTTCGAGATAACCTTATGATAGAGGTTGGAAAATATGCCAGGAGCGCAGAAATCGGAAGCAGCTAGATTGCAGTGAGCAACATGTCTTAGCTCGTAATATTTCTTGAGTGCTCCGCCGTAGAATCAGATAGAAGCGTCTATTGGCTGCTTTGGGGTTTTGCGTCCGATGGCATGGACATGAACACATTCTGCGAGTGACCGCTTGGTACATTTCGGAGCTTACCATCCCGCGCCACGATTGGATTGCTTTTCGCCCGTCATGTGGAGGCTAGACCAACCGAGACCCTTCAGCCTACCTACTGAATGACCAGTTTGTCCGCAGCTTTCCAGTTCGTGTGTCGTGCCGTAAACGTCTGCACCCAAGTAGATATCTTGGTCGGCGTCTACATGCTGACACTCGCTACACATTCTTTTGCTAGTTTCTGATCATACAGGTGAGGCTGGGCGGCTGGTTACATCAACGCCACATCAACCTGCGACTGCGGGATTCGCACCTGTCTTGCGCGCGAATCCGTGCCAATGTCGGTCGATGCAGGAGCGCAAATCGTTCCAAATCAAAGGCTTGCGCCGTAACTGATTGATATTGCTAACTTATTGAAATTTAAGGGCTATGGGCTCATAACCTGAAGGTCGTAGGTTCAAATCCTACCCCCGCAACCAAAAAAAGCACCTAAGATCAAACGCTTACATGCTGACTGAAATAGTCGGGAATCCGCATCGGCGTTTTACATCAACGCCACATCAACGTTTTGGGAGGCCATCAGCGATAGGCTGCCGGCGCCTACTTTTCCGGAGCATGCATCAGTGGAATGATCGTGTGACGAACATGAAAATCGCAGCCCGAATTCGGGCATTTATGAATTGTCCGAAAGAACAACTTGGGCTGAGCGATGTCGAAAGAAAGCTTGGCTTCGGGATGATTGGCGAAAAGACGATCTCGCCAAGTCGTGAGTACATTTAAAGAATTTCCGGTCCGGTGGTAGATAATGAGTTCGCCATGATCCCTGCCATCCATCGCGGTCCCATAACGGGTAGACAACTGAAGGAATCCGTCTGCGAGCCAATTATAGTCGCTGTGGATTTTTGCCTCACCGAGCCACATGAAGCCGTCTTCCGCATCGACAACAATATCGCAATGGCCATTAATATGGCGATCATGTCTGGCTGAAATTCCAGACGCGCTGAGCATGTTGGCGATCTGCATGCTAAGTTCGTCCTCGCTGCGATCCTCGTTTAATCCGCGCGTATCGACGAGCCTGCTATAGCAACGATCCAGCGCTTCTTCTAAAATGCTCAGGCGCTCGCCATGATCACCAGCGAATTGCCACCTCAGGACAATTCCACCAGGCCGATTACCAAAGAATTTTAGATATTCTGCTACTGAAATATCCTTCGGGTTCACGTCAAAACTCACCCCGAAGCGAATAAAAGATCCGGACCTGTTCTAGCGGGTTTGAAACGAGCTCGCCCGATGTAGGATGCGCCAACTTGCCGTTGTGCAAAAGCTCACGAAAATCCTCATTGGATAAATGGAGCTGTCCTTCTTCTGCATCATCAAGGTAGCCATGCACCTCGAGAATAGCGCCGTCTTTAGAGCTCAAAATGCTTAGCGCCGGAAGCAAGCTATCGCGGTCAGGCGACTCGCCGAGGCGTTCGTAAAAGAAGGGAAGGCCAAGATGCTGGCCATCGCCAGGCCTTAGTTTCGCGAGGATATCCGTGATCGCCAGACACGCAGACAAGATTCGCGGCTCAAGCCGCGAATCCGCAAGCCTGTTTCTGAATTCCGCGATGTCCATCTCACGAGTGTGGCACATCTTGCTCGTCGAGTTTAGCCTTTCTGCCAAGACGATCGATCACAAATTCATAGTCCACCGCACGTACGCAGTTCTCGATCAGCGCGCCAGTGATGACGGGATCACCAGTATTGCTGTTGCCGGCAGGCCCGGAAGCGGACAAGTTGATAGAAGGCGTATAGACGATGTTGTCCTCAGAAAAGCCCCATTCGACGGTGATACGATAGATCGCGATAGCCTCAACAGCCTCTTTCCCAGCGACGTGGTATGCTTCGGTTCGTTGGTCGGCGTCTCGCCGCCGGCGCGGCAATTTTTCATCCTTTATGCCGCCGGTCGTGGTCTGAAAGGTCATCTGAGTTACCGTTCATTGATGGATCATCGTGGGATGCACCCCGAACCGGCTCGCCAACTCGGCCGCCGTCTCCTCGCCCTTCAGGGCTTCCAGCGCGACCCTCGCCTTGAACTCAGGCGCGTGCTGTTTGCGTTTCGACATTTCTGATCTCCTTCTCGCCGAAGATCAGCAGACGGCAAATCCTAGCTTATGTCAGTGTCCGAATTTCGGGGAGTAGCTCAAACTATGGATTCTCGCTGACGCCATCGCTATGCCCACTGGTTCATCGCCGGACGAATGACACCACTGCAGAACTGTTCGAATGTCAGAACGTTCTTATGACCACTGTATTCGGTCTCCCTCGCGTCCATAAGGCTTTCCGGAATCACAAGATGTACGCCGAAGGACGCCATGTCCTCAATCGCGTTCCCCGCGATGTTCTCGTCGACCGTGGTCAGGTAGAGCCTGTGTTCGCCCTTCTCGCGCTCGACCTGCTTCCAGCGCTCGCGCAGGGTGGTTTTGGCGCTCAGGATAAGCCCCGATGCGGCAGCAGCGTCCCCGCTCCGGATGAACCGCAGAGATGGCAGGATGAAGTCCGGCCGCTTCTTCGCTTCGATGACGACCTGCTTTTCGAAGGGGATTCCTCCACCCACCAGCATCGCTTCGATATGGTGTTCGTAGGAATAACCCGCCCGTGATTTCCGTTGCTGGCTTGCCGACAGCATAAGCGCATCGACCCGCGGCAGTTCGTTGACCAACTGCCGGATGACCTCCGCGACTGTCATGTCACGCGGATCGTCGCCCATGACGATGCGGACAAGCTCAACAGCCCGCTCGCGGCGCTGGAACTCCCGAAACATGTCCCATTCGATGATGCGACTGATTTCGCGCAGGGCATCCCCCGGGCGCTTGATCACAAAGGGATCGAGACGTTCCAGACCGTGCATCTGGAGGTATCGGCCACGCGCCAGCCCGGCCAGTTCTTCGGTCTTCGGCATTGCCGCGCGGGCGCGTGCGAAGTCGACAATCGTTCCGGCATGCCAGGCTGCGATGAGCTCTTCGACGAAATCCAGCACGCGATCTTGCTCCCGCGCACGGATTTCGGCGGTCTCGAACTCACCGATCAGGAAATCGGGCGTGATGTCGAGCTGTGCCAGAAGCAGTTCGGCGTCATCACTGGTCGAATCGATGGTCAGGCACTCGTAGGCCGTATCTTCTCCCTTTCGGTATCGGCCCATAACGAGGAATGACGCCGGTGAAAGGTAACCGAAGCATTCCTTCGGCAGGCGGGTCATATGTGTTTCGGGGCCCTTGCTCGTGTAATGCACGATCCGGGTGTGTTTGCTACGCTCGTCGCCAGAAGCCTGTGGCCAATATGTGTCGAACCAGGCCTCCCGGATCGGGGCGGCGTTGGCATCTTTGCGTGCCTTGGTCCCGAGAGGCGGAAAGTGGACCTGTCGCGGTTTGGTGCCGCTCCTTTGACCACGTAATGTGCAGCAAAGGAGATGAACCATGGGCACAGTCAGGACGGATGAATTTCGCAAGGATGCAGTGCGGATTGCGCTGACCAGCGGGCTTTCGCGGCGTCAAGTTGCGGATGATCTTGGGGTCGGCTTGTCGACCCTCAATAAGTGGGTGAACGCACACCGGGACACGGACGTAGTCTCAGCCGAGGATCGCGAGTTGGCGCGTGAGAACGAACGGCTTCGGCGCGAGAACCGTATCCTCAAGGAGGAGAGGGACATCCTAAAAAAAGCCACCCAGTTCTTCGCGGGCCAAAAGCCGTGAGGTTCAGGTTCATCGAAGAACAGCGCGGGGCCTTCCCGATCGACCGGCTTTGCCAGGTGATGAATGTCAGCCCGCGTGGATTACGGGCCTTCCGCAGCCTCCCAGCCAGCCACAGGCAGCGCATGGACATGGTCGTTCTGGCGCATATCAAGGAACAGTCGCGTCTGAGCTTGGGCAGCTATGGTCGGCCGAGGATGACAGAGGAGCTGAAAGAGGTTGGTGTCGATGTCGGGCATCGACGCGTCGGTCGCCTGATGCGCGAAAACAGGATCATCGTTGAAAGAACGCGTAAGTTCAAAGCCACGACCGACAGCGCCCATACGTTCAACATCGCCCCGAACCTGCTGGATCGCGACTTTAGTGCAGCCGGGCCCAACCAGAAATGGGCGGGCGACATCAGCTACATCTGGACCCGCGAGGGCTGGCTATATCTGGCAGTCATCCTGGACCTGCACTCCCGCCGCGTGATCGGCTGGGCTGTCAGCAACCGGATGAAGCGCGATCTGGCGATCCGGGCCTTGAAGATGGCGATTGCCTTCAGGTCGCCACCCAAAGGCTGCATCTTCCACAGCGACAGGGGCAGCCAATACTGTTCGCATGACTACCAGAAGATCCTGCGCCAGCATGGCTTCAAAGTCTCGATGAGCGGCAAAGGTAATTGTTATGACAATGCGGCCGTCGAGACATTCTTCAAAACCATCAAGGCCGAGCTGATCTGGCGGCGGTCATGGGTAACCCGGCGGCACGCTGAGATGGCGATCTTCGAATACATCAATGGGTTCTACAATCCGCGTCGACGGCACTCAGCACTGGGCTGGAAAAGCCCGGTCGCTTTTGAACGGAAGGTGGCTTAAACGAGCACTCGGAGCGGCACAAATACGTGACAGGTCCAGTCCTCGCCGGAACGTCCATGTCTTCAGGCCGCACGTCAGGCTTGGCGCTTGCGTCCGGGATCACGACTGGCTCGCTCATGTGGTCAATCGCTGCTGCTTTGGGTCTCGGAGCCGTTATGCTCGCAAACGCATGGGTTTTTGAGCTAATCCGCTACTTCGGCGTGGCCTACCTGATGTTTCTTGCCTAAAAGGCAGCGCGATCAGCGTTGTCTCAGAAGGATTTAGCAACAAAGTCTTTCACAGGCGGTAAGCGTTCGCTTTACGCAAAAGGGCTAGCTCTGCATCTGACCAACCCGAAGGCAATCCTGTTCTTTGGCTCCCTGTTCTCGCTCGGCATTCCATCCGGAACGGGAGTGGAACAGCTTGCAGTTGTTATCGCGGCCGTCGGGTTGCAGAGCTTTTTGGTATTCCACGGCTACGCACTGCTCTTTTCGTCACAAGCCATGACAAGGTTCTATTTGAAGTTGCGGCGCTGGTTTGAAGCTGCGTTCGCGATTGGATTTGGCGCGGCGAGCTTCAAGATACTGACGGCAAAGGTGCAATCACCGTAGGTCTGCTTCGTCCGCATTGCTGACGTCAAGGTGCGATGCAGCGAGAGGGCCGCCCTACCACGATATGAGAAGGTCGGGCTAACTTATCGGACCATAGCGGCAGACCGCCGGTTGCCATTCAACCGCATCCCCCGCGCCAGGCGCTCGGTTTCGGTTTTAACCGCCGCGTGACCCTCGGTGACAATCGTTTTGACAGCGGGCGCTGCGCCCGCGCATGATGCGGCCAGGGTGTAGGGGCGGCAGAGGCGTTTGGCGTGGAGGATGGAACCGATATCCTGCTGATTGAGGACGAGCCGAATATTGCCGAAGCCGTGTGCTTTATCCTGGTGCGCGATGGTTGGCGGGTGGCGACAGTCAGCGATGGGGCCGAGGCGATGCGTTCCTTGCGCGAGCGCATGCCCAGGCTGGTGGTGTTGGACGTGATGCTGCCCAACCGCTCGGGTGATGAAATCCTGACCGAATTGCGCGCGGACGGCGATGCGGCACTGGCCGCGACACCGGTGCTGCTGCTGACGGCGCAAGGGCGGCCCGCTACCGAACTGGCCGATGCGATCCTGGCAAAACCCTTTGCCAATGACGATCTTCGGGCGCTGGTGCGGCGCATGATAAACTAGGGCGAGGGTACGGCGCTGCGACAGCCATTGTTTCTGGAACGGTCATCCTACCGGCGCAGGCGCCTTGGCGATGCGGCGCGAATCCTGCCCGTTCTCGCGCTGTTGTTGATCCTTGTTCCGGTCTGGTGGGTGCCAGAGGCCGTCAGTCTGACCGGCGGCGCGCTGTGGTTGTTCGGGCTGTGGGCCGCACTGATCGTGCTGACGGCTGCACTGCATATTGCCCTTCATGCTTCTGATCGCGCCGCATGGGCGCGCGGCGAGGATGACAGCCAGTCGGGGGGCGAGGATGAGCGTTGATCTGCTGGTCGGCGCCTGCCTGACCTATGTCGCGCTGATGTTTCTGGTGGCCTTTGCCGCTGATCGCGCGGCGGTGCGGGGCAAGATCAGGTGGCTGGACCATCCGGTGGTCTATACGCTGTCGCTGTCGGTCTATTGCTCTGCCTGGACCTTCTTTGGCGGGGTTGGCTATGCGACCCGATCAGGTCTGGAATTTGCGACGATTTATCTGGGCCCGACCATCGTATTTGCAGGGGCGTGGTGGGGGCTGCGCCGGTTGGTCCGCGTGGCGCGGATGCATCACGTCACCTCGATCGCTGACCTGATCTCGGCGCGGTTTGGCAAGTCGAACCCGCTGGCGGCGCTGGTCACGCTGATCGCGGTGATCGCCTCGACCCCGTATATCGCCCTGCAATTGCAGTCTGTCAGCCTGTCCTTTCGCGCCTTCACCATTGACAGCGCCGACGCCGTTCAGGGCAATACCGCGCTGTGGGTGGCAGGCGGCTTGGCTGTGTTCACCATCATCTTCGGCACGCGCAACCTGGCCGCGGATGAGCGCCACCACGGCGTCGTCACGGCCATCGCGCTGGAGGCGGTGGTCAAGCTGGTTTCCTTTCTGCTGTTGGGAATATTCGTGGTCTGGGGGCTGGCCGACGGCCCCGCTGATGTCATCGCCCGGATCGCGCGGGCCACGGCCGCAGATAAGCAATTGTCCGAAGGCTGGCTGCTCAAGCCTGATCGCTGGACTGCTCTGATCATGGTGTCGGGGATCGCGGTGGTGACACTGCCGCGCATGTTTCAGGTCATGGTGGTCGAGGCCGCCGATGCCGAGCGGTTGCGCGTCGCTGGCTGGGCGTTTCCCGCCTATCTTTTCGCCATGTCGCTGTTTGTCCTGCCCATCGCCATCGTCGGGCGCGAATTGCTGCCCGAGGGGTCCAACCCCGATCTGTTCGTCCTGACCTTGCCGTTGTCGCAGAACCAGAACGCATTGGCGTTGCTGGTTTTTCTGGGCGGCTTCTCCGCGGCCACCTCGATGGTTGTCATGAGCGCCATCGCGCTGGCGACGATGGTCTCGAACCACTGGCTTGTGCCGGTCTGGTTGTGGCTGCTGCGCAAGCCGGATGGCCAGGATCCCGATGATCTGGGCCGCTTTGTCCTGAACGCGCGGCGGTTGGCCATTCTGGCAGTCGTTGGCGGTGGTTGGGTTTATCATCAGGCATCGGGCGGCTCGGCGGCGCTGGCGGCGATGGGTCTGGTGGCGTTCACGGGCATGGCGCAGGTCTTTCCGGCGATGCTGGGCGGGTTGTTGTGGCGGGGTGCAACGCGGGTCGGCGCCTATGCCGGCGTCGGCACGGGGCTGGTGATGTGGCTGGTGCTGATCTTTCTGCCCTCGGTCGGTATCGGCACGGGGCCGGTTTTCCCCGCAGGCGTCGATCAACTGGCCGGTTCGATCGGACTGTCGCTTGGGGTGAACACTCTGGCGTTTCTAACGCTGTCGCTGCTCAGCTTTCCCGACCCTGTCGAACGACTGCAGGGCCTGTCTTTCGTCCACGCCGTAGAGCCAGAGGGCCCCGGCGCGCCGACCGATGGAAACGTGCGCGGCGCAGAATCGCTGATGGCCATGGCCCGCCGCATCTGGGGTGCAGATCCGGCCTTGCGGTTTTTCCAGGCCGAGGCCGTGGCGCAGGGGAAAACCGGGTTCTTGCCCGATCTGACCCCGCGCTTTCTGACCCGCCTCGAACGGCGGCTGGCAGGGTCGGTGGGTGCGGCCACGGCGCATGCGATGATTGGGCGCGTGGGCGGCGGCGCGGGCCTCAGCGTCTCTGATCTGATGGAGGTCGCGGGCGAGGCCAGCCGCGCCAAGGAAGAGGCAAGGCGGCTGGAAACCGCACGTGACGAACTGGATCGCACGGCGCGCCAGTTGCGCGAAGCCAATGAGAAGCTGACCGAACTTTCGGTGCAAAAGGACGAATTTCTGGGTCAGGTCAGCCATGAACTTCGCACCCCCATGACCTCGTTGAGGGCTTTTTCCGAATTGCTCAAACTGCCCGATTTGCCCGATCAGGACCGCACCCGCTTTGCCGGGATCATCCATGATGAAGCCGGCCGCCTGACGCGGTTGCTCGATGATTTGCTGGACCTGTCGGTATTGGAAAGCGGGCGCGCCGCCCTGAATGTCTCGGTCGCAAATCTGCATGATCTGATTGATCGGGCGCTGGAGGCTGCGTCGGCCAGTGGGCCGGAACGCAATTTCACCATCGACCGGGATCTGCCGTCCGAACATGTGCCAGTGATCACCGATACCGATCGTCTCTTGCAGGTCTTGATCAATATCATCAGCAATGCCCGCAAATATTGCGACGCCGAGCGTCCCGAACTGCGCATCCGGGCGCGCCGCCTGTCTGATCGATCGACTGTCATCGACGTGATCGACAATGGTTCGGGCATTGATCTGGACCGTCAGGCGCTGATCTTTGAGAAGTTCTCGCGGCTGAATGACCCCATGCGGGCAGGCGGCGCGGGGCTGGGGCTGGCCATCTGCCTTGAGATCATGAACGCGCTTGGCGGGGATGTGACCTATCTGCCGGGGCAGGGCGGTGCCGCGTTTCGCGTCACGCTGCCAGCGCGCCCGCCCGGCCAAAACCGTACCGAGGAGGCCGAGGAAGCCGGGTAGAGCGGCGCAGGTAAAGGGCCGACATAAACGAAATCTAAACCTGTCTCGGTGATCTTGCTCGAAAGGCAATGGGCGATTCGGACGGGTGATGGCTGATTTGGATGCAGGTCAGGGGCAGGGCGAAACATCCGGGCAGCGGGTGTTGTCTGGCCTGTTGAAGGCACGCGACCAGGCGCGGCTGGCCGATGGCGCCGCGCCCTCGCTGCCCCATCCGCAACCCGCAACCGTCAAGCGCGCGGCACTGAATGCCATCGGCCGCGCATTTGAGCGGTTGTATAAACTGCCGGCCAGCCCGCTGGAACTGTCGCCTGCGGCAATCACCTTGGCCGAGATGGCCGAACTGCTGCCCCAGCCCGCGCTGCTATCCGTGGTCGAAGGGGCGGGCGAGGCAATTGGCGTGGTGGCAATCTGCCCCAGCTTGATGACCGCTCTGATAGAGATGCAGACGATCGGGCGGATCACGTCGCGCCCGGTCGAAACGCGCCGCTCAACCCGCAGTGATGCGATCATCTGTGCCGATTTCGTCAATGCGCTGCTCAGCGAACTGGGGGGCGAGATCACCAGGATCGACGGGTTCGAGAATTTCGGCGGCTTTCGTTATGCCAGCTTTCTCGAAGACCAGCGGCCGCTGTTGCTGATGCTGGAAGACTGCCCCTATCGCAGTCTGGCCTATACCGTGAAGGTAGGTGGTGAACCGGGGCGCGAAGGCAAGATATTCGTTGCCCTGCCTCAGAAAACTGCAGTCGCAGCGCTGGCGCCGCCAAGCCCTGCTGAGGCGGTTATGGCCGCGCCTGCGACCGATGAAAGTGATCGCCCTGCACCGGATCTGACCGCACCGATGGCGCAAGCGCCGATCGAGGTGGTGGGCGTTCTGTGCCGCCGCTCGATGCGATTGGGTGACTTGCGCGATTTGCGCGCGGGGCAGGTGCTGCCTTTGCCGCGTGTTGATCTGTCGCATACGCGCCTGGAGACAAGACTGGGTCAGTTGCTGGCCACGGGCAAGCTGGGCGAGTCCGAGGGCTATCATGCGATCCGTTTGCGCCGTGAGGGCGAGCAGAAGCTGACCGGCGGCGATGACCAGCAGGCCGGCAAGACGAACGATCAGGCTGCATCGACCGCATCGGGCCTGACGGCCCATGATGTGATCGCAAACGGCACCCATCCCGCGCTCGCGCCGGAACCGCCGATGGCGGACCTGTCGCTTCCCGACCGTTTTCGCACCGGCACAGCGGTTCCAGGGGATGCCAAGCAGCCGCCGCCCCAAAACAGCGGAACGACGGTCGCACCGGCCCCAACCACGGCAGACGCGCCACAGAAAAGCGCCAATACTGGCTGACGGTACGCTTCCCTCTTGAAATATCCCCTGTTCCGCCGCATGTAACAGCGGCCTCGCAGATGCGGGGAGGACATTAAGATGGAGTGACCATGGCCAAGGAAGAAATGCTCGAATTTCCCGGCGTCGTGAAGGAACTCCTGCCTAATGCGACGTTCAGGGTCGAGCTGGAAAATGGCCATGAGATCATCGCACATATGGCAGGAAAGATGCGCAAGAACCGCATCCGTGTTCTGGCCGGCGACAAGGTTCAGGTGGAAATGAACACCTATGACCTGACTAAAGGGCGCATCAACTATCGGTTCAAATAGGCACGCAATGCCTGTTTCGCCGCATTCGGGACACGCACTGGCGCGCCCCGACCAGCCGCGTCTGATCCTCGGCTCTGCCAGCCCGCGACGGCTGGAACTGCTGGCGCAGATCGGCATCCGTCCGTCAGATATCCGACCTGCGGATATTGATGAAACGCCTCATGATCGTGAGACGCCGCGCGACTATGTTCGCCGCATGGCTGCTGAAAAGGCCGAGGCGGTGACGCTAAAGCCGGGCGAAGTCGTGCTTTGCGCAGATACCACAGTGGCTGTCGGGCGGCGCATTCTGGGAAAACCCGACGATGCGGCCGAGGCTGCTGCATTCATGCGACTGATGGCGGGGCGTCGGCATCGCGTACTGACGGCCATCGCAATACGCAGCACCACCGCCTGTCGCGTGAGACTGGTCGAAACGGTGGTCAGGATGTCACTGATCGACCCGGCGGCGCTGCAGCGATATATCATCAGCGAAGACTGGCGGGGCAAGGCTGGCGGATACGCCATTCAGGGACCTGCCGCCGCATTCATCCCGTGGATACAGGGCAGTTATTCCGCCGTCGTCGGGCTGCCATTGGCCGAAACCGCCGCGATGTTGGCCAGCGCGGGCATTACCGGAGAGACAGCATGAAGGGTCGCCAGATCATCCTGGGTCAGTTGTTCGGGGCCAAGGCTGCAGCCCTGGTGCAGGACGGCCAACTGATCGATCTTTTCACCGATTATTCGACTCTGACTCCGCTTGCGCCCGGCGCGATCTGCAGGGGGGTTGTCGACCGGCTGGTCAAGGGGCAGGGCGGGGTCTTTCTGCGTCTGCCAAACGGTGCGCGGGGCTATCTGCGAGACCGCAACGGCCTGAGTGAAGGCCAGCGATTGCTGGTCCAGATCAGTGGCGTGGCGGACGAAAACAAGGCGACGCCCGTCACGGCGCGGCTGTTGTTTCGGGGTCGCCATGGCATCGTGACGCCGGGGCGTCCGGGCGTGAATGTCTCGCGCAGCATTCGCGATGATGAGTTGCGTGCAGAATTACAGGCCTTGGGCGCCAATCTGATGGCAAAGGCCGATCCCCAGTGCGGGCTGATCCTGCGCAGCGCCGCCGCGGGTGCCGATGCGGAAGAGATCAGGGCCGAGCTTGCACCCCTGATCGCCATGGTCGGTGATATGCTGGCCGAGACCGATGGTCCGCCCGAACTGTTGCTGGATGCGCCCGGCCCGCATGACGCCGCCTGGATCGACTGGGCAGAGCCCGCGCCCGATCAGGTGGACGATGCCGAGGGTGCCTTTGAGCAGTTGGGCGTGACCGAAATGATCGAGGACTTGCTGGCCCCTGATGTCGCGCTGCCGTCGGGGGCATCTGCCGCAATCCAGCCGACGCGCGCGCTGCTGGCCATTGACGTGAATACGGGCGGTGACACCTCGCCTGCAGCCGGCCTCAAGGCCAATATCGCACTGGCGCGCGAGCTGCCGCGACAGTTGCGGTTGCGCGGGCTTGGGGGGCAGGTGATCGTCGATTTCGCCCCCATGCCCAAACGCGACCGGGCCACGCTGGATCAGGTTCTGAAGTCCGCATTCAAGGGCGAGGCGGCGGAAACCGTGCTGGTCGGCTGGACCAAGATGGGCCTCTATGAAATCAGCAGGAAACGCGACCGCGCGGCCCTGTCAGCACTCGCGCTCGCGGCAAAGAGGAGGTCCTGATGGCCGGTTGCCCAATCTGCGACAAGCCAAGCGTTCCCGCCTATCGCCCCTTCTGTTCGCGTCGCTGTGCCGATGTCGATCTGGCGCGCTGGCTGCGGGGTGATTACGTCATTCCGGGACCGCCCGCAGATCGATCCGATGATGCCGATGACGATCAGGGCCGCAACTGAAGATTTGTCGATTTCGGGACTGGACAGCGCCGCGCCGCGACCGTAAACAGCCCAAGGTCGTAAGGCCTATTGGCCCGGATAGCTCAGTTGGTAGAGCAGCGGATTGAAAATCCGCGTGTCGGTGGTTCGAGTCCGCCTCCGGGCACCATTATTTCAGAAAAGTCGCGATTACCTCACCTCCTCTGGGCGGAATATGGCATGACGTTTCTTGGCCTACTGCGCCCCAGCTTTTCTCTACTTCGCCAGATCAGGACGCATGTCCGGCCGCGCCTTGCCCGCAACGCTGCGAATCGTTGTCGGCGACTAGTCTTCTGGCGGCATCGGGATCGCACCGGGGCGCCGTGACAGCCACAGCGACAATCCAAGGAATGCCGCCGTCAGCGCATAGATCACCAGGGCAATCGGGCTTTGAACCAGCACAACAAAATCCCCGCCCGAGATCGACAGCGCCCGGCGCAGGTTGTTCTCCATATCCATGCCCAGCAGCAGGCCCAGGACGACCGGGACCAGCGAAAATTCCAGTTTGCGAAGGACAAAGCCAAGCACGCCAAAGCCGACCATGATCATCAGGTCAAAGGCCGCGTGGGTGATGGCGTAGACGCCCAGATAGCTGATCGCCACGACCAGCGGCATCAGGCCCCAGACCGGCAGACCCAGCACGCGGGTGAACATCCCGATCAGCGGCAGGTTCAGGATCAGCAGCACCAGATTGGCCAGATAGAGTGCCGCGACCAGGCCCCAGACCAGATCGGGGCTGTTCTGAAACAGCAGAGGCCCCGGCTGGATGTTCAGCGATATCAGCATGGCCAGCATCACCGCCGTCGTGCCTGATCCCGGCACGCCAAGCGTCAGCATCGGGATGAGTGCGCCGCCGCTGGCTGCGTTGTTTCCGGCCTCGGGGGCGGCGACGCCGCGTGGATCACCGGTGCCGAACGTGCCGTCCTTGTCGCTGATGCGTTTCTCGAAACTATAGGACATCACGGCCCCTAGCGAGGCGCCCGCCCCCGGCAGGATGCCCGCGATAAAGCCGATGACAGAGCCGCGGGCAGAGGCGCCCAGCCCCTCTTTGACCCGTGTCAGCCGAGGGAAAACGCGGCCCGGCGGCACCAGGCTGCCGCTCTTGGCCTTTTCTTCCAGAAAGAACAGGATCTCGGACAGGGCGAACAGCCCGACCAGCGCGACGATCGGATCGAACCCGTCATAAAGGTTGAAACTGCCAAAGGTATAGCGCGCCACGCCGGTCGAGGGGTCCAGCCCGACGGTGCCCAGCATCAGCCCCAGCAATGCCGCCAGCAGCGTCTTGCGCGGGTCGGTGCCGGTGATGCCGCCGATGGTGGCAAACGCCATCACATACAGCGCGAAATAATCCGCCGGCCCGAAATAGATTGCCGCCTTCGCCAGCATCGGTGCGAACAGCGTCAGACCGATGGTCGCGAAGGTTGCGCCGATGAACGAGGCCACGCCCGAGATCGCCAACGCATCTGCCGCCTGGCCCTTCCTGGCCATGGGATAGCCGTCCAGCGTGGTCATGATGGCCGGCTCATCGCCCGGAATGTTCAGCAGGATCGCGCTGATCCGCCCGCCATACATGCAGCCGTAATAAACGGCCGCCAGCAGGATCATGGACGAGGTCGCGTCCAGCCCGAAGGCGAAAGTCAGCGGGATCAGGATCGCCACGCCATTGACCGGCCCCAGCCCCGGCAGCGCGCCGATCAGCGTGCCCGCAAAGCAGCCGCCGACGATCAGCAGCAGGTTGATCGGCATGGCGGCGGTGGCAAAGCCGGTCATCAGCGATGAAAGGATATCCATGTCAGCTAAACCATGTCCCGAGCAGCGGCAGGGGCAGGCCCATCGCGCGATCAAACAGCAGATACAGCCCCGGTGCCGCCAGTGCAGCCGTCAGCAGCCCCTTGATCGGCGGCGCGCCCATCAGCAGAGCCAGCCCAAGGATAGCGGCGAATGTGGTTGGCACGAAACCCACCGGCTCCAGCAGCAGGGCATAGCCGATCAGGATCGCCACTGCCGCAGCCTGCCGTAACAGCCCGTCGCGGCCCGCCCAGGTGGCGTTGTGGCGCGGCCAGATCATCAGCGACAGCGACAGGATGATCGCGGGTATGCCCACCACGCGCGGAAAGATCGCAGGCCCCAACGGGTCGCCAAAGCCTGCGGTGTATCCTGCCGACAACCAGACATAGCCGGTTGCCAGCAGAAAGAAGAACAGACCGGAAAGCCGGTCGGTCACTGAATGACGCCGATCTGCCGCGAGATCTCGGCCATTTGTGCCTCTTGCTCGGCGACATAGGCGATGAACTCTTCGCCGCCACGCCAGATTGGTTCCAGACCGCTGGCTTTGGCCGTTTCCTGCCATGCCTCGCTGTCATATAGCGTCTTCAGCCGCTCGACCCAGGCGTTATAGCCTTCGTCGCTGACCTCGCCGCCGGTATAAAAACCGCGCCAGTTATAGCCGGTCACGTCATAGCCCTGCGATTTGGCCGTCGGCAGGTCCGGGAAGGCCGAGATGGGCTCATCCGACAGCACCGCCAGCACCCGGATATCGCCGGAATCGACGAAACCCTTGATCTCACCCAGATCGGTTGAAACCAACCCGACCTGGCCGCCCATCATCTGCGTCACCGCCGGGCTGCCGCCGTCGAACTGCACCCAACGGATCTGGTCCAGCCCTTCGATGCCCGCAGCTTGCGCCAGCAGCAGCAACCGGATGTGGTCCCAGCCACCGGCCCCCGAAGAACCCGAGGTGACAACCGAGGTCGCATCTTCCTTCAGCGCGGCCAGCAGATCGTCCAGCGTTTGATAGTGGCTGTCTGCCGCCACTGCGATCACGCCGACATCCGCACCCAGCATCGCGATCCAGCGCATGGTGTCGGTGCCCGCCGGATATTTGCCCTGTGCGATCTGTGTGATGCCCACCGTCGAGGTCGCCACCAGCAGTTCCGCATCATCGGCACGCTTGCTGGCGACATTGGCAAAGGCCACCGCGCCCACGCCGCCGGGCATGTTGGTGACCTGAACATTGCCGTCAACCAGACCTTCTTCGGCCAACAGGCGACCGACCTCTCGGCAGGTGAAATCCCATCCGCCGCCGGGATCGGCGGGCGCGATGCACTCGGCTGCCGTTGCGGGTAGGGCAAACAGCATCGTCGCCGCCACGCCGGCTGCGCGCAGCCCGTTCAAGTTCCAGATCATCTTGTTCCTCCCTGATGACTTATCTCCGGCTGCGCTGCTGACGCTGCTTTCGTTGCCGTCATTGACGCCCCCTTTGATTTTGGTATCCCAAACCTGCATATGTTTGCAAAGCCGATTTTGATCGGGGCTTTGTGTGGGGGGCAGGATGACCAGCAAGATACCGGGATTTCCCGCGCGTGCCGTGATCACCGAGGTCGGACCGCGCGACGGGCTGCAATCCGAACCGGTCTTCGTGGCCACGGATGACAAGATCGCACTGGTGCAGTCGCTTTTGGATGCAGGTTTGCGCCGGTTCGAGGTCACCTCTTTCGTCTCGCCCCGCGCCGTGCCCCAGATGCAGGATGCAGCGCAGGTGATGGCGGCGTTCCGTGATCGGCGCGATGCCCATCTGACGGCGCTGGTTCCCAACGCGCGCGGCGCTGCGGCCGCGATCGAGGCGGGGGTGGATGCGATGGTGCTGTTCGCCTCGGCCTCGGAAAGCCACAACCAGAAGAACGTGAACCGCGCGCGCGCCGCGTCGTTTCAGGGATTTGGCGAGATCGCGCAGATGGCCGACGGCACAGGCGTCGCCCTGCAAGGTGCCATCGCGACTGCCTTTGGCTGCCCGTTCGAGGGACCGGTCGCCCTGCAGGCCGTGGTCGATCAGGCACGCGCCTATGCGGATCTGGGGATGCGTCACATCACTCTGGGTGACACCACCGGCATGGCCACCCCCGCCTTGGTGATCGAGCGGGTACAGGCGCTGGCCGCTGCGGTGCCCGATGTCGAAATCGCGCTGCATTTTCACAATACGCGCGGGGTCGGTCTGGCCTGCGCCTATGCCGGGCTGTCGCAGGGCGTACGGCATTACGAGGCCAGCATCGGCGGGCTGGGGGGCTGCCCCTTCGTGCCGCGCGCCACGGGCAATGTGCCGACCGAGGATCTGGTCTATCTGCTGCATGAAAGCGGGGTCGAGACCGGGACCGATCTGGACGCGCTGATCGCCTCTGCCGCGCAGGCCGAGCGGATCATCGGGCGCGAATTGCCGGGGCAGGTGATGAAGGCCGGCCCGCGACTGAAGACCGCATCGATGGACAGTGTAAGGACTGCAAATGGCTGATGAGGCTGCCAAAGGCGCGCTGCACGGGCTGCGTGTGATTGACCTGACGCGTGTGCTGTCGGGGCCGTTCTGCACCATGATCCTGGGCGATCTGGGTGCGGATGTGATCAAGGTCGAGACGCCTAGGGGCGACCCGGTGCGCGGGCAGGGGACGATGACCGACGGGGTCTCGGGCTATTTCGCCGGGTTCAATCGCAACAAGCGATCTGTCGTGCTTGATCTTTACAGCGAGGGTGGCAAGACCGCGCTGCGCCGCCTGCTGTCCGATGCCGATGTGCTGGTCGAGAACTTTCGCCCCGGCACACTGGACAAGCTGGGCCTGTCTGCCGAGGTCCTGCAGGCGCTGAACCCGCGCCTGATCGTTGCCAGCGTCAATGGCTATGGCAGCAGCGGCCCCCATGCCGGTCGTCCGGCCTTTGACTTCATCGCGCAGGCAATGAGTGGTTTCATGGGGGTAAACGGTGCAGCCGATGGCGCGCCCATGCGCGCGGCCCCGCCGATCAGCGATCTGGTGGCCGGGCTATATGCGGCACTGGGGGTGGTGGCTGCCGTTGTCGGGCGACAGCGGACAGGACAGGGCCAGACGGTCGAGGTCGCCATGGTCAACAGCCTTGTCAGCATGATGGCCTATCTGGCATCCGAATATTTCGCCACCGGCAGGGTGCCGCAGCGGACCGGCAACGATCATCCGCTGGTCTACCCCTACGGGTTGTTTGATTGCGCAGACGGCCAGATCGCCGTGGCCAATTCGCATGACGAGATCTTGCGCCGTTTTCTGGACCGGCTGGATCTGGGCTGGATCATGTCGGACCCGCGCTATGAGACCAATGCCGGGCGCATGGCCCGGCGCGAGGAGCTGCGAGAGCTGATCAATTCCCGGATGGCCGGTCAGCCGCGCGCCCACTGGCTGCAGGTGCTGAATGCAGCTGGCGTCCCTTGCGGCGAGGTCAAGGATCTGGCGCAGGTCTTTGCCGACCCGCAAATCGCGGCGCAGGACATGGTGATCGAGGCCGATTGGCAGGATGGCCCGTCGCTGAAAATGCCCGGATTTCCGGTCAAGCTGGGCACCACGCCCTGCACCGTGCACCGGCCCGTGCCACGGCTTGGCGGCCACACGGCTGAAATCCTGGCCGAGGTGGGGTTTGCGCCGGATCAGATCGCGGCGTTGGTGCAGGCTGGTGCGGTCGGGCCGGGCGACGATCCCTGATCGCAACTGCCGGGCCAGGTCAGCCTGCCGACAAAGCGCAGCGGGGCCGATGATCCTGACCCGGGCCGCTGGCCCGATGTGCATCATCCCCGCCGCCGCTGGCCTTCGCTGTCGAACAGCAGTGCGCGCGATGGGTCATAGTTCAGGTCAAGCTGTGAGCCGATGGCGATTTCGTGCTGGCCGAACAGGCGCATGGTCATCGGATCATCACTGCCGATATCGACGAAGACATTGGTGTCACCACCCAGCCTCTCGACATGGCTGACGGTACCTGAAATCGGGCCGCCATCGCTGATCTCAAGATATTCGGGGCGCAGGCCAACTTCGTGGCCTTCGGGGCCGCCAACGCGCGCGGCGTCGATAAAGTTCATTGCCGGCGCGCCCAGGAAGCCTGCGACAAAGCGGTTGTCGGGGTCGTTATACAGCTGCATCGGGCTGCCGACTTGCGCGACGCCACCGCCGTTCAGAACAACGATCTTGTCGGCCAGCGTCATCGCCTCGGTCTGGTCATGGGTGACATAGATCATCGCGCCTTTCAGGGCGCGGTGCAGCCGGGCGATCTCCAGACGTGTGTTGATGCGCAGCGCGGCATCGAGGTTCGACAGCGGCTCGTCGAACAAAAACAGCCGCGGTTGCCGGACGATGGCGCGGCCAATGGCCACACGTTGACGCTGGCCGCCTGACAATTCTGCCGGGCGGCGCGTCAGATAGGGGTCAAGGTTCAGCATCCGCGCCGCCTCGCCGATGCGATCGTCGATCACCTCGCGGGAATGGCCCTCTTGCTTCAGCGCCAGCGCCATATTGCCGTGCACGGTCAGGTGCGGATAGAGCGCGTAGGACTGGAACACCATGGCGATGCCGCGTTTGGCCGGCGGGGTCGCGTTGACCAGATTGCCGCCGATGCGGACCTCGCCCGAGGTCGCATCCTCCAGCCCGGCGATCACCCGCAGCAGCGTGGATTTGCCACAGCCAGAGGGGCCGACGAAGACCACGAATTCGCCCTCATCGACGCTGAGGTCGATATCCTTCAGGACATCGACCGAGCCAAAGGACTTGCAGATTTTATTCAGCGCGAGGGCGGTCATGCGGTTGTCTCCATTAGGTCGACGCTGCGGCCGGTGCGAATGCTTTCATCGGCGGCCAGGCAGACGGCCAGCGACTGCACCGCGTCATTCATGTGTCGGGTGAGGTCCATGTCGCTGATGATCGCGTGCAGGACGTGGGCTTGCTCGGCATCGCAAAGCTGCTGATGACCGGGCTCTTGCGGAAAATCGATATCCTGATCGGCGCCGCCTGTGCGGTGAATGCGTAGTGCGCCGACCTGGGTGTGGCCCTCGACGCTGTCCGAGGCAGGGTGCATTCCCGACAGGATCGAGACCGCGCCATTGGGCGAGATCACGTCTTTCACGAAATGCGCGACCTCGGACATCATCGGGCCCCAGCCAGCCTCGTACCAGCCGATCGAGCCATCGGCGAAGGTCACCTGAAACTGGCCATAATTGTACATCCGCGGCGCGATCTCATCTGTCAGGCGCAGGCCCATGCCGTTGACGCGCACCGGGGCCGCGTCGGTGATCTGGCACATGACGTCGACGTAATGCACGCCGCAATCGACGATGGGCGGGGTGGTTTCCATCAGCGCCTTGTGGGTGTCCCAGCTCTCGCCGGTGGATTGCTGGTTCAGGTTCAGCCGAAAGACATAGGGGCCGCCAAGGTTGCGGGCCTCGGCGATCAGACGCTGCCAACTGGGGTGATGGCGCAGGATATAGCCGACGACCAGCTTGCGATTAAGCCGCATTGCCGCATCGACCACGCGGCGCGCATCGGCGACGGTGGTGGCCAGCGGTTTTTCCACGAATACATGGGCGCCCGCTTCCATCGCGGCGACGGCGTAATCCGCATGGCTGTCGGAATAGGTTGCCACCACGACCAGATCGGGCCGGGTCTCGGTCAGCGCCGTCTGGAAATCGTCAAAGACCGGATAGGCTTGCAGGTCTTTGATATCGGTCGCGCCCGAGCGGTTGACCAGCCCGACGATCTGCGCGTCGGGGTGATGGTGATGGGCCAGTGCGTGGCTGCGCCCCATGTTTCCCAGCCCGGCAATCAGGACGCGGATCATTTCACCGCCCCCGAGGTGATGCCGCGGATCAGCTGGCGCGAGAAGATGACATACAGGACCAGCACCGGCAGGATCGCCAGCGACAGGGCCGACAGAACCGCATTCCAGTCGGTCAGGAACTGGCCGATGAACACCTGGCTGCCCAGTGTCAGGGTCTTGGTGGCCTCGGACGGCGCCAGGATCAGCGGGAACCAAAGATCGTTCCAGATCGGGATCATGTTGAACACGGCAACGGTTGCCATGGCCGGCCGGACGAGCGGCAGAACCAGACGGAAAAAGATCGTATATTCCGACAGCCCGTCGATCCGACCTGCATTCTTGAGGTCATCAGAGACCTGGCGCATGAACTCTGTCAGGATGAACACGGCCAGCGGCAGGCCCTGCGCCGTATAGACCAGGATCAGCGCCCAGAGCGTGTTGACCAGCCCGGTCGCCACCATCATTTCCAGAATGCCGACCGTGCCGATGCGGATCGGGATCATGATGCCAAGCGCCAGATAAAGGCCCATCAGCATATTGCCCCGAAACCTGTATTCCGACAGCGCAAACGACGCCATCGCGCCGAAGAGCAGGATCAGAAACAGCGAACTCACGGTCACGATCATCGAGTTCTGGAAATACAGCAGGAAATCGCCCTGCTGTGTCACCGTCTGATAGCCCACCGCCGAGAAACTGTCGGCCGTGGGCAGGGACAGCGGCTCGGAAAAGATCGCGCGCCGGGTCTTGAAGCTGTTGAGCACGATCACAAAGATCGGAAACAGCGCGATCAGCGTGTAAAAGATCAGCGCGCCGTGCATGGCTGCGGTGCTTAGCGGTTTGTTGCGTATCGTTGTCATGTTTCCGCCCTCACAGCTGATAGCGCCGGATGCGCCGTTGGATTCCGAACAGGTAGAGACAGACGCCGATCAGGATGATCGCAAACATGGCGCTGGCCACAGCGGCCCCCATATGCGGATCGCCCAGTTGCAGTTGGAATCCGAAGAACGTGCGATAAAGAAAGGTGCCCAGAATATCGGTCGAGAAATCAGGCCCGGCCAGCGCGCCTTGCGCCGCGTATATCAGGTCAAAGGCATTGAAGTTGGCGACGAAGGTCAGGATCGAGATGATACCGATCGAGGGCATGATCAACGGCAGCTTGATCTTCCAGAAGGCGGCCATGCCGGTTACGCCGTCGATCTCGCCTGCCTCGATCACCTCGTCGGGGATCGACAACAGCGCAGCGTAGATCAGCATCATCGGAATGCCGACCCATTGCCAGACCGAGATCAGCGACAGCGCGGACAGGGCATATTCCTCTTTGCCCAGCCAGGGTTGATAGAGCCATTTCAGGCCAACGGCCTCGAGCATCCCGGGTGCAATTCCCCAGATCGGCGACAGGATCAGTTTCCAGGCAAAGCCGACGATGACGAAGGACAGGATCGTCGGCAGGAAAATGGCGCTGCGATAAAGCGCCGCAAATCTCAGCCGAGGGTGCGACAGCAGCGCGGCCAGCGCGATGCCAAGCGGGTTCTGGATCAGCATATGGATCGCGAAGAACCAGAAGTTATTGCCAAGCGCGTTCCAGAATTGATCGGACCACAGCGGATCACCAAACAATTCGCGAAAGTTCTGCAGCCCGACGAAAACCCGCTGCTGATCGACCTGATCGTAAAGGGCCAGCCGCAAGGTGTTGAACAGCGGATAGATCATCACCGCCGTGTAGATGAGGACCGCGGGTGCCAGGAAAAGCACGATATGCCATCGGATGCGCGGCTTGTGCTGGGCTGTGCTGTCAGGTGGGTTGTCCATGGTCTTGGCCAAAATCTCGCCTGTTGCGATGCAGCCACGGATCGCCTGCCGACTGTGAAAGTGGCGTGATCCGTCGATCCTGCATCTGCGGGTTTTTCAGGGTGTCCCAGGCGGCTCTTCCGCCTGGGACATGTCAGCAACAGTAGTTCGGGGAGGACTTACTGCTGCTGAGGCTCGTACCAGCTTGCAAGACCGTCCTGCAGACGCTGGCCGATCTCTTCGGGCGTCTCGCTGCCCTTGATCGCGGCGACCGAGGCGCCCCAGGTGTCATTTTCCAGGTTCGGCGTGCCGCGCGACAGGATCTGATAGGTCGAGCGGATGCTGGGTTCACAATCGCCGCGCCAGCTGACGAATTCCTGGGCAAGCGGATCTTCCATCTCGACATCGAAATTCGACAGCGAGAAAAAGCCCGGCAGCGCGTTGGCATAGGTGCCTGCGAATTCTTCCGAGCCGACCCAGTTCAGGAAGGTGCGGGCGGCGTCGGCATTGGGCGAGGCGGCGTTCAGGCCAAGTGCGATATCGGTATGATCCGAGATATAGCAGGTATCGCCTTCGGCCCTGACCGGCGGCGGAAAGGCACCCATTTCAAAATCAGCCTGTTCGTTGAAAATGCTGATTTCCCAGCTGCCCGCCGGATAGATGGCCGCGCGGCCCAGTGTGAACAGGTTCTGACTGTCCGCATAGGTCTGTGCCTCATAGCCATCGCCCAGATAGGGCGCCCATTTGGCCAGCGTGGCATAGGGTTCGACCCATTGCGGATCGGTCAGTTTCTGGCTGCCATCGATCAGCGCCAGCCGGCCTTCCTCGCCCTTCCAATAGGTCGGGCCGATGTTCTGATAACCCATGGTGGCGGCTTCCCACTGGTCGGTCGTGCCCATCGCCATCGGGATATAGGTGCCGTCTTCCTTGATCGCGTCCAGAACGGCAAAGAACTGCTCTTCGGTCGCAGGCGGTTCCAGCCCGAGTTCGTCGAAGGCGGCCTTGTTATAGATAAAACCGTGGATCACGCTGGCCATCGGCACGCAGAACGTCGCCGCGCCGTCATCGGTCTGCCAGGCGGATTTGGCCACGTCCGAGAAATTCGCCATCGCCTCCAGGTCGGTCAGATCGGCCAGCTTGCCGCCATCGAACAGCGCCAGCGACGCATCGAAGGGACGACAGGTGATCAGATCGCCGGCACTGCCCGCCTCGAGTTTCGAGTTCAGCACCGAGTTGTATTCCGGTGGCGCCGAAGGCACGAACTGGACCTTGATGCCGGGGTTTGCAGCCTCGAAAGCGGGGATCAGGGTGTCCTGCCACAGCGCCAGATCGTCAGTGCGCCAGCTTTCGATGGACAGCGTTACGTCCTGCGCCATGGCCGCGCCGGACAAGGCCCCCCATGCCGCCAGAATCGCTGTTGTCGTCTTCATCATCGTCGTCTCTCCTCTGTTGGACCGGCTTGCCGGCTCTCTTAATCGAGCAACCCTTCTAGATGCCCGTGATTGCGTGTGATCGCCATGCGCGCGCCCTCGGCGGAACGCCCGCGTGCGACCAGGATGGCGGTCTTGACCTCGCCCTGTGCAAGTTCCAGTGCGGTCAGCGCCTCGTCGCGCTTTACCTGCGCGACGTTTGAGACGATGTCGGCTGCCCGCTGCACAAGCTTGGCGTTTTCGGCCTGCAGGTTGACCATATAGCCGTCATGAACATGGCCAAGCCGGATGCCGATCAGAACGGCGATTGTATTCAGCGCGATCTTTTGCGCGGTTCCGGCGGCCATGCGCGTCGATCCGGCCAGCACTTCGGGGCCGGTATCCAGATAAATGGCATGGTCGCTGATGCTCAGCAGATCAGAATATTCGACATTGGCGATCCCGATCACCGTGATGCCGCGCTGATGCGCCAGACGTGCGATGGACAGCGTGTAAGGGGTCGTTCCCGAGGCCGAGACGGCGATAATCGTATCGCCCTTGGTCAGCCCGCTGGCGTCCAGATCGGCTTCGGCCAGCGCAACCTGATCCTCGCTCTGCCCCTGCAGCCGCAGCAACGCATCGGGGCCGCCAGCAAAGCAGATGGGCGTCGTTTCGGGTGGAATGCCGAATGTGCCCGCCAGTTCCAGCCGTTCAGCCAGCGCCATCAGGCCCGAGGAACCCGCGCCGGCAAAACCCAGCTTGCCACCGGCGATCAGGCTTGCGGCCGATGCCTCTCCTGCGGCCGCCAATTCCGGCAGCGTCTCGTGCAGCGAAAAGGCCGAAAAGATCTGCGCGCCGATCAGCAGGGCGGCGATGTCCTCGGGCGGCAAGCGATGAAGCCGCGGTCCGGATTCGTGCTGATTCTCGGTCGAATGTGCCATTGATTCCTCTCCACGGCAAGCAATACCAAAAAAATACCAAATGTAAAGCGGTGATCTCAATCAGGCGAAAAATGGCCCACGAATTAAGTGATGGACGCTGCCTTCAAGATTTGGCATTACTTTGGTACTGCCGTTACATGGGCGAGATCTTGGCGCCGGGAGGGTGCGAGCGGATGAGCGACACATTTGACGAACTTGGCGATCTGGAGGCGGATGGGGTCGGCCCGCTGTATCTGCGGCTTTATCGCCATATCGCAGAAGCCATTGCCGGCGGACGTTTGCAGGCAGGCGACACGATTCTGCCCGAACGTGAATTGGCGGCGCGGGCGGGGGTGTCGCGTGTCACCGTGCGCCGCGCCATAGATGAACTGGTGCGTGCGGGCTATCTGGTGCAGCGGCGCGGGTCGGGAACCTTTGTCTCGGCGCCCATCGGTCGGATGGAACAGGCGCTGTCGGTGCTAAGCTCGTTCACCGAGGATATGGCGCGGCGCGGCCAGACGGCTGAAAGCCGTTGGATCTCGCGCAGCATTGCCACTCCGTCGCCCGATGAGATCATGGCACTGGGCCTGCGATCCGAGGATCGGATATCGCGGCTGGAACGGGTGCGCAGTGTCGAGGGGATGCCGCTGGCGATCGAGCGCGCCTCGATCCCCGAATCGCTGCTGCCTGATCCGATGGCGGTCGAGGCGTCGCTGTATGACTGGCTGGCCACAGCCGGCAACCGGCCTGTCAGCGCGGTGCAAAGGATATCGGCCGCGAACGTTTCGCGCACGGATGCGCCGCTGCTGCAGATCCCGGAAGGCGCCGCCGTCTTGCGGATCGAGCGGGTGTCGCATCTGCCCTCGGGCAAGGCCGTCGAATTGACCCGCTCGATCTATCGCGGCGATGCCTATGACTTTGCCGTCGAACTGAAATGGGCGGATTCTGAGGAAAGGACACAGACATGAGCAAGAGCCACATGGCCCGCGAGATCGCGGAAATCCCAGAGGTCGCCGCGCGCTTTCTGACCTCGGCGCGCCCCGCCCTGGCCGGGGTGGGCCGCGCTCTGCGCAACCGAGAGATTGACATCGCCGTGACGCTGGCCCGCGGCTCTTCGGATCATGCGGCGACATTTCTGAAATATGCGATCGAGTTGCAGGCCGGACTGCCCGTTGCCTCGATCGGGCCGTCGGTCTCGTCGATCTATCACAGACCCATGCGCCTGGCGCGCGCGGTCTGCATCGGAATCTCGCAATCCGGCCGCAGTCCTGACATCGTCGATGCGATGAAGGGCGCAGATGCGGGCGGCGCAGAGACCGTGGCGATCACCAATTTCGCCGACAGTCCGATGGCACAGGCTGCCACGCATCGCCTTGCACTGGATGCCGGCGAAGAGAAAAGCGTGGCCGCGACCAAGACCTTTGTGACTTCGGCGTTGGCCGGGCTGGCCATGCTGGCCGAGTGGCAAGAGGACAAGACGTTGTCCGACGCGCTGGCCGCTGTGCCAGAGGCGCTGTCGGGCGCGCTGTCGCAGGATTGGGAACCGCTGATGGCGCGGTTGGCGCGCGCGAATTCAGTATTCGTTCTGGGCCGGGGGCCGTCGGTTGCCATGGCCAATGAGGCCGCGCTGAAGCTAAAGGAAACCAGTGGCTTGCATGCCGAAAGCTATAGCGCCGCAGAGGTTCTGCACGGCCCGGCGGCCATCGTGCGGGCGCATTTTCCGGTGCTGGCACTGGGCATCAAGGATGCCGCCCTGCCACAGCTATCCGCCACGGCAGAACGGCTGGCCGAGCAGGGCGCGGATGTGTTTGTCACCAATGCCGATGTGCCCGGCGTGACGCGCCTGCCATCGGCGCCGCCGCTGCATCCGTTGATTGATCCGTTGCTTGTGATCACCAGTTTCTATCACTGCGTCGAGGGTCTGGCCCGGCGGCGGGGCTTTGATCCCGACACGCCGCCGCATTTGCGCAAGGTGACGGAGACCGTGTGATGCAACGGGTAGTCGTTGGCCGGGCGGTGTTTGATGGCGCGCGGCTGTTGCCGAACGTGGCGCTGGTCATCGAGGACGGGCAAATCGCCGATCTGATCCCGGCAAACCACGCGCCGGCCGACGCACGCAAGCATGATGGCGTCATTGTCCCGGGCCTGATCGACCTTCAGGTGAACGGCGGCGGCGGGATCTGGGTGGGCGCGAACACCACTGCGGGAACGCTCGGGCGGATCTGCGAGACGCATATGACCCTTGGCAGCACCGGCTGCCTGCCCACGCTGATCACGGATAGCCCCGAGATCACGACCAGTGTGCTGGCCGCCGGGGTCGAGGCTGCACGGCGGAAATTGCCGGGTTTCCTTGGCCTGCATATCGAGGGCCCGCATCTCGATCCGCGCCGCAAGGGTGCCCATGACGAGGCGTTGATCCGGCCGATGCAAGACGAGGATCTGGATCGCCTTTGCGCGGCGGCGCGCGCCTTGCCCGCGCTGATGGTGACCCTTGCCCCCGAGGCGGTGCGCCATGACCAGATCGCGGCGCTGGCGCGGGCCGGTGTGATCGTCAGCCTCGGCCACAGCGATTGCAGTCAGGAAGTGGCGCAGGCAGCGATGCATGCAGGCGCGCGCTGCGCCACACATCTGTTCAACGCCATGAGCCAGATCGGCAACCGCGCACCCGGTTTGGCCGGGGCGGTTCTGGCCTCTGACTGCGCGGCGGGGCTGATCGCGGACGGCATCCACGTGCACCCGACAACCATGCGCCTGGCACTGGCCGCGCGCAGGCACGGTATCTTTCT
This sequence comes from Paracoccus tegillarcae, assembly GCF_002847305.1. NCBI lineage: Bacteria > Pseudomonadati > Pseudomonadota > Alphaproteobacteria > Rhodobacterales > Paracoccaceae > Paracoccus > Paracoccus tegillarcae. Next base: position 394,612 of record NZ_CP025408.1, on the reverse strand, counting down.
GGTGTCCGACTGCATGGCGCTGGCCGGCACCAATGCACAACAGATCGCGCTGCACGGGCGTATCATCCGGCGCGAAAAGGGTCGGCTGACGCTGATCGATGGCACCCTGGCTGGTGCCGATCTGACCTTGCCCGGCGCCGTTCGTGTCCTGATCGAACAGGTAGGCATCCCGGCTGAACGCGCGTTGGCGATGGCCAGTTCGATCCCCGCAGATGTGATCGGGCTGGGTGCCACCCATGGCCGGATCGCGCCCGGACGCAGCGCCGATCTGCTGTTGCTCAGCCCGGATTATCATCCCGTATCGGTCTGCCGTGGCGGCGAGTGGTTCAAGGCGCGCGAGCGCTAGAGCCGCGCCGCCGACAACCACAGGCGTGACATCAGGGTCCGTTCATCGACCCCAGCCACGCCTTGATGACCGCGAGGCTTTCGGGTTCGTCAAGCCATGGCACATGGGCGCGGTCTGGCACCTCGGTATAGTTGCCATCGGGGCGACGGTTTTTCATCTCTTGGTACATCTCATGCGACAGCAGGTCGGAATTCGCGCCACGGATCAACGCGACGGGAAAGCCTGCCGTGGCCTGCCAGAGCGGCCAGAGATCCGGCACTTCGCCCTCGAAGGCTGCCAGAAAGGCTTCGCGCAGGGCCGCGTCATAGCGGATTTGCAATCCGTCATCGGTCAGCGCGTAGAATTTCTGCGCATCCGACAGCCAGCGCCCCTCAGGGACATTCGCAAAGCCGGGGTTCAATTCGGCCATGCGCGCGGCGAGAGCCTCGTAATCGCGCGCCGACGGGTTGCGCCCGACATAATCCTTGATGCGGTCCAGCCCGTCTTTTTCGATCACCGGACCGACATCGTTCAGGCAAAGGCCCAGCAGTCGATCATGGGCAACGGCGGCAAGCAGCAAGCCGATCAACCCGCCGCGCGAGGTGCCCAGAACGGCGGCCTTGTCGATGCCCAGATGGTCCAGCAGGGCCAGCGCGTCCTTGCCCTCTTGCGGGACGGTATAGGTCGCGGCACCTGTGAAATCGGACTGGCCGCGCCCCCGGTAATCCATGCGGATCAGGCGGACATCGGTAAGATGCGGGGCCAGATAGTCGAAATCTGCCATATTGCGGGTCAGCCCGGCAAGGCACAGCACCGGCAGGCCGGTTCCGTGATCGGAATAGGCGATGCGGGCACCGTCTTCGGTGGTGAAATGGGGCATTACAGCAATCCTGTCAGGTCGTTTAGGATCCGGGCCGGGCCGTGGGGCAGGCGCTCTGTGGGCTGGCCCGCGCGGTTGACCCATGCGGTGTCAAAGCCGAAGCGGCTGGCGCCATAGATGTCCCACCCGTTGGACGACACGAATGTGATATCGCCCGGCGCGCAGTCGAAATGCTTGGTGACGATCTGGTAGGCCTCGTCACTGGGTTTGAAGCGGCCTGCGGTCTCCACCGACAGCAGCGCGTCCAGATGCGAGGCAAGGCCGGCGCTGCCGGCCGCGTCCGCCAGCATCTGCGGCGAGCCGTTGGAAAAGATCGCCGTCTGGCCGCGCTCGCGCAAAGCCGCCAGCACCTCGCGCGCCTCGGGATAGGCGGGCAGGCTGCGATAAAGGTCCAGCAGGCGGGTGCTGTCGGCCAGCCCGTGACGTTCGGCGGCCCAATCAAGCGCGTCGGAGGTGACCTGCCAGAAATCGGTGTGATCGCCGGTGACACAGCGCATCCACGAATATTCCAGCTGCTTTTTGCGCCAATCGGCGGACAGGGCGGGCCAGATGTCTTTCAGCGCGGGGTCGTCCCTTGCGGCCTCTCGCGCCGCGCCGTCCACGTCGAACAGCGTGCCATAGGCGTCAAAAACCCAGATCATATGTTTTCCGATTGCGGCATGCCCAGGACGTGATAGCCGCCATCGACCATCACGATCTCGCCCGTGGTGCTGGCGCCCCAATCGCTGGTCAGCCAGACGGCTGTGCCGCCGATGGACTCTAGCGTGGCATTGCCAAGGGGGGCGTTTTCCTGCGTGTGACGAAAGGTCTTGCGCGCGCCGCCGATGGCCGCACCGGCCAGCGTTTTCATCGGGCCGGGCGAGATGGCGTTGACGCGGATGCCGTCTTTACCAAGGTCATTGGCCATATAGCGCACGGTCGATTCCAGCGCCGCCTTGGCCACGCCCATGACGTTGTAGAACGGCGTGACCCGGTTCGACCCGCCATAGGTCAGGGTGATGATCGACGATCCCGGTGCCATCATCGGGTGGGCGCGCCGCGCGACCTCGATCAGGGAATAGCAGCTGATTTCCAGCGAGTGTTTGAAATTGGACCGGCTGGTATTGATGAAACGGCCGGTCAATTCGTCCTTGTTGGAAAAGGCGATGGCATGGACCAGAAAGTCCAGCTTGCCCCAACGGTCATTGATGGCCGCGAAAGCCGCGTCCAGCGATGCATCATCGGTCACATCGACATCGACCAGAAAATCGGACCCGACGCTGGCGGCCAGCGGCTCGACCCGCTTGCCGAACGCCTCGCCCTGATAGGCAAAGGCCAGTTCCGCGCCCTGATCGGCCAGAGCTCTTGCGATGCCCCAGGCGATGGAACGGTCATTCGCGACCCCCATCACAAGGCCGCGTTTTCCGTTCAGCAATTCGCCCATGTATTCAATCCCGGTATTTCGACATGATCAGCGTGGCGTTGGTGCCACCGAAGCCAAAACTGTTCGACATGATCGTATCCAGCCCGGCATCATCAACACGGGTGGTCACGATTTCCTCGGGCTTCAGTTCCGGGTCCAGCGTGCCGACATTGATCGAAGGGGCAATGAAATCGCCCTGCATCATCAACAGTGAATAGATGGCCTCGTGAACGCCGGTCGCGCCAAGCGAATGGCCGGTCATCGACTTGGTCGAGCCGATCACAGGTGTGCTGCCCTCGCCAAAGATGCGGCGCACGGCCTTGACCTCGCCGATATCACCCACCGGGGTCGAGGTGCCGTGGGCATTGATATAACTGATCTTGCGATCGTCCGGCACGGTGGCCATGGCCACCCGCATCGACCGTTCGCCGCCTTCGCCCGAGGGGGCCACCATGTCATAGCCGTCGCTGGTGGCGCCGTAGCCGGTGACTTCGGCATAGATCCTGGCGCCGCGCGCCAGCGCGTGCTCCAGTTCCTCCAGCACGACGACACCGCCGCCGCCTGCGATGACGAAACCGTCGCGGCTGGCGTCATAGGGGCGGGATGCGGTTTCGGGCGTGTCGTTATACTTGGACGACATCGCACCCATGGCGTCGAACAGGCAGGACAGGGTCCAGTCCAGTTCCTCGCCGCCGCCGGCAAAGACGATATCCTGCTTGCCCATCTGGATCTGTTCGACGCCATTGCCGATGCAATGCGCGCTGGTCGAACAGGCCGAGGTGATCGAATAGTTCACGCCCTTGATCTTGAAAGGCGTCGCCAGACAGGCCGAGTTCGTCGAGGACATGCAGCGCGTCACCATGAACGGCCCCATGCGCTTGGGTGCGCCCTTTTCGATGACGATCTGATGCGCCTCGAAGAAATTCGACGTGGACGGCCCGCCCGATCCCATGATCAGCCCCGAGCGCGGGTTCGAGACATCGCTTTCCTCAAGCCCGCTATCCTTGATCGCCTGTTCCATGGCGATGAAGTTATAGGCGGCGCCGGGGCCCATAAAGCGCAGGTTGCGTTTGTCGATATGCTCGGTCAGGTCGATCTGCGGCATGCCGTGGACCTGGCTGCGAAAGCCGTGCTCGGCATATTCCGGCGCGGCGACGATGCCGGATTTGCCGGCCTTCAAACTTGCGGTGACTTCTTCGGCAGTGTTGCCGATGGGCGAGACGATTCCCAGCCCGGTAATGACGACGCGGCGCATAGGCACCCCTTTCATTCGGTTCAGATCAGCTTTCGGAAAGCGCGACCTTCATGTCCTTGACCAGATAAATGGTTTCGCCATCGGCCTCGACCCGGCCATCGGCGACACCCATGGTCAGGCGGCGCGTTTGCACGGCCTTGGTGAAATCAACGGTATAGCGCAGCATCTTGCGGTCGGGGCGGACCATGCCGGTCAGCTTGACCTCTCCGACGCCCAGGGCATAGCCGCGCCCCTGCCAGCCGCGCCAGCCCAGATTGAAGCCGGTCAACTGCCACAACCCGTCCAGTCCCAGACAGCCGGGCATGATCGGGTTGCCGGGGAAATGACACTCGAAAAACCACAGCTCGGGTTTGATGTCGAATTCCGCGACCACGTGGCCCTTGCCATGCGCGCCGCCATCTTCGGACACTTCGGTGATGCGATCCATCATCAGCATCGGCGGTTCGGGCAGTTGCGCATTGCCCGGGCCGAACAGCTCGCCGCGGGCGCAGGCCAGCAGGTCATCATGGTCAAAGCTGGTCTGGTTCATGGCCATATGGTTGTCTTTCCTGGGATCGTGGGAAACGCAGAACTTGTCGTTCCGTCTAGCACCCGTGGTCAAGCCCGTGCAAGTGCGCTGCCATCCGGCCTCAGAACCACTGACCCGGCTCCATCAGGCCCAGATCCAGCAATTGCTGCCCGTTCCAGTCGAACCGGGTCGAGTTGCGCCAGGTGAAGCCACTGATCTGGTCGCGTGACATGGGATTGCGCGCCAGCGCCTTGGCCGCCCGAAACGAGGCCATCACGCAGGTCAGGTTATGGTGCCACGGGCAGGCATAGGTGTTGTATTCCGGGTCGTTAAAACGGTGATCGGCGGTCAGGCGCAGCCCCTTGCGCGCCCGAAACAGCGCGATCCGGTCGATCCGGCGGCGATCCGCGGGGACGTGCTCTTCCATGCGCCAGCGCAGGCCCCCGTGAAAATCGAGCTGACGTTCCTCATAGCCCGAGCCATCGGCGGTCTTGCGGCCAAGCGCATAATAGCCGGTGCGATCGAACATCGCGTTGTCCAGACTGACCGCATCGGGATGGGTCGACAGATCCGGCGCATAGAGATCGATCACATAGGCCAGCATCGCATCGCGCCGTTCCTCGGCGTGAAAGGTCAGCATTTCGCCTACGCTGCGCGTTTCGCAGAAAGGATAGAACAGGAATTCGGCGTTAAAGCCGTAATGCAGCCAGGTGCCCTCGGGCACGGCGTTGATCAGGGCATTGACGGCGGGCACATGCGCGTCGGGGCGTCGGGTGTCGTGGATCAGGTTGGTCACACGGCCCGTGGCGGTGATGTTATCGGGCAGATCCAGCGGTTCCGGCGACAGCGCCAGGATGTGCCGAAAGCCGCGTGACAGATGGCTGCGCAGGGTGGCCGGAACCTCGATTTCGTCTTCGCAGAGCACCATCGCGACGGGCCCTCGCAGCAATGCTGCAGGCCGCGAGAACAGAAAGCTCTTTAGCGACGCCGCCTGGGTCACTGCATGACAGCCTTGACCTGCGCCAGTGCCGAGCGCAGCAATTCAGGGTTGGAACTGGCGCTTTCGACCAGCCTTTTGAGCGTTGCTTTCTGTGCATCGCTCATGGCTGAGTCGTCGATCAACTGGTTGACCCTGTCAGCCTCGAACCCTTCGGGCGTCAGCAGCGTCTCTATCTCGCTGACAACGGCGGTCGCATCGGCGGCCTGTTCGGTTGCGCCGGCCGCATCGCGCGCGGCATCTGCGGCTGTCTCAGCGGCGGCATCTGCCTGGGCCTCGCCGGTTGCATCTGTCGCCTCAGCCGCCGCGTCGGCGGCGCGGCCCGCGGCCTCAAGGGCGGCCTCGGCGGCGACTTCGGCCTCGGTGGCGGCCTCGTTTGCCGGTGCGACCCCGGCCTCGTCTGCGGCGCGCGTCGCCTCGACGGCGGCATCGGTGGCGGTGGCGGCTGCGTCTGCGGCCGCATCGGCGGCGGCTTCGGCCTCTTCAACGGCGGTATCGCTTGGCGCGGCCTCTGCATCAGCGGCAATCGCTTCGGTTTCTTCAGCCGTTTCCTCGGCGATTTCGGCAGAGCGGTCGACGGCTGCCGGGGTTTCTTCTGCTGCCGGATCCGGCGGCACATCGCGGCCCAGCCAGACGCTGCCTGCATAAACTGCGGCGAGAATCACGATAACGATAAGGGCAAGGCGCATGCTGGGCTCTCTGGTCTGCTGGGGCTTGGATTATTCTATGACACACCGCCTGCTGCCATAAAAGGCGCGCTTTGTTGCCCGAAAGTATCGAATTGCGCGCCATAGGCAATCAAATCCGGTTGAATCACACCGCCGTCCCGCCTATTTTCTGTTAACTCAAGCACCACAATCAAAGGATTTACGCCATAGCCCGCAGACCGCATAACGCGCCGCCCACCCGTGACACTGGTCCCCGCGTCAATGAACGCATCCGTGTCGCAGAAATTCGCCTTATTGGCGCTGACGGAGAGAATGTAGGCGTTGTGACGCCCGCCGTCGGGCTTCAACTGGCGGAAGAGGCCGGGCTTGACCTGGTCGAGATTTCGCCCAATGCCACACCGCCTGTGTGCAAGGTGATGGACCTCGGCAAGTTCAAATACGAACAGCAGAAACGCGAGGCCGAGGCCCGCAAGAAGCAGAAGATCATCGACATCAAAGAGGTCAAGTTTCGTCCCGGTACGGATACGCATGACTATGACGTCAAGATGCGCAATGTGATGAAATTCCTGGAGGGCGGCGACAAGGTCAAGGTGACCCTGCGCTTTCGCGGCCGCGAGATGGCCCACCAGGATCTGGGTCTGGATTTGCTGAACCGGGTTCGCGACGATGTCGGTGAAACCGGCAAGGTCGAGGCCATGCCCAAGCTGGAAGGCCGTCAGATGGTGATGATGATCGCACCGCGCTGATCCATCACCGCTGCAAATCGAGGGCCGCGCCGGTTATTGCCGCGCGGCCTTTTTCATGGGATGACCTTGCCCATGTCAAAGACCGAACCGCCCGTTATTGCGATTGCCCGGACCGCGGATGCCGATCCGGCGCTGCCCTTGCCCGAATATGCCAGCAGCGGTGCTGCCGGCGCCGATCTGCGCGCCGATCTGGCGGGCGGCTCGGTTGATCTGGCACCCGGTGCGCGGGCGCTGATCCCCACGGGGCTGACGCTGGCGATCCCGGCAGGCTGGGAGGTGCAGGTCAGGCCGCGCTCCGGTCTGGCGCTGAAACATGGGGTGACGGTGCTCAACAGCCCCGGCACGATCGACAGTGACTATCGCGGTCCGCTTGGGGTGATTCTGATCAACCTGGGTGAGGCCCCGTTTCGCATCGCGCATGGCGAACGTATTGCGCAGATGATCGTTGCCGCCGCGCCGCAGGCCCGGTTGCGGCTGGTCGATACGCTGGATCAGACTGCGCGCGGGACGGGCGGCTTTGGGTCGACGGGTACAGGCTGATGCTGATCTGGTGGCTGATGATCGGTTTTGCCTTTGCGGCTTTCGTGGTCAAGGTGCCGGCGCGCCCGCTGTTTCTGGCCGCACTTGCCATCTGGCTGGGGTTTCTCGCCATTCATCTGGTCGCGCCGGACAGTCCGGCTGCAAGGATCGTGGGCGGCAGCTTTGCTGGCTGGCTGGTCGCGGGCGCGCTGCTGGCGCTGAGCTGGGGCTATCGCATCTGGGTGCGGCGCCTCAGAACGCGCGCAACCGGCGATCGAGCAGCCACTGCCGATCAGCCCGCGCCGGTCCGGGCCATGGTGCAGCCGGAACCGGATCCTGTCACGCCGGATCCGGCGGATGCGCCGATGTCTGGCGACGAACTTGACCGCTATGCCCGCCATATCGTCCTGCGCGAGATTGGCGGGGCCGGGCAGATGCGACTGCGTCGTGCCAATGTGCTGCTGATTGGTGCCGGTGGGCTGGGCGCGCCCGCTGCGCTGTATCTGGCGGCGGCCGGGGTGGGCCGGATCACCATCGCCGATGACGACCGGGTCAGCTTGTCAAACCTGCAGCGACAGGTGATCTTTCGCACCAATCAAACCGGGCGTCAAAAGGCCGAGGCGGCCGCCGTCGCCATGCGCGACCTGAACCACTATGTTACGGTCACGCCCCTCAATCGCTGGATCACGCAGGCCGATGCGGATCTGATTGCCAGCCATGATCTGGTGCTGGACGGCACCGACAGTTTCAAAGCCCGCGCCGCGATCAATGCGGCCTGCGTTGAGGCCAAGGTGCCGCTGATCGCCGGGTCCATCGCGCAATGGGAGGGTCAGGTCACGCTGTATGATCCGGCCTATAGCGGCCCCTGCATGGCCTGTGTTTTTCCGCAGGCGCCCGCTGACGGGCTTGCACCAGCCTGTGCCGAGGCCGGCGTCGTCGGTGCATTGCCCGGTGTGATCGGCAGCCTGATGGCGCTGGAGGCGATCAAGCATCTGACGGGCGCGGGGCAGGGTTTGCGCGGCCGGATGCTGATTTTTGACGGGCTTTACGGCGAAACCCGGACGATTACGACCAGCGTGCAGCGCGATTGTCCGGTCTGTGGCGGTCGCGGCTATTGATCCTTGCGCTGCGGCGAATTGTTTGGTTAGCATCGAACCATGAAAGACGGACCTGACATCGCCCGCATCGCCGCCCTGATCGGTGATCCCGCCCGTGCCAACATGCTGACCGCCCTGATGAGCGGCAAGGCCCTGACGGCCACGGAACTGGCGGGCGAGGCGGGTGTGACCCCGGCTACCGCCAGCACGCATCTGGCCAAGCTGGAGCAGGGCGGCTTGCTGGTGATCAAAAAGCAGGGGCGGCACCGCTATGCCGCGTTGGCCGGGCCTGAGGTTGCCAATGTGCTGGAGGTGCTGATGGGTCTGGCCGCCGGGGCCGGCCATCTGCGCGCGCGCACCGGGCCACGCGACGCGGCGCTGCGCAAGGCGCGGGTCTGCTATAACCATCTGGCCGGTGATCTGGGTACGCAGCTGTTTGATGCGCTGCTTGCCGGTGACCTGCTGCGACGCAACGGCGATCAGCCTGTGTTGACCCCTGATGGCGAAACCCTTCTGCGCGAGTTCGGTATCGACCTGGTCAGCCTGTCGCAAACCCGCGCGCCGCTGTGCCGTGAATGTCTGGATTGGAGCGAACGTCGCGCCCATCTGGCCGGCAGCATCGGTCGCGCGCTATTGAGCCGGATCGAAGAACTGGGCTGGGCACGGCGTCAAAAGGACAGCCGTGTGATCCGATTTTCGCCAGAGGGCGAACGGGCCTTTCGCGCGCGATTCGGCCTGTCAGCCGCGTAACGCGCGCCTGCTCTGGCATATCGTCCCGCGCTGACATAGCGTGGCGGCGATCAACAAGAGGCCCGCGATGAACCCCGAACTGACCAACTGGACCGGCCCGCATGGGCTGCCGCGTTTCGACCTGATCGAGGATGCGGATTTCGCCCCGGTGATCGACGCTGAACTGATCCGTGCCGAGGCTGCCATCGAGGCGATCGCCGCCAATCCCGCGCCTGCGGATTTCGCCAATACGGTCGCGGCGCTGGAAACCGCCGAAGAGCCGCTGGAACGCGCGATTTCGGTTTTCTACACGCTGGCCTCGGTGGCGTCGAACCCGCAACGGCAGGCGCTGGAACGCGATCTGGCCCCGCGACTGGCCGCCTATGGCAACAAGGTGATGATGGACCCGCGCCTGTTCCAGCGGGTGCAGACCGTGGCCAGCGACAACGCAGATCTGCCCGCACAGGACCAACGCATCACCGAATTGCAACTGCGCGCCCGTCGCAGAGCCGGTGCCGGGCTTGCCCCTGATGATCGTGCGCGACTGGCCCAGATCAACGAGCGGCTGGCCTCGTTGACCACCCAGTTTTCGCAGAATGTACTGGCCGATGAGCGCGACTTTGTGATGGCCATTCCCGACGACCGACTGGCAGGTCTGCCCGATTGGCTGCGCGGCGCGATGCAGGCTGCGTCGCGCGAACGCGACACGACCGGGCATGTGATCACGTTGAGCCGTTCGCTGATCGTGCCGTTTCTTGAACTGGCAGACGACCGCGCCCTGCGCGAGGTGGCGCAAAAGGCCTGGGCCGCGCGCGGATCGGGTGAGGGCGCGGGCGGTGCCGAGACAGACAACCGGCCCATCGTCACCGAGATCCTGGCATTGCGTCACGAAAAGGCGCGGCTGCTGGATTATGATGATTTTGCCTCTTTCCGGCTGGAACCGGAAATGGCGCGCGATGCCAGCCGTGTCGAGGATCTGTTGATGCAGGTCTGGCAGCCGGCGCTGGCACGCGCACGTCAGGACGAGACCGCGCTGACCCGGATGCTGCGCGAGGACGGCGGCAATGGTGCGCTGGAGGCATGGGACTGGCGCTATTACGCCGCCCGGCGCAAGCGCGAGCAGCATGAGTTCGACCCCGACGACCTGAAACCCTACCTGACGCTGGATGCCATGATTGGCGCGGTGTTTGACAGCGCCAAGCGCCTGTTTGGACTGGACGTCGAGCCTTTCGAGGCGCCGCTATGGGCGCCCGAGGCGCGGGCCTGGCAGATCACCCGCGACGGCAAGCTGATGGCGATCTTTCTGGGCGATTATTTCGCGCGTCCGGGCAAGCGGTCGGGGGCCTGGTGCTCGAACCTTCAACCCCAGCACAAGATCGGTGCGGGGCAGCGCCCGATCGTGGTCAATGTGTGCAATTTCACCCCACCCGACACGCCGGGCGCGCCGGCCTTTTTGTCATGGGATGATGCAGGCACGCTGTTTCATGAATTCGGCCATGCGTTGCATCACATCCTGTCCGATGTCGAATGGCCTTCGATCGCGGGAACCTCGGTCGCGCTGGATTTCGTGGAATTGCCCAGCCAGCTTTACGAGCATTGGCTCGAGCAGCCACAGGTACTGAAAGAGCATGCGCGGCATTTCGAAACCGGCGAGCCTTTGCCACAGGCGCTGCTGGACAGGCTGCTGGCCTCGGACAAGGCGGATGCGGGGTTCTCGACCGTCGAATATCTGGAATCGGCACTGGTCGATCTGGCGCTGCATCGCGGCGAGGCACCGGCCGACCCGGCGGCGCGCAAGGCTGATCTGCTGGCCCGGCTGGACGCCCCGACAGCGATTCCGCTGCGCCATGACACGCCGCATTTCGGCCATGTCTTTTCCGGCAGCCACTACGCCAGCGGCTATTACAGCTATCTGTGGTCCGAGGTGATGGATGCCGATGCGTTCGAGGCATTCCGTGAAACCGGCGACGTCTTTGATCGCGCCACGGCGCAGCGGCTGGAAGATGAGATCCTGTCGCGCGGCGGTTCGGCGCAGGCCGATGAGTTGTGGCTGGCCTTTCGCGAACGGATGCCCGGCGTCGGGCCATTGTTGAAAGGGCGCGGCCTGGCCTAGCGCCCCGGTGCACGCGGGAGAAAGCGATGACATCCGCCGGTCGACCGACAGACAGCTTCAGCCAGGATCACCGCCCGGTGCTGCGGGCGACAGGCCGGGTGGTGCCGCTGCCGGACACATCGGCAACCGACGGGCGGATCGTATTGGCGCCAGCCAAGGCGGCGTGGCTTGCCGCGCATGGGTTGGGCGGGCTGGCGGCCATTCTGTTCTTTCCTCAATGGTCCGCGCTGGCGGTCTTTGTGCTGCTGACGGGGGGCACGATTTGCGCGGGCCACTCGGTCGGGATGCATCGGTTGCTGATCCACCGCAGTTTTCGCGCCCCCCGCCCGGTGGAATATCTGCTGGTCTGGCTGGGCGTTCTGGTCGGGATGGCCGGCCCTTTCGGCATGGTGCGCGCCCATGACATGCGCGACTGGCATCAGCGGCAGGCGGTTTGCCCGCCCCATCCTTCGCATGATGCGGGCTTCTGGCGCGATGCCTGGTGGCAATTGTGCTGCGAGTTTCGGCTGACCCATCCGCCACGGTTGAATTACGGGCCAGAGCTGGAAAACAGCGGCTTTTACAGGATCGTCGAGCGCAGCTGGATGGCGCAGCAACTGATCGTTGCCGTTCCCCTCTATCTGCTGGGGGGATGGGCTTTTGTTCTGTGGGGCGTCTGCTTGCGTGTGTTTGTGTCGCTGGTCGGGCATTGGGCGGTGGGGCATTACGCGCATCGCCGGGGCGAACAGATCTGGCCTGCGCCGCAGATGTCGGTCCAGGGTTATAACCTGAAGGGGCTGGGGCTGATTACCTTTGGCGAGAACTGGCACGCCAACCACCACGCCTTTCCCGATTCCGCGCGCCTTGGGCTGGGGCCGGGTCAGTTCGATCCGGGCTTTGTCTTTGTGCGCCTGCTGGAAAGGCTGGGTCTGGCCCGCGATATCAAGCTGCCTGAGGATGAGGCGCTGGCGATGACGCCGCCGTCGCCCGCCCCATCAGCGGTCGCAATGCAGAGGTCGGGTTGATCCTATTCCCTGATCTCGCCCGCATCGACGCCCCAGATCACCGGCTTGGGGACCCAGCCACGTTCCCCTCCGCCCGAAACACGGCACCAGTCGACGATGCACTCGCCCAGGCGGACGATGGCGCCGGCCTCGGCGCGGGCAACCACGTCCGAATCGGGTGTGGGCTTGGCGCGCAGTTCGGCCATATCCTCTTGCACAATGGCGGTGCGCACGCCTGACAGCAGGGCATAATGCACCCAGCCACCGGCACCGTCCTTGTCCTCGACCCGGCGCCAATGGCCAAACTCTGCCACCACGCGCAGGGGCATCCCGGCATGGCGGAACACCCAGTCAATGCGGTGGGACAGGCTGGGGCCGCGCCTTGCGTTGCCCTCGTTGCCTTTCAGGCTGACATAGCGGGGCAGCGGCAAATTCGTGACCGGTCCGCGATTCGGATCGCGGCCTTCGGGATTGCGGCTGATCGAAGCATCGGCACTGGGGGCCTGACTTAGCACCACCACGCCGCCGCCTGCGGGAACGGGCAAGCCGCGGGTGCCGTTGTCGGGCCCGCCCGTCGAAACCACCGTCACACCCGGCGGGATCACGATATCCGCGTCATTTGCCTGTGCTGCTGCCTTGGCGGGTGCAAACGCGCCCCACGCCGCAAATCCTGCCGCCGCGACCAGGGTTGCCCATCGCCCCGCCCGCGCCGTCTTGTCCGTCAGACCTGCCGAAGTCTTCATCTTCCGCCCATTCCTGCCTATGCCGACGGTTCCGCGTTCAGCCCCTGACGCGCGGTCCATCGCCTGTTATGCCTCATCCCCGGATCACCGATGGCGTTTGCGCCACGATAACTCGGCCACAGGGGTCTTGTGCCGGCCCCTCAACGCGGGCAGTTTGCCAAAAGCGGCTGCGCAATAATAGTGCGCAGCATCACGACGTCGGTAAAGTGAGGTCAAGATGTCACCATCTTCGCGCGATCGTCTGCGGGTCACAGTCACACGACGGCTGCCCGAAGCGGTTGAAACCCGGATGAAAGAGCTGTTCGACGTCTCGTTGAATGAAACGGACCAGAAAATGACGCGCGACGAGCTGGCGACGGCAATGCGCGTGTCCGATGTGCTGGTGCCCACCGTTACCGACCAGATCGACGCGAACATGCTGGCCCAGGCCGGTGAACGGCTCAAGCTGATCTCGAATTACGGTGCAGGTGTTGACCATATCGACGTGCTCTCCGCCCGTCAGCGCGGCGTATTGGTCAGCAACACGCCCGGTGTCGTGACCGAGGATACCGCCGACATGACCCTGGCGCTGATCTTGGCCGTGACCCGCAGGATCCCCGAAGGTCTGGCCGAAATGCAGGCTGGCCGTTGGGGCGGTTGGGCGCCGACCTCGCATCTGGGCGGGCGTGTCGGTGGCCGTCGTCTGGGCATTCTGGGCATGGGACGGATCGGTCAGGCCGTGGCACGTCGCGCGAATGTGTTCGGGATGCAGGTCCATTATCACAACCGCAAGCGGCTGCGCCCCGAGGTCGAGGAAGACCTGCAGGCGACCTATTGGGAAAGTCTGGATCAGATGCTGGCGCGCATGGATATCATCAGCGTCAACGCACCCCATACGCCCGCGACCTTTCATCTGCTGAATGCGCGGCGGCTGAAACTGCTCAAGCCCTCGGCGGTGGTGATCAACACCTCGCGCGGTGAGGTGATCGACGAGAATGCCCTGACGCGGATGCTGCGCGCCGATGAGATCGCCGGTGCCGGTCTGGACGTGTTCGAACATGGCCACGAGATCAACCCGCGCCTGCGCGAACTGACCAATGTGGTGCTGCTGCCGCATATGGGCAGCGCGACGGTCGAAGGCCGGGCCGAAATGGGCGAGAAGGTCATCATCAATATCAAGACCTTTGCAGATGGCCACCGGCCGCCTGATCTGGTTGTGCCGGGAATGCTGTAAGGGGGCCTTATGCAAAATACGCAACCGATCTGGGATCATGTCGATGCCCATCGCGATGATCTGACCGGGCTGGCTGATCAGGTCTGGGCAACGCCTGAGCTGCTATACGGCGAATACGAATCCTGCGCCGCGCATACCGAGATGCTGCGCGCCAAGGGATTTCGCGTGACGGAAAACGTCACCGGCATTCCGACCGCCGTGATGGGCGAGGCGGGCGAGGGCGGTCCGATCATCGCCGTGCTGGGTGAGTATGACGCCTTGCCGGGATTGTCGCAGGTTGCCGGCATCGCAGAGCCGCGAGAGGTCGCGCCGGGCGGCAGCGGGCACGGCTGCGGGCATAATCTGCTGGGCTCGGCCGCGCTGCTGGCGGCCTGTGCGCTCAAGGACTGGCTGGCCGCGACCGGCACTCCGGGGCGCGTGCGTTATTATGGCTGCCCGGCGGAAGAAGGCGGCGCGGCCAAGACCTTTATGGTGCGCGACGGTGCTTTTGCCGATGTCGATGCGGCGGTGACGTGGCACCCCTATGATCTGACGCGGGTCGATGATCCGCTGAGTCTGGCCAATACCCGGATCGATTTTACCTTTACCGGGCTGTCGAGCCATGCCGCCATGAGCCCGCATCTGGGGCGTTCGGCGCTGGACGCGGTAGAACTGATGTCTGTCGGCGTGAACTATCTGCGCGAGCACATGGTGCAGGACGCGCGCATTCACTACGCCTATCTGGATGCCGGCGGATCGGCCCCCAACGTGGTGCAGGCCCGCGCAAAGGTGCGCTATTCGATCCGCGCATTGCATCTGGCCGAAATGCTGTCGCTGGTGGAACGGGTCAAGGATGTGGCGCGCGGTTCGGCGCTGATGACCGGCACGCAGGTCGAGTTTCAGATCTTCTCTGCCGTTTCCAACACATTGGAAAACCTGACGATCGACCAGGCCATGCAGCAGGCGCTGGATGAGTTGGGCGGCGTCCCGTTTGACGATGCCGATCGCGACTATGCCCGCGCCATTCAGGCAACCCTGTCGCCCGCCGATATCGCCACCCCGTACAGCACTGTCGCGATGGAGCCGCGCGAGGACGAGCCGCTTTGCGATTACGTCGTGCCGCTGCGGCCACGCGGCGAGGTGCTGGTCGGATCGACAGACGTGGCCGACGTGTCCTGGACGGTGCCCTTGTCAGAGGTGCTGGTCGCGACCCACGCCATCGGCTCGCCCGGACATAGCTGGCAGATCACCGCGCAGGGCAAGGCGCCGGCCGCGCATAAGGGCATGACCCACGCCGCGAAGGCGATGGCACGCTGCGCGCAGATGATGATCGCGGACCCCGCATTGCTGGAACGTGCGCAGGCAGAACATGCCGAGCGGCTGCGGAAAACGCCCTATCAGAACCCGATCCCGGCAGATGTCGCGCCACCCCTGGTGCCGCGCCCGGCATCTGCCTGACCGGCGCGCACCGGTCCGCGCCCGCAAGGTTTGCTTGATTTGATCAACGGGTGATTCCAGATTGGGATCAAGCCGGCCAGCCACGCGTGCCGGTTACACTGAGGGAGGAATTCGACATGATGGGTCTGATGATGCATCGCCCGCTGCTGGTCAGCGAGATTCTGGACTATGCAGCCGAGGTTCATCCTCTGGCCAGTGTCGTCTCGCGCACGGTCGAGGGCGATCTGCACCGCACCGACTATCCCACCCTTCGCAAGCGCGCGGTTCAACTGTCCTTTGCGCTGGAAAAGCTGGGCATCCGGATGGGCGATCGGGTGGCGACCCTTGCCTGGAACGGCTTTCGTCATCTGGAACTCTATTACGGGATTTCGGGGATCGGTGCGGTCTGCCACACGATCAACCCGCGCCTGTCGGCGGAACAGTTGATCTATATCGCCGGCCACGCGCAGGACCGTCTGATCTTTGCTGATCTGACCTTTGTGCCGGCGCTGGAAAAGCTGAAAGATCATCTGCCCTCTGATTTGCGCTACGTGATCATGACTGATCGCGCGCATATGCCCGAAAACAGCCTTGATGCGCTGTGCTATGAGGAATTGCTGGAAGGTCAGGACGACGACCGGCAATGGCCCGAATTCCCCGAGGATACGGCGGCGTCGCTGTGCTACACCTCGGGCACCACGGGCGAGCCAAAGGGCGCGCTTTATACCCACCGTTCCAATGTGCTGCATTCGCTGCAGGCGGGCGTCAGCGGGTTTGTCGTCGATATGGGCGAGGATGCGCGGATCCTGCCGGTTGTGCCGCTGTTTCACGTCAATGCCTGGGGGCTGCCCTACCTGGCGCCGATGATCGGGGCCGATCTGGTCTTTCCCGGCAGCGCGCTGGATGGCGACAGCCTCTATGACCTGATCGAAAGCGAAGGCGTGACAAGCGCCTGGGGCGTGCCGACCATCTGGCAGGGCTTGCAGGACGCCATCGACAAGCGCGGCGGCAAGCCGCCTTCGCTGCGCCAGATCGTCGTCGGTGGCAGCGCCGCACCGCGTGCCATGATCGAACGGTTCGAAAAGATGGGCATCCGGGTGAACCACGCCTGGGGGATGACCGAAATGAGCCCGATCGGCAGCCACGGATTTCTGCCCTGGCAGATCGCGGATGCCCCGTTCGAGGAGCGCATGGCCCGCAAGGCCATGCAGGGGCGGCGGGCCTACGGGGTCGATTTCAAGATCGTGGATGATAGCGGCAAGCGCCAGCCGCATGACGGCAAGTCCAAGGGCGAGTTGTATGTGCGCGGCAATAACGTTGTCAGCGGCTATTTCGACAATGAGGCCGCGACCGAAAAGGCGATGGATGCCGAGGGCTGGTTCGGGACCGGCGATGTCGCCTCGATCCGGCCCGATGGTTATCTGCAACTGCATGACCGCGCCAAGGATCTGATCAAATCGGGCGGCGAATGGATCAGTTCGATCGATCTGGAAAACATCGCGGCGGCTCATACCAAGGTGGCCAGCGCTGCGGTGATCGCCGTGTCCCATCCCAAATGGGATGAACGGCCGCTGCTGGTGGTGGTGGCCAGGGATTCCGACGATCTGCCCACGCTGGAGGAACTGCGCGACCTGATCGGTGAAAGCATGGCCAGCTGGCAATTGCCCGATGATCTGGTCTTTGTCGAGGCCATGCCGCTGACGGCCACCGGCAAGATCAGCAAGCTGACCCTGCGCGAAAGCCTGTCGGATTATGTCCACCCCGAACTGCGCGGCGAGGGGAATGGCTGAAACCCTTGTCCTTGGCGCGGGCATCGTCGGGGTCTGTACGGCATTGGCGCTGCAGGTGCGCGGCCATGCTGTCACCCTGATCGACCGCAAGGCGCCGGGGCAGGAAACCAGCTTTGGCAATGCCTGCATCATCCAGTCCGAAGCGGTCGAGCCCTATCCGATGCCGCTGGCACCGCGCGCGCTGTGGGCAATCGCCACCGGGCGCGGCAATGATGTGCGCTGGTCGCTGCGCGGTCTGATGGCGCAGGCGGGGCCGCTGATCGGCTATGCCCGCCATTCGCGCCCGGCGGCCCATGCCCGTGCCATCGCCGTCTATCGACGGCTGATCCCGGATGCTTGCAAGGCACATGCGCCGCTGATCCGTGCGGCGGGCGCGGATGATCTGATCCGCCGCGATGGGTATCTGGAACTGTTCCGCAGCGCGCAGGGGTTTGACGGCGGGCAGGTGATGGCCGCGCGTTTCCGTGACCGCTACGGCGTGGGCGCGCGGGTGCTGGACGGCGCCGAACTGCGCGCGCTTGAGCCCTCGGTCACCGCCGATCTGCCGGGCGCTGTGCATTGGACCGACAGTTGGACCGTGACCGACCCGGCCCAACTGACCGCGCGCTATGCCGGAGCGCTCACGTCGCGCGGGGGGCGGATCTTGCAGGGTGACGCGATGGCACTGCACCGCGTAGGCGCCGCCTGGCGTCTGGAAGGACCGACGCCAGTGCAGGCCGAACATGCGGTGGTGGCGATGGGGCCGTGGTCGGCGCCGATGGTGGCGCGCTATGGGTTGCGGGTGCCGCTGCTGCTCAAGCGTGGTTATCACCGTCATTTGCGCCCGGAACGGATGCCGCATCGTCCGTTGGCCGATCTGGAAAACGGCATCGTGCTGTCGCCCACGCGCGACGGTTTGCGGCTGTGCAGCGGCGCAGACCTGTCGGCCCGACCCGCGGCGGATCCGGTGCAACTGCGCGTCGGCATGAGAGCCGCGAGCGAACTGCTGGGGCCCATGAGCGCCGCTGCCGGTCCGATCTGGACCGGGCGTCGCCCCTGCATGCCCGATATGCTGCCGGTTGTCGGCGCTGTTCCGGGGCAGCCGGGGCTTTGGGCGCAGTTCGGCCACGGTCATCACGGGCTGACGCTGGCCGCCGTTACCGCAGATATCCTGGCGGATCAGATGGATGGCGGCGAGACGTGGCCCGAACTGTCGCCCGCGCGGCTGATGGGCTGAGATGGACCTGGCCTAGCCTCTGCTATTCGTCGCGCGCCGGCTTTTGGTCTGCTTGCTCTTTCTCGGCCTCGGCCATCTTTTCACGATTTTTCTCGCGTGCAGCGCGGGCCTCGTCATCGACTTCGCGGCGCGACCGGGGCGGGTTTTTGCCTGCGGGCCAGCCTTCGCGCTGGTTGCCGCGCTTGCCGTCGGTTTCCTCGGTCTGATCGTGAAACAGCATGACATTGGTCGGGTAGGGCATGTCGATGGCGGCCTCGTCCAGCGCGTTTGACACGGCGCGGATGACGCGGGCATGGGTGTGAACCACCGAGGACCGCTGCGGCTGCGTCCACCAGCGGATGCGCACGGTCAACTGGCTGGCATCAATGCCCCAGGGCAGAACTTCGGGGGCGGGGTCGGCCTCGACGCCCTCCAGACCGGAAATGGATGTCAGGATCGCATCGCGGGCCTCATCCCAGTCATCGGCATAGCCAATCCCGACATCATATTGCGAGCGACGCTTGTCATAGGCGGTATTGACCACCAGTGCTGCGGTATAGACGTCGCTGTTCGGTATCACCACGCGGCAATTGTCATAGGTGCGGATCGTGGTGGCGCGGGTCTGGATATCTTCGACCGTGCCTTCATAACCTGCGGCCTCGATCTGGTCGCCGACCTTGAAGGGACGATGCAGCAGGATCAGCACACCCGACAGGATGTTCTGCAGAATGTCCTTGAAGGCGAAGCCGATGGCGACCGACCCGATGCCAAGACCGGCCAGCATGTCGCCGGGTTTCAACGAAGGCAGCACGATGGTCATGGCCAGCAGAAACGTCAGGATAAGAATCCCCCAACCGATCAGCGAGCCGCCGACATTGGCAAGCGCCGGTCTGCCGCGCTTGCGCAGGGTCTTGCGGATCGACCACATCACCAACCAGGAAATGCCCCAGCCGATCAGCAGCACGATCGACGCGGCGATCAGGTTGGGGATCAGCGTGATGAACCCGTTGATCCAGCCCTGCAGCTTGCCGAAAAGGCCGCCGATATTGGCGTCCAGTTGAGAGATTTGATCCATTGTTTCCCCGTCGTTCCGGGCCTTCGGCCTCGGTTTCCCGCCTATTAATCATAAGTGCTGCCAAATGGTTCCCGCAAATGCCGATCCTGTGACACGGGCCTGTGACACGGGGTTTCGTATTGCGAACCGCTGTGCCACTGTTTTCAGGCAAGGCAGAGGGGACGAAATGACCGATATCAGTGACGCAGACCAGCGCCATACGGAAAAGATGCAGCGCATCCAGACCGCACGCAAGAAGATGATGGCCAGCAAGCAGGGCGGCGAAAAGGGCCTGATCATCGTCCATACCGGCAATGGCAAGGGCAAGTCGTCCTCGGGTTTCGGGATGATCATGCGCGCCATCGGCCATGATATGCCCTGCGCCGTCGTGCAGTTCATCAAGGGTAACTGGGACACGGGCGAAAAGCG
The DNA here is from genome assembly GCF_002847305.1 of Paracoccus tegillarcae. Classification (NCBI taxonomy): domain Bacteria; kingdom Pseudomonadati; phylum Pseudomonadota; class Alphaproteobacteria; order Rhodobacterales; family Paracoccaceae; genus Paracoccus; species Paracoccus tegillarcae. Next base: position 374,550 of record NZ_CP025408.1, on the reverse strand, counting down.
CATACTGACCCGCCATTTTGCCGATCAGTGTCAGTTCTACACCATGGGCGAGGGCTTTACCTGGGACACGCAGGATCGCCAGCGTGATATCGCCGCGGCCACCGCCGCCTGGGAAAAGGCCAAGGATCTGATCCGCGACCCCAACATCGCGCTGGTTCTGCTGGACGAGATCAACATCGCCATTCGCTACGATTATCTGGACCCCGATGAGGTCGCCGATTTCCTGCTGACCGAGAAACCGCCGATGACCCATGTCGTGCTGACGGGTCGCCACGCCAAGCCGGTGCTGATCGAGGCCGCCGATCTGGTCAGCGAGATGACCGAGGTCAAGCACCCGTTCAAATCGCAGGGAATCGTCGCGCAAAAAGGGGTGGAATTCTAGGGCCAGCCTGCCAGAAATCCGCCACCATTGGGTTTTGGGGCGGGTAACCGCGCCCTTAGTTCGAAGAAATTTGCGTGATTTTTGTGGTGATCGGTGAGATCTTGCGAATTTTGGAAAGAACACCGCAGAAATCTTAATTTTTCTTGCTGTCTCGCGACGAATTCTGCATCTGTCGCGCAATATTCGGGCGGAGGTAGCTATGGCAGAGATTCTGGTACTTGGGGCAGGGATGGTTGGTGTCAGCACCGGGCTTGCCCTGCAGGCGCGTGGGCATCAGGTCACCATCATCGACCGCACCGCGCCGGGGCGCGAGACCAGCTATGGCAATGCCGGTCTGATCCAGACCGAGGCGGTAGAACCCTATGCGATGCCGCTGGCGCCGGGCGCGCTGATGCAGATTGCCCTGGGTCGTGGCTATGACGTCAAGTGGAACATCCCCGGCCTGCTGTCGCAGGCGCATGCGGTTCTGACCTATGCAAAGAACTCGCTGCCGGCGGCGCATAAGCGCGCCTCGCTAACCTGGGGCAAGCTGATCCGCCAATCGACCGAACGCCACGGTCCGCTGATCGAGGCGGCGGGGATCGGCAATATTATCCGCAAGGACGGCTATATCGAACTGCACCGGACACCCAAGCGCATGGACAAGGCGCGCAAGGTGGCCGAACGATTCCTGACCGAATTCGGGGTCGAGGCGACCTTGCTGGACGGCAAGCAACTGGCTGCGCTGGAACCTTCGGTCAAGATCGAGGTTGAGGGCGCAACGCATTGGTCTGACAGCTGGAATTGCGCTGATCCAGGTGCGCTGGTGGCGGCCTATGCGGCGCTGTTCCAGAAACGCGGCGGCATCGTGCTGGTGGGCGACGCGGGCGATTTGCACCGTGCGGGCAAGGGCTGGCAGGCTGATGAGGGCGAGGGCGAACATGCCGTCATCGCGCTTGGCCCCTGGTCACCGATGCTGCTGGCGCGCTATGCGCTGAACGTGCCGATGGTCTACAAGCGCGGCTATCACAAGCATTACCATATGGAACGCCCGCCCAATCACCCGATCGCCGATTTTGGCAATTCGGTGGTGATGTCCCCCATGCGTCGCGGCCTGCGCATCGCCACCGCTGCCGAACTGACACCGCATCCGCGCATGTCGCCGCCGCAGTTGAAGCATGGTGAAGAGGCGGCGAAAGAGCTGTTCGATATCGGCGCCCCGGTCGAGGCCGAACCCTGGACCGGCCGTCGCCCCTGCATGCCTGACATGCTGCCGGTGGTGGGGCGTGTGCCCGACCATGAAAACCTGTGGGCGCATTTCGGCCACGGCCATCAGGGCTTTACCCTTGGTCCCGTCACCGCCGAAATTCTGGCCGACGAGATGGATGGCGGTGCTGGATGGGATGCGTTGCAGCCCGGGCGTTTGAAGAAATGAACCAAGTCGCGCTGCTGACGCAATCGGTCAGCAGCGCCGCTTGACTTTCACCGCCGCGCGCCCAACTTGAGCCGCATGGCCCACAACAACTCCAACGCGCCCGTCGCGCGCTTTCCCGAAGTCAGTCGCCCCAAACTCGAGGGCGGGCGGCGCTTTGTGCTGGCCAGCGAATTCAGCCCCGCGGGCGATCAGCCGACCGCGATTGCCGAACTGACGGCTGGCGTGAATGAGGGCGAGCGCGATCAGGTGCTGCTGGGCGCCACGGGCACGGGCAAGACCTATACCATGGCCAAGGTGATCGAGGCGACGCAGCGCCCGGCGATCATCCTTGCGCCCAACAAGACGCTGGCGGCGCAATTATACGGCGAATTCAAGGGTTTCTTTCCTGACAACGCGGTCGAGTATTTCGTCAGCTACTACGATTACTACCAGCCCGAGGCTTACGTGGCCCGCAGCGATACCTATATCGAGAAGGAATCGCAGATCAACGAGGCCATTGACCGGATGCGCCACAGCGCCACCCGGGCGCTGCTGGAACGCGATGACGTGATCATCGTGGCCTCTGTCAGCTGCATCTACGGCATCGGCTCGGTCGAGACCTATTCGGCGATGACGCAGGATATGGTCGTCGGCGACAGCTATGATCAGCGCGAATTTCTGGGACAGTTGGTGGCGCAGCAATACCGACGGCTGGACGCCAGCTTTCAGCGCGGCGGGTTCCGGGTGCGCGGCGATCTGGTCGAGGTCTGGCCCGCCCACCTCGAAGATCGTGCGTGGCGGTTCGATTTTTTCGGCAATGAGCTTGAGGCGATCACCGAATTCGACCCGCTGACCGGGCAAAAGACCGATAATTTTAAACAGATCCGCATTTATGCCAACAGCCACTATGTGACCCCGCGCCCGACGATGCAGCAGGCGGTCAAGGGCATCAAACAGGAACTGATCCTGCGGTTGAAGCAGTTTCAGGACGAAGGCAAACTGCTGGAAGCACAGCGGTTGGAACAGCGCACCAATTTCGATCTGGAGATGCTGGAGGCCACCGGCGTCTGCAACGGGATCGAGAACTATTCGCGTTATCTCACTGGCCGCGCACCGGGCGAGCCGCCCCCCACATTGTTTGAGTTTATCCCGGACAACGCCATTGTTTTCGCAGATGAATCGCATGTCAGCGTGCCCCAGATCGGCGGCATGTATCGCGGTGACTTTCGGCGCAAGATGACGCTGGCGGAGCACGGGTTCCGCCTGCCAAGCTGCATGGATAACCGCCCGCTGAAGTTCGAGGAATGGGACGCAATGCGCCCGCAATCGGTCTTTGTCAGCGCGACGCCCAAGGAATGGGAATTGGATCAGACCGGCGGTGTGTTTACCGAACAGGTGATCCGCCCCACCGGGTTGCTGGATCCGCAGGTGGAAATCCGCCCCGTCGAAATGCAGGTCGACGATCTGCTGGACGAGGTGCAGCGCGTCACTGCCGCCGGGATGCGGACGCTGGTCACCACGCTGACCAAGCGCATGGCCGAGGATCTGACCGAATACATGCACGAACAGGGCATCAAGGTCCGCTATATGCACAGCGATATCGACACGATCGAACGGATCGAGATCCTGCGCGACCTGCGGCTTGGGGCTTTTGACGTGCTGATAGGGATCAACCTGCTGCGCGAGGGCCTGGATATTCCCGAATGCGGGCTGGTGGCGATTCTGGATGCCGACAAGGAAGGCTTCCTGCGCTCGGAAACCTCGCTGATCCAGACCATCGGACGCGCCGCGCGGAATGCCGATGGCCGGGTGATCCTCTATGCCGACAAGATGACGGGCAGCATGGAACGCGCGATTGCCGAGACCAACCGCCGCCGCGAAAAGCAGCACGCCTATAACGTCGAACACGGCATCACACCGCAGACCGTGCGCAAAAATGTCGAGGATGTTCTGGCAGGGCTGTGGCAGGGCGATACCGATCAGTCGCGGATCACGGCCAAGATCGACAAGCCGCTGGTCGGGTCGAATTTGCAGGCGCATCTGGATGCGTTGCGCGCGCAGATGCGCAAGGCGGCCGAGAACCTCGAATTCGAGGAAGCCGCCCGAATGCGCGACGAGGTCAAGCGGTTGGAAGCCGTCGATCTGGCTGTCTCGGATGATCCGCTGGCGCGGCAATCAGCCATCGAGGCGGCGGCGGATGCGGCGGTCAAGTCCTCGGGCCGGTCCTCTGCTGGCCGGGCCGGGCAGCGCGGTGGCAACAAGCGCTCCAAGCGGCGGCACTAAGCCATGTCAGCGCGGCGCTTAGCCGCAGGTCACCCGTGCGATCCAGCCCTTGTCATCGACAAAGACGTTCAGACGGTCGGGGCTGAAGTCTTCGTTATAGGCGGTGTTCGGTGGAATGATGCGGTGGGTCAGGCCCGAGGGCAGGGTCACGGCGCCGATATTGCTGCCGACGAGTGACTGGTAGCTGTCATCGCAGGTGGCCGGCGGCGGGGGCGGAACCGGCTGGCAGGCGGCCAGCCCCAGCAGGCCCAGGGTGGTAAGGGTGATGCGTTTCATCGCGTTGGTCCCGTGCAATTGTGATCAGCGGCAGTTTAACACCGCCGCCGATCAACCCGAAATCACAGGCCTGTCGGGTCAGCCGCAGCTGACCTTGACCAGTTTGCCCGTGCGGTCATACTCAAAGTTCAGCCGGGATGGGTTCAGGTCCATCGTGACCGGATCGCCGGTGCGATAATCCCGGAACACACTGCCAGAGGGCAGGCTGATCTGTGGCGAGGTCTGCCCGATATACTGCTGATAGGCCGCTGCACCACAGCTGTCATCGGCAGTCGGCGCCGGCGTTTCATCGACGATCAGAACCTCGACATTGGGCGGCGAGGGTGGTGGCGGCGCGCAGGCGGCAAGCGCCAGCGGAATTGCGATCAGGCACAGGTTGCGTGTGGCTATCATGGTATCCTCCTCTGGGTGACGCAAGGTCAACGCCCTGACACGGCAGATCGTTTCCGGGGGCTTGATCCGGCCGCCTGCTTTGGCGATAACATGCCGACACCGCTTGAAGGAGCCGCCATGCGCGCCCGCATCTATCAGCCTGCCCGTAACGCCATGCAATCGGGCAATGCCCGCAGCAAGAACTGGGTGTTGGAGTTCCCGCCGGCTGACGCGCGCGAGATTGATCCGCTGATGGGATGGACCAGCAGCGACGATACGCAAAGTCAGGTCCGTCTGCGGTTCGACACCCGCAAGCAGGCCGAGGAATACGCCCGTTTCCGCGGGATCGAGGTGACGGTGGTCGACCCGCATGGCCGCGCCCCCAAGATCCGCGCCCGTGGCTATGGCGAGAATTTCGCGACCGATCGCCGCGCGCCATGGACGCATTGACGATAACGCGTGAAAGCCCCTTGACCGACGATCTGACGCTGCTGTTTCAGCGCCACGCGGCCGAAATGCAGTCCCAGACACCCGCCGAATCGATCCATATGATGCCACGCGCTGACCTGGACAGGCCCGAGATCGCCTTTTACGTCCTGCGCGAAGAGGGCCGGCCCGTGGCAATGGGGGCCATCAAGACCATCGCCAAAGGTCATGGCGAGATCAAATCCATGCATGTCCTGCGCGAAAATCGGGGCCGTGGCCTGTCGCGAATGCTGCTGGATCATCTGCTTGGCCACGCAGGAACCACGGGACTGTCGCGCTTGTCGCTGGAAACCGGGGCGCAAGAGGCGTTCGGCGCGGCGCGCGGCCTCTATTCACGCGCAGGCTTTGCCGAATGCCCGCCATTTGGCAGCTACCGTCCCGATCCGCACAGTATTTTCATGACCCGCGATTTGTGAGGCGAACCATGTCGATTTACCGACTGTCCTTGTTGCTTACCTGCCTGGCCGCCCCGGCTGCCGCAATGTCGCCGCGCGAGGCGACGCCTGAACTTTTGCCCGTGACCTATCGATGTGATGGGGGCGTGAGCGTGCCGGTTGTCTTTCTCAACCCGCCGCAATCGGATGCGGGCTATGCCTCGACGGTGATCGACGGCAAGCTGATGGTGCTGACGCTGGTTCGCTCCGCCTCGGGCGCGCGCTATCGCAGCGATCAGACCGCGCCGGGCTATCAGATCTGGGTCAAGGGCGACGAAGCAATGATCACCAAGGGGCCCGAGACGGCAGACACACCCGTTGCCCAGGGTTGCCGCGTCGCCGACTAGCTGATCGCGCTGCTTGCGCCTGACCGCCCGATCACGCAAAAGGCGGCAATACGGTCCCGTAGCTCAACTGGATAGAGCAGCCGACTTCTAATCGGCAGGTTGAGGGTTCAAGTCCTTCCGGGATCGCCAAAGGATCACGATATGTCCATCTCTGCGCCGCCACCTGCCGATGTCACCGCGCTTTTGCTGGCGGCGGGGGCGTCGCGTCGTTTTGGCGATGACAACAAGCTGCTGGTGCCGTTTCGGGGCAAGCCGCTGGTGGGCCATGCCGCGCAGGCCTTGCGGGATCTGCCACGGATCCGCCTGATCGCGGTCATCACCGATCCGCAAACCGCGCCCTATCTGGACGGATTCGAGGTGATCCGCATCGCGCAGGGTCAGCAATCCGACAGCTTGCGGGCGGGGCTTGCCGCAGCCGGTGCCCCGGCGCGCATTCTGATCGTTCTGGGCGACATGCCGAACGTTACGCCGGGGCTGCTTGCCGATGTCATGGCAGCCTGCACCGATGAGATGCCATCGGCCAGCCGCGATCTGACCGGCCCGCCAATGCCGCCCGCCTGTTTTCCGCAAAGCTGGGTGCCAAGAATTGCGGCGCTCGGCGGTGATCAGGGGGCGGGTCGTCTGATCCGTGACCTGCCAGCCGGGGCACTGATCGACGCGCCCGGTCTGTTGGGGGATGTTGATACGCTGGACCAGTTGTCCAGAATGGAGAAAGGGGCAGGCTGATCGCCCGCCCCCTATTGCATTGATCCGATCGTGTGGGGCCCGCCCCGGCTGATTTAGCCCAGAACCTCGGCAATCGAGTCCTTCGTCACCGAGACGATTTGATCGGCTTCGGCTTTCGTCAGGCACAAAGGCGGCGCAAAGCCCAGGATGTCGCCTTGCGGCATGGCGCGCGCGATGACCCCGCGCTTCAGCATCGCGGCGACGACCTTGGCGCCCTTGCCATCGGCGGCATCGAAGAACTGGCGTTTGTCACGGTCTGCGACCAGTTCGACCGCGCACAGCATCCCCTCGCCGCGCACCTCGCCGACATTGGCGTGCTCGCCCACGGCCTCGCGCATGGTCTGCACGAAATAGGCACCCGTCTCGCCCGCGTTCTTTACCAACCCCAGATCGTCGATCAGTTTGAGGTTGGCAATGCCGGCCGCCGCCCCGATCGGATGTGCGGAATAGGTCCAGCCATGGCCAAGCACGCCATATTCGTCGGTGCCCTTGGTCAAGACATCCCACATGCGCTGCCCGACGATACTGGCCGACAGCGGTGCATAGGCGCTGGTCAGGCCCTTGGCGCTGGTGATCAGGTCGGGCTTCATGCCGTAGTGATCGCTGCCGAACATCGACCCAAGACGGCCAAAGCCGGTGACGACCTCATCGGCGATCAGCAGGATGTCGTGGCGGTCCAGCACCTTCTGGATCGCGGGCCAGTAACCGGCGGGCGGCGGCACGATGCCGCCAGTGCCCAGAACCGGCTCGCCAATGAAGGCGGCGATGGTGTCGGCCCCTTCGGCTGCGATCAGTTCCTCCAGCTTGGCGACGCAATGGGCGGTGAAATCGGTCTCGCTCATCGCCAGATCGGGGCGGCGATAATAATAGGGCGCCTCGGTATGGATCACCTGCGTCAGCGGCAGATCGAATTTCTTGTGGAACAGTTCCAACCCGGTCAGGCTGCCGGTCATCAGCCCAGAGCCGTGATAACCACGCCAGCGGCTGATGATCTTTTTCTTTTCGGGGCGGCCAAGGATATTGTTGTAATACCAGATCAGCTTGATGTTGGTTTCATTCGCGTCCGAGCCGCCAAGCCCGAAATAAACCCGCGCCATGCCTTCTGGCGCGCGGTCCATGACCATTTTCGACAGCGTGATGTTCGCCTCGGACCCGTGGCCGGCATAGGCGTGGTAATAGGCCAGCTCGCGCGCCTGTTCGGCGATGGCTTCGGCGATTTCCTGACGGCCATAGCCGACGTTCACGCAATAGAGCCCGGCAAACCCGTCCAGCAGGCGGTTGCCGTCACGGTCGGTGATGAACACACCCTCGCCACCGGTGACGATGCGCTGCGGCGCCTCGCCGCGCGCGAATTGGCCCAGATTGGTCGAGGGGTGGAAAAAATTCTCGCGGTCCCATTTCGCCAGTTCGTCATTGGTCAGCATCTTGTTGTTCCTTCTTCTTTTGTCGCGCTCCGGGTGGGCAGTGCCTCTGTGTTCCGGGCCGGGTTTTCCATATGGCGGCAGGTCAATCGCAACTCATCCCCAGTCGCGACAGACATATTTGATTTCGGTAAAGGCCTCCAAGCCCTGCCTTGCGCCTTCGCGGCCAATTCCGGACTGCTTCATCCCGCCAAACGGGATCGGCGCGCCGGTGACCTTGGTGCGGTTCACCGCGACCATGCCGTATTGCAGCGCCCGTGTCAGGCGATAGATGCGGCGCGGATCAAGGCTGTGGACATAGGCCACCAGCCCGTATTCGCTGGCATTGGCGCGCGCGATCACCTCGTCCTCGTCGTCAAACACGCTAAGCGCTGCGACGGGGCCAAATGTTTCCTCGCGCATGATCGCGGCGTCATCGGTCACATCTGCCAGCACGGTCGGCTGGAAGAACAGCGGGCCCTGGTCTGTGGCGACCTTGCCTCCGGTCAGCAGACGCGCACCTTTGGCGACCGCGTCATCCACATGGGACTGCTGTTTTTCGATCTGGCGATCGTGGATCAGCGGGCCGATATCGGGGTCGCTCATGCCCGCACCAAGCGTCAGCTTTTCGACCGCCGCCGTAAAGCGCGCGCAAAAATCTTCATAGATCGGCCGGTGGATGTAAAAGCGGTTCGCGCCCAGACAATCCTGCCCCGAGGTCGCGAATTTCGCCTTGATCGCCTCGGCCACGGCGCGATCCAGATCGGCGCCCTTGAAGACGATAAACGGCGCATGCCCGCCCAGTTCCAGCACCAGACGTTTCACCGTCTCGGCGGATTGACGATAAAGCAACCGCCCGACTTCGGTCGAGCCGGTGAAAGACAGCGCCCGCACCCGTGCATCACCGGTCCATTCGCCAACGATGGTGGCGGCATCGCCGATCACCGTATTGACCACGCCGTCGGGGAAGCCGGCGCGCTGTGCCAGCACCGCCAGCGCCAGTGCCGATAGGGGCGTTTCAGCCGAAGGGTGAATGACCATGGTGCAGCCCGCGCCCAATGCGGCGGCGGCCTTGCGGGTGATCATGGCGCAGGGAAAGTTCCACGGTGTGATCAGCGCGGCGACGCCCACGGGTTCGCGCCACAGTTCCATTTCCGCATCGGCCAGATGGCTGGTGACGCCTTCGATATTCGGGCGCAGCGCCTCTTCGGCGTAGAATTGCACGAAGCTGGCGGCATAGTCGATTTCGCCGCGCGCCTCGCTGATCGGTTTGCCCTGTTCAGCCACCATGATGCGCGCAAGGTCTTCCTTGGCCTCGATGATCAGCGCGTGCCAGCGGTGCAGGATATCGGCGCGGTGTTGGGGCAGGGTGACGGACCACCCGGCAAAAGCGGCCTGTGCGGCATCCACCGCATCGCGCGCGCTCGTGGCATCGCTGATCGCCACCTGCGCGACCAGATCACCGGTGGCGGGGTCGCGCACGGCCAGACGGCCATTGCCAGGGAAATCGCCCTGATCGGTCAATAGCGCCCGATCGGTCAGGCGGTCGACCAAGCGGTCGGAAAGATCATCAAGCATTGCGCACCTCCGTGTTCGGGATGGAAGATGCGCGGTCTCGCGCAGGCGATTTCGCTAAAGGTGGCGGCGCGGGCAGAGGAATCCTCTGTTTATCGTCGGTTGGCCGGCATATCTTTCCGCAGGTCTGTGCAGTGTCGCGGATGGTGTTGTGAAAGAGATCTTTCTGGAAACGCGACTGGAGGCATCGCCAAGCCGGATCTGGGCCGAGGTGAACAGGCCCCAACTGTTGCGCTATGTCGCCCGACCGCTGGTCATGGTCAAGCCGCACGATCCTTCAGCAGTTGCTGAACGCTGGCACTCGCGCGTTTACGTCGTCGGGTTGTACCTGTTTGGTGTTCTGCCTTTTGGACGTCAGGTTATCGGCCTCTCGCGGCCTGTCGCGGCCAGACGCGCAGGGCGCGCGGCAATTTCTGCTGGATGATGGGCACAGCCCAATGATCCGCCGTTGGACGCACCTGATTTCAGTCGAGCCGACGGGTGACGGCACGCTATCCAGCGACCATGTAGAGATCGACGCAGGGATTCTGACGCCCTTCATCGCCGCGTTTGCCCATTGGTTTTCCGGGCACCTACAAAAGCGATGGCGCAAGCTGGTGGCGGTTGGTTTCAGCGATGGCGAGGCCCAGGACCAGCCAAAAGCTCGCTAGCGCGTCACATCCAGCAAGGCGGTAACCGGCGGCATTTCCTTGACCGGCTTGGTCACGATATAGCTGAAATACCGACGCACGCCGGCGCGGCTTTCCAGCAGCCCGTCCATCAGATCCTGAAACGCGGCCACATCGCCCGCGATCACCTGCATCAGATAATCATAGCCGCCGCCAATGGCCCAGCACCCGACGACCTGATCCATCCGCGCGACAACCCGTTCGAATGTCTGAAAATTCTCCGCCTTGTGGCTGTCCAGTTCGACCGTGACAAAGACCTGGACATGAGGGCCAAGTGCTGCCAGGTCGATTTCGGCGCGATACCCACGGATCAGGCCAGCTTTTTCCAGCCGCTTCATCCGCTCCCAGCAGGGGGTAGGGGACAGGTTCACGCGGGCGGCCAGATCGGTCTTGGCGATCCGGCCCTCGCGGGCCAGAACCGCCAGTATGGCAATGTCGCGTTCATCGAGGCGAGGCTGGGTCATGCGTCGCTTGTTTCCGCAGCCCGCGGTTTTGTCAATCTGGACAAGGGGCCGTCTACAGGTGAATCTGTGCCAATGTCGCATTGGCCCCTGAGACGAGAAGATATCACCCGCCCGGCCTATCGCAGCCTTGCACAGGCGATGGCGGCGGCGATTGACGCCGGCAGCTTGCGGTCGGGCGACCGACTGCCACCGCATCGCGATCTGGCCTATCAGCTGGGCCTGTCGGTGCAGACTGTCAGCCGCGCCTATGAGGAACTGATCCGCGCCGATCTGATCTCGGGGCAGGTCGGGCGTGGCAGTTTCGTAAAGTCGGGGCCGCGTGAAACAGTCGAGGTGCCATGGTTTCGCGCACCCGCCGATCGTCCACCCATCGACATGTCGATGATGACCCCGGTGCGGCTGCCGCTGATTGCACAGGCCTGGCGTGACAGCCTGCACCGCGTGGCCGACCGGATGCCGGATCCCGCGATGTATTCCTTTCGGCCGCGCCAGACCATGGCGCTTTATGGCGGCATGGCGGCAAGCTGGCTGGCGCGTTGCGGCATGGTGGTGCCGGCGCAGCGGATCCTGATCACCAATGGCAACACCACCGCGATGCAGGTCGCGCTGATGAGTGCGGGCGAGCCGGGCGACGAAATCGCGACCGAAAGCTCGACCTGTCACACGCTGGCCCCTGCCTGCCGTTATTTGCATCTGCGCCTGCGCGGCATTGCCGGCGACGCGCGCGGCATGTTGCCCGATGCGCTGCGGGCCGCGGCGCGCAGCGGCCGGGTTACCGCGGTGTTTCTGCTGCCCTCGGGCGCCGGCCCCTTTGCCCGCATCATGGACCGCGAGCGGCGCGAGGAACTGGCACTGGCGGCCCGCGAAACAGGGCTGACGATCATCGAAAACGATGCGTTGGGGCCGCTTTCGCCGCGTCGCCCGCCGCCCGTCAGCAGCTTTGCGCCTGATTGCAGCTTTTATTTCACGGGGCTGTCGAAATCGCTGTCGCCGGGGCTGCGGCTGGGCTTTCTGACCATGCCAGAATCGCTGGCCGAGCGGGCGCTGAACCGGCATCAGGCGATGGCGTGGATGGCCACGCCGCTGATGGCCGAGATCGCGTCTGACTGGATCGACAGTGGCATGGCCGATGATCTGTTGGCGGCTCAGCGCGTCGAACTGGCGATACGCAACCGGCTGGCGCAGCGCATCCTTGGGGCAGAAGCGACCGGTTTTCCGCATGGTTTGCACCGCTGGCTGCCCCTGCCGCCCGGTATCGACGAACAGGACATCATTCATCGCGCCCTGCGCGAGGACGTGGCGCTGGCGCCGGGATCGGGATTTTCGGTCATTGATTCCGTCGCCGCGCTGCGGATTTGTCTTGGCGGCCCCGATCTGCAAGAGCTGGAGCGCGGATTGAACGTGGTGGCGCGGTTGGTATCGCCGCCGCGGCATTAGTCAGCGCAGAGCGCGAAAAACCCGCATCCTGGGCACTTTATCAAGCATTGCTGGCGATAGACTGTGTCGAGTTGTTTGACAGCCGCCGCCCAGATTGTCATGATTTAATACATAAATTGACACGGAAAGAAGTTGCTCCGAAAGCTTGGAACAGCCAGTGCCGCGCGAAAACGTGCGGCGCATCAAATTGATCGGTCGGGCGTTGTTGATGCCCAGATCGGCGACAACAGGAGATGACATGACCTACAAGACACTCACTGCCGCCAGCCTTACCGCCCTGATGCTGGGCTCGGGTTTGGCGCAGGCCGATACGTGGCGCTATGCGTTCGAAGAGGCGATGGAAGAGGTTCAGGGCAAATTCGCCCAGAAATTCAAGGAAGAGGTCGAGGCCAATTCCGATCACGAAGTGCAGCTTTTCCCCTTTGGCACGCTTGGGGAAAGCGCCGACATCATGGAGCAGGCTCAGTCCGGCATCCTGCAATTCGTTGACCAGTCGCCAGGCTTTACCGGCGCGCTGATCCCCGAGGCGCAGGTGTTCTTTGTGCCCTACCTGCTGCCCGCCGATCAGGATCAGCTTTTCGCGTTCTTCCGCGAATCCAAGGCGATCAACGAGCTGTTCCCGCCGCTTTACGCCGAGCAGGGTCTGGAACTGCTGACGATGTTCCCCGAGGGCGAGGTCATGATGACCACGACCGGCCCGGTCACCGACCCGGCTTCGCTGAACGAGGTCAAATTCCGGGTGATGACCAATCCGCTGCTGGTCGAAAGCTATCAGGCATTTGGCGCGACGCCGACGCCGCTGCCATGGGGCGAGGTCTACGGTGCGCTGCAGACGGGCATCATTCAGGGTCAGGAAAACCCGGCCTTCTTCATCGAATCGACCAAGATGTATGAAGTGACCGACCACATCACGCGGGCAGGCCACAACAACTTCACCACCGCAGTGATGGCCAATCAGGAATTCTTCGAGGGCCTGCCCGACGAGGACAAGCAGGTTGTCCAGAACGCGATCGACGTGGCCTTCGATTATATCCTGGAATATCAGGATGGCCTGACCGAAGAGTCGCTGGCCAAGATCCAGGAAGCCAAGCCTGACATGACCATCACCACCCTGACCGAGGAACAGCGCGCGCCCTTCAAGGCGACCGCAGAATCGGTCGAAGCCGAGTTCCTGAACATCGGTGGCGAGCAGGCGCAGGCCATTCTGGACCAGATGAAAGCCGACGTTGATGCCGCAAGCGGCGGTGCTGGTGATGATATGGCTGCCGAAGGCGAAGCCGCCGAAGGTGACGATATGGCCGCCGAAGGCGAAGCTGCAGAAGGCGAAGAGGCCACCATGGACGAAGAGCCCATGGAAGGCGACGAAGCTGCCGACGCAGAGGCAGCGCCCGCAAGCAACTAAACCCATCCGAAAGGGCCCGGCCGCTTTGGTCGGGCCCCTTCTTTTCACGGACGCAACGGCGCATGAGGGACAGCGGCCATGACGTTGGATGACAAGCGGGCTCCGGATCCTGATCCGGACATGATCGCTGCGGCCGAAACGCCCAGCCTCGACGACGATATCGACGATTCCAAATATGTCTCGGGGCTGCCGGGCATCCTTGGTGTCATCGACGTGGTCATCGCCAAGATCGAAGCGTTCCTTCTGGCTGCTGGCGTGTTGCTGATGGCAGCGAACACGGTGGCCAATGTGGTTGGACGCTATCTGCTGGGCGAGAGCATCTTCTTTTCCGAAGAACTGAACCAGGCGCTGATCATCCTGATCACCTTCGCCGGCATTTCCTATGCCGCGCGCCATGGCCGCCACATCCGCATGTCTGCCTTTTTCGACGCAATGCCGTTTCGGATGCGCAAGACGATGATGATCATCATCTCGGGCATCACCGGTGCGATGATGCTGCTGCTGTGCTGGTATTCGGTCGATTACCTGATGGCGCAGATGGGCAGGGGCCGGCTGTTGCCGGCGCTGCAGATCCCGCAATGGTGGATCATCGTCTGGGTGCCGCTCGGGTTTTTCCTGACCGGCCTGCAATACATGCTGACCACCGTGAAGAACATGATCGACAAGGATATCTGGCTGTCGACGAGCACGCTGGAAGGCTACGACGATACCCGCGAAGAGGAGGTCTGATCCATGGCTGCAACCATTTTCGGCATCATGATCGTCCTGCTGCTGCTGGGCTTTCCGATGATGATCCCACTGCTGGCCGGTTCGCTGATCGGCTTTGTCATGCTGTTCGGTGGCTTTGGTCAGTTGGACACGATGGTCCAGCAAATTCTGGCCGGGATCAGGCCCGCCAGTCTGATCGCCGTGCCGATGTTCATCTTTGCCGCCGACATCATGACGCGCGGGCAATCGGCCAACCGGCTGATCGACCTGGTGATGGCCTTTGTGGGGCATCTCAAGGGCGGTCTGGCCGTGTCGACCGCAACCGCCTGTACGCTGTTTGGCGCGGTGTCGGGCTCCACTCAGGCAACGGTTGTTGCCGTTGGTGGCCCGCTGCGCCCGCGCATGTTGAAGGCCGGCTACAAGGACAGCTTTGTGCTGGCGCTGATCGTCAACGCATCCGACATCGCCTTTCTGATCCCGCCCTCCATCGGCATGATCATCTATGGCGTTGTGTCGGGCACTTCGATTTCGGAACTGTTCATCGCGGGCATCGGGCCGGGTCTGCTGATCCTGTTCCTGTTCTCGGTCTATTCCTACTTCTACGCCGTCCGCCACAATGTGCCGACCGAACCCAAGACCAGCTGGCCTGAACGCGGCAAGGCCGTGCGCTCGGCGCTGTGGCCATTGGGCTTTCCGGTCATCATCGTCGGCGGCATCTATGGCGGCATCTTTTCCCCGACCGAGGCGGCCGCGGCCTGTGTGCTCTATGCGCTGATCCTCGAGATGATCGTGTTTCGCGAAATGGACGTGAAAACCCTGTGGTCCACCGCCAAATCGACGGGGCTGATCACCGCCGTCGTCTTTATTCTGGTGGGCGCGGGCGCTGCGTTTTCCTATGTCATCAGCTTTGCGCAGATCCCGCAGGCCATTCTGGGCGGCATCGGCATTGACCAGATGGGGCAATATGGCGTGCTGTTCACCATTTCGGTCGCGTTTTTCATTGGCTGCATGTTCGTGGACCCGATCGTCGTGATCCTGATCCTTGTGCCGATCTTTGCGCCAGTTGTGGCAGATGTCGGGCTGGACCCGGTGCTGGTCGGGACGATCATCACCCTGCAGGTCGCCATCGGTTCGGCCACGCCACCGTTTGGTTGCGATATCTTCACCGCCATCGCGGTCTTCAAACGGCCCTATGCCGAGGTGGTCCGGGGCACGCCGCCCTTTATCATGATGCTGCTGTCGGTGTCGGTGGCGCTGATCTTCTTTCCGCAAATCGCGCTGTTTTTGCGTGATCTCGCGTTCAATAAATAAGGGGGCGCAACATGTTTGAACGCATATTGGTGCCCTATGATGGGTCGGTCGGGGCCGAAAGGGCGCTGGAAAAGGCGTCCGCGCTGGCCAAGCTGACGGGCGCGGCGCTGACCATCCTGACCGTCTATCGCCATCACGCCATGCTCGAGGCATCGCTGTCCATGGTGCGCGGTGCGTCTCAGCCAGGGCATCTGGACGACGCGATGCGCGGGGCGGCGCGTGATGCCGCCGACTATGCCAAGAGCCATGCCAAGGACGCCGGCGTCGAGAATGTCAGCGCCTTCATCAAGGCCGGTCAGCCCGCCCGTACAATCATCGCCTTTGCCAAGGAAAAGGGCCACGACCTGATCGTGGTCGGCTCGCGCGGATTGGGCAGCACCGAAGGCTATCTGCTGGGGTCCGTCAGCCATAAGGTCACTGGCCTTGCGGACTGTCCTGTGATGGTCGTCTGACATGCAGTCAGATCTGCTGCAGTCCGATCCGGTCGTGCGGTTCGGGTTGATTGCACTGGCAACCGACATGACGACCGAGGGCGACGCCGCCATGCTGATGCCCGCGGGCACGCGGCTGCACACCACACGGATCGCCTTTGACAACCCGACCACGCCCGACAATCTGCGCGCCACCGGGCCGCGTCTTCGCGATGCCGCCAGCTTGCTGGTGCCCGATGTGCCACTGGCGGGGATCGGTTTCGCCTGCACCTCGGCTGGTGCGGTGCTGGGCGATGATCTGCCGTCACTGCTGGGCGACAATCGCGCCCCGATCAGCACACCGGCGGGCGGTGCGGTGCGGGCCTTGCGGGCGCTTGGTCTGGACCGGATCGCGCTGATGACACCCTATCTGCCCCAGACCGCCGTGCCGGTGGCGGATTACTTTGCGCAAAATGGCGTCGCACTGGTCAGCCAGAACTCGATGGGTTTCGAGGATGATCGGGACATGGCGCGGCTGACCGATCAGGCAATGATTGACGCGGTGCTGGCCGCCGATCACAGTGATGCTCAGGCGCTGTTCATGTCCTGTACCGCCTTGCCCGCCCTGCGCGTCGTCCCTCGGCTGGAGGCGATGCTGGGCAAGCCGGTGCTGACGTCGAATCTGACGCTGTTCTGGGCCATGCTGGATCAGGCCCGGCTGCCGATGGCTGGCCCCTATTCTTTAACGAGGTGCCGCACATGGTGACATTAGACGATATTCGGGCCGCAAAGGATCGCATCCAGGGGCTGGTCCGCGAAACGCCGTTCAAGCCGTCTGCCAGCCTGTCGCGACAGGCTGGTGTGCCGGTCTGGCTGAAATGCGAACATCAACAGATCACCGGCTCGTTCAAACTGCGCGGCGCCAGCAATGCGGTGGCGCGTCTGGGCAAGGTGGCGGGTGTGACAACCGCCTCGACCGGCAACCATGGCCGCGCGCTGGCCCATGCTGCGCGCGAACAGGGCATCCCGGCTGTGATCTGTGTCTCGCGCCTTGTGCCGCAAAACAAACTGGATGCGATTGCCGATCTGGGTGCCGAGGCGCGCGTGATCGGCGCCAGTCAGGACGAGGCCTTCCAGGAGGCGCGGCGGTTGCAACGCGAAGAGGGCTTTGCGCTGATCCCGCCCTTCGACCATGCCGATGTGATCGCCGGGCAGGGGACACTGGGGCTAGAGATCCTGACGCAGATCCCCGATGCCGCAGTTCTGGCGATCCCGCTGTCCGGTGGTGGTTTGCTGGCCGGGGTGGCCGCTGCCGTCCGCGCGCTGCGCCCCGATATCGGCATCATCGGCATCAGCATGGAGCGCGGCGCGGCCATGGCCGCCAGCCTTGATGCAGGCCAGCCTGTCGAGGTCGAAGAGCAAGAGACGCTGGCCGACAGTCTGGGTGGCGGCATCGGCCTGAAAAACCACCTGACCTTTCCGATGGTGCGTGATCTGGTCGACGAGGTGATCCTGCTGACCGAGGCCGAGATCGCGGCAGGCATTCGCCAATTGTCGGTTGCGGATGGCGAAATGGTCGAGGGCGCGGCCGCGGTCGGTGCAGGTGCGGTGATCGCCGAAAAGCTGACCGCCAAGGGACCGCTGGTGCTGATCCTGTCAGGTGCCAATATCGACCCCAGCCGCCACGCCGCCATCGTCCGGGGGGAAACATGAGTGACGAGACCCTGATCCTGAACGAAGACCAGTTGCGCGCCCGCGTCTATCTGGACGCCGCATTGATCGATGTGATCGAAAACGCCTTTGCCCTGCTGGCTGCGGGCGATGTGGTCATGCCGCCGGTGCTGTCGATGCATCTGCCCGATGTGAATGGCGAGGTGGATGTGAAAACCGCCTATGTGCCGGGGCTGCCGGGCTTTGCGGTCAAGATCTCGCCCGGCTTTTTCGACAATCCGTCGCGCGGGCTGCCCTCGACCTCGGGGCTGATGGTGGTGCTGTCGGCCGAGACGGGGCGGGTGCGTGCGGTGCTGCTGGATAACGGTTACCTGACCGATCTGCGGACGGCTGCGGCGGGTGGTGTTGCGGCCCGCCATCTGGCCCGTGCGGATGCGGCGCGCGTCGCCATCTTTGGCGCCGGTCTGCAGGCGCGGATGCAGTTGCAGGCATTGCGGCTGGTTCGCCCGATCACCGAGGTTGCCATCTGGGCACGCGATCCGGACAAGGCGCGCGCGCTGGCCGCTGAACTGGACGGCGAGGGCGGTTTGTCCGTGCGCGCCGAGGCTGATCCTCAGCAGGCCGCCGCCGGCGCCGACATCATCGTCACCACCACGCCGGCCAGCCAGCCCATCCTGCGGGCGGAATGGCTGCAACCCGGGCAGCACGTTACCGCCATGGGCAGCGACCAGCCCGGCAAGAACGAGTTGGACCCGCTGTGTCTGGACCGCGCCGATCTGTATGTCGCCGACCGGCTCAGCCAGACGCAGGCCATGGGCGAACTGCGCGCCGCGCTGTTGGCGGGATTGTTCGCGCCGCCGCTGGATTTTCCCGAACTGGGCCAGATCATCTCTGGCGCCGCGCCCGGGCGCACCGGGACCGATCAGATCACCATCGCAGACCTGACCGGCACCGGCATTCAGGACACCGCCATCGCCAGCCATGTGCTGACGATCTTTTCGCAAGGATAAGTCATGCCCGAACTGCAGCGCACCCCCGAACGGTTCTCGACCGCCGAATATGAACGCCGCCTGCGCCAGACGCGCGAAAGCATGGCCAAGCTGGGCCTCGATCTGCTGATCGTCAGCGATCCGTCCAACATGGCCTGGCTGACCGGCTATGACGGCTGGTCCTTCTATGTGCATCAATGCGTGATTGTGGGGCCGACCGGCTCGCCCATCTGGTTCGGGCGCGGGCAGGACGGCAATGGCGCGCTGCGCACCGTCTGGATGACCGACGATCACATCATCGGTTACCCCGATTACTATGTGCAATCGGTCGAGCGCCACCCGATGGATTACCTGTGGGCCACGTTGGCCGACAAGGGCTGGCATCGCGGCTTTATCGGCGTCGAGATGGACAATTACTGGTATTCCGCCAAGGCGCATGAGCGCCTGCTGGCCGGTCTGCCCGAGGCGCAATTGCTGGACGCGACCGGGCTGGTCAACTGGCAGCGCGCGGTCAAGTCGGACGAGGAACTGGCCTATATGCGCCGCGCCGCGCATTTCGTCGAACGCATGCATCGCCGCATCGCCGACAAGGTCGAGGTCGGCATGCGCAAATGCGATCTGGTGGCCGATATCTATGATGCCGGTCTGCGATATGACGAGGGCGTAGGCTATGGCGGCGATTACCCCGCCATCGTGCCGCTGCTGCCCTCAGGGCCAGACGCCGCCGCGCCGCATCTGACATGGGACGACCAGCCCATGAAGAACAACGAGGGCACCTTCTTCGAAATTGCCGGCTGCTATCAGCGCTATCACTGCCCGCTATCGCGCACGATCTTTCTGGGCAAGCCGCCCAAGGAGATGATCGAGGCCGAAAAGGCCGTGCTGGAAGGGATGGAGGCCGGGCTGGACGCTGCCCGCGCCGGCAATGCCTGCGAAGACATCGCGGCGGCCTTTTTCACCGTTCTGGACCGTTACGGCATCGTCAAGGACAACCGCACCGGCTATCCCATCGGCCTCAGCTATCCGCCCGATTGGGGCGAACGCACCATGTCGCTGCGCCGGGGGGATCAGACAGAGCTGAAGCCGGGCATGACCTTCCACTTCATGACCGGCCTCTGGATGGAGGATTGGGGCTATGAAACCACGGAATCCATCATCATCACCGATGGCGCGCCCGAATTGTTCTGCGACATGCCGCGCAAGATGCTGGTGAAGGCATGACCCAAAACCCGATTTCCCCGACCATTCCGCTGGACGGTCCCGGCAAGACCCATGGCTTTCTGCGTCTGCCCTATAGCCGCAATGATAGCGCCTGGGGCAGTGTGATGATCCCGATGACGGTGATTGCGAACGGGCAGGGGCCGACGGCGCTGTTGACCGGGGGCAACCATGGCGACGAATACGAAGGCCCGATTGCGCTGCAACATCTGGCCTATGAGATCGACCCTGCCGAGATCAGCGGCCGGATCATCATTCTGCCCTATATGAACTACCCGGCGGTCCGCGCCGGGACGCGGGTCAGCCCGATCGATCAGGTCAATATGAACCGGGCCTTCCCGGGCAAGCCCGACGGTACCGTCAGCCAGAAGATCGCCAATTATATCAACGACGTGCTGGTGCCGCTTGCCGATGTCGTTCTGGATTACCATTCAGGCGGCAAGACATTGGATTTCCTGCCTTATGCGGCTGCGCATTATCTGGACGATGCGGACCAGCAGGCCGCCTGCGTCGCCGCCGTCCGTGCCTTTGGCGCACCCTACAGCATGATGATGCGCGAGATCGACGCCGTGGGCATGTTCGACACGGCGGTGGAGTCGCAGGGCAAGGTCTTTGTCACGACAGAGCTTGGCGGAGGTGGCACCGCCACGGCCCGATCCGCCGAAATCGCCATTCGCGGTGCGCAAAACGTTCTGCGGCATGTCGGCATCCTGCCCGGCGGCATCGAGCTGGAGGGCGGCAGCCGCATGCTGGACATGCCGGATGACGTTTGCTTTCACTTCGCCACGCGTGACGGGCTGCTGCACCCGCTCGCGGATCTGGGCGATCAGGTGCGCAAGGATCAGGCCATTGCGAAAATCTGGCCGCTCGACCGTACCGGCGCGGCCCCGGTCGAGGTCACGGCCCATCGCGACGGTATTCTTGCCGCCCGGCATTTTCCGGGGCTGGTGCAAGCTGGCGACTGCCTTGCGGTCATCGCCACGATCTAGGCGGTGGCTCAGCCGCTGAAGAGGAAGTGCAGGACGTCGCCGTCCTTGACCTCGTAGGCCTTGCCCTCGACGCGCAGCTTGCCGGCCTCGCGCGCGCCGGCCTCGCCATTGCCGGCGATATAATCGGCAAAGGCGATGGTTTCCGAACGGATGAAGCCTTTCTCGAAATCGCCGTGGATGACACCTGCCGCCTGCGGGGCCAGCGTGCCCTTGGTGATGGTCCAGGCGCGCGCCTCTTTCGGGCCGACGGTGAAATAGGTCTGCAGGCCCAGCAGGTCGTAACCCGCGCGGATCAGCCGGTCCAAACCGGCCTCTTCCAGCCCCATTTCCGACAGGAACATCTCGGCCTCTTCGGCATCAAGCTGGCTGATTTCTTCTTCGATCTTGGCCGAAATCACCACCGAACCCATGCCCTGCGCTGCGGCCATCTCGGCCACGCGGGCCGATTGGCTGTTGCCGGTGGCGGCGTTGTCTTCCTCGACATTGCAGACGAACAGGACCGGCTTGGCGGTCAGCAGTTGCAGCATGTCCCAGGCCTTGCGATCCTCGTCTGCGACCTCGACGGTGCGGGCAGGCTGTCCACCCTCCAGCACGGCCAGCGCCTGTTTCAACAGCCGGTCCTGTGCCACGGCCTCCTTGTCGGCGCCCTTCAACTTGCGTTGAAGATTGGCCAGCCTGCGTTCGATCGATTCCATATCGGCGATCATCAATTCGGTCTCGATCACCTCGGCATCGGCGATCGGATCGACGCGGCCGTCGACATGGGTCACGTCGCCATCCTCAAAGCAGCGCAGCACATGGGCGATGGCGTCGGTTTCGCGGATATTGGCCAGAAACTGGTTGCCCAGCCCCTCGCCCTTGCTGGCGCCTTTGACCAGACCGGCGATATCGACGAATGTGATCCGCGTCGGGATGATCTGCTTGGACCCTGCAATCGCGGCCAGCTTGTCCAGCCGGGGATCTGGCACGGCGACCTCGCCCACATTGGGTTCGATCGTGCAGAAGGGAAAATTCGCGGCCTGCGCGGCGGCGGTGCGCGTCAGCGCGTTGAACAGCGTGGATTTGCCGACATTCGGCATCCCGACGATCCCCATGCGAAAGCCCATGATTGCAACCTTTCCTGAATTCGGCGGTTACCTATAGCCGGGGCAGGCACAAGTCCAGCCTGACGCGCGGAAAGGAACCACCATGCAATTCACCCCCTACCTGTCATTCCAGGGTCAATGCTATGAGGCATTCACCACTTACGCCGAGATTTTCGGCGGCGCCACGCAACTGATGCGGTTTTCCGACATGCCCGCAGGCACCGAAATGCCCGAAATGCCGCCCGAGCAAACCGGCTGGATCATGCACGGGCAGGTCGATCTGCCCGATGGAGGCGTGTTGATGGGCGCTGATATGCCGCCGCAATTCGGTGGCCAGAAGATGGCCGGCGCGTCCGTCGCGATTTCGCTGAAGGACGAGGCCGAGGTAAAGCGCATCTTTGACGCGCTGTCGCCTGATGCCCAGATCAGCATGGCCGTGGGTCCGACGTTCTTTTCATCCGCTTTCGGGATGCTGACCGACCGGTTTGGCACAAGCTGGATGATCATGGGCGCCCCGGCGCAATAGACCAGCCGCTCAACGCAAAGAAAAAGGGCGCCCGGTAAGGCGCCCTATTCCTGTTCAATCCACGTTTAGTCCAGCGGTTTCAGATTGGCCTCGATCTGCGCCCGCCGGGCTTCGAGGAAGGGCGGCAGCGACAGCGACTCGCCCATCGTCTCGAAGGGTTCGTCCACGGCAAAGCCCGGTCCGTCCGTGGCGATCTCGAACAGGTTGCCGCCCGGCTCGCGGAAATAGAGCGAGCGGAAATAGTACCGCTCGACCTCGCCAGAACTGGCGACCCGGAACTGTTGCAGTCGCTTTGCCCATTCGTGGATCGCCGGCACATCCGGGGTGCGGAACGCGACGTGATGCACCGCGCCGGCACCCTGTCGTGCGGTCGGCAGATCGGGTTGCAGAGCAACGTGCAACTCGGCTGCCGGGCCGCCTTCGCCCATCTCGAAGACATGCACCTGCCCCTCGCCATCGGGGCTGGCATAGTCACGCACCCGGCGCATGTTCATCACCTGCGTCAGCACGGCCTCGGTCGGGGCGAGGTCGGGCACCGAGATTGTGATCGGGCCGAGCCCACGGATCTGATGCTCGGCCGGAACCGGGCTGCGATCCCAGGGATGCGGGTCGTCTGCGGTTGCGGCGGTCAGCCGGAAACGCTGCCCCTCGGGGTCCTCGAAATCAAGGCTGCCGCGCCCGTCCAGCGTCGTGACATCGCCTTGCGTCAGCTTGCCATCACGCAGACGCCCGGCCCAGTAATCCAGGCTGCCTTCATCGACGCGCAGCCCGGTGCGGCTGATCGAATGCGTGCCGCGACGTTCCCGGGCGGCGGGCCAGTCAAAGAAGGTCAGGTCAGTGCCGGGGCTGCCTGCGCCATCGGCGAAGAACAGGTGGTAGGCGGAGGTGTCGTCCTGATTGACGGTCTTTTTCACCCGGCGCAGCCCAAGCGTATCGGTGTAGAAACGGTTGTTGCCCTTTGCGTCGGCGGTGATTGCTGTCAGATGGTGAATTCCAGTGAGGTCCATGATTGGTCTCCTTTCGTTGAGGTCAATGTGGCTTGCGTCAGGTCAGAACGCTATCCCGCAAATACCGAAGGTGGCGTTCGGTTATTGCGAACGCCGCGCGCGGCGCTATGGTGCGGCCATGCGATATGACATTCACCAGATGCAAACCTTCCTCGCCGTGATGGAGCTTGGCACCGTCACCTCTGCTGCGGCGCGGCTGAACCTGTCGAAATCGGTCGTCTCCAAACGGATCGCTGATTTCGAAACAGCCATCGGCGCGGCACTGTTCCGCCGTCACGCAGGCCGCATCGCACCGACCGAGGCCGCCTTGCGACTGGCTGAACGCCTGGGACCGGCGCTGGCCGATCTGATCGCCGCGACCGAAAGTGCGGCCTGGAGCATGGACGGCGCAGCGCCCCTGCGTGGCAGCCTGTCCATCGCCGCCCCGATGAGCTTTGGGACCATGTATCTGTCGGCCATTCTGGCACGCTTTGCCAGCGCCCATCCCGAACTGGAGTTGCAGGTCGATTACGACGACCGCACCCGTGATCTGGCACGCGAGGGGGTTGATCTGGCCGTCCGTGTCGGTGCGGGCCGTGACGGGGCGCTGATCGGCCGGAAGCTGTGCGAGGATCGGTTGATCGCCTGTGCCAGTCCCGATTACCTAAGCCTGCACAAGGCGCCTGACAGCCCGGCTGACCTGAGCGACCATCTGGTCATCGGCTACAGCCATATCCCCGATGCCCAGATGTGGCAGTTCAGGCAGGGCGGGCGGTTGGTCTCGGCCTCGGTGCGCCGCCGCATCACCATCAACAACGGCGAGGCGATGCGCGATATGGCCGTCGCCGGTCTGGGCCTGGCGATCCTTCCGGGCTTCATTGTCAGCGAGGTGCTGAAATCCGGGCGGTTGATTCAGGTCCTGCCCGATGCCGAAACGCGCGCGCTGCCGATCATGGCGGTCTGGCCGCCCGTCAGCCCGATGCCGGCCAAGCTGCGGGCGCTGGTCGACCATCTGGCGGTGGAACTGGCCGATGGCCGCCCCTGGCAGCAACCGCGCTGACCCAGTTTCAGCAAACTGTGCGGCGGCGCGAGTTTTTTCGGCGACTGATGGAATAGGCGCGCGCTGTCCCCGTTGACCTTGCAAGCGGGCCAAGTGGTCCGCCAGATAAACCGTACGGACGCGGCAGACCTTCTGCGCGGCACGCGGTGGGCTGATATCATATCAGGTCGGGACGGCGAGGACGTCATCTTCGGCGGCGCTGGAAATGACACGATCAACGGCGACGATGAGAATGACTACCTGCAGGGCGGCAATGGCCGGGACATCATCCAGGGTGGCAAGGGCGAGGACCGGATGTATGGCAGCGACGGCAACGACGTCCTGCGCGATGTGAGCGGAGACGATTTCATGTCGGGCGGGGCGGGCCACGACATGCTGCAACCGGGCGAGGGCAATGACACGGTCGAGGGCGGGACGGGTAATGACACGCTCTGGGCCGCTTCGGGCAATGACCGGGCCAATTTGGGCGCGGGCAATGACTTTGCCAATGGTGGCGAAGGCGACGACTTTCTGTTTGCGGGCGGTGGCGCTGATCGTCTGGTTGGCGGCGAGGGGAATGACACCCTGCATGGCGGCTACGGATACGACACGTTGACCGGCAATGAAGGGGCAGATCGTTTTGTCTTTGACGCCGGGCGCGACGTCATTACCGATTTCGAGCCGGGCGATGATGATATCGACCTGCGCAGCTGGAACGGCCTGAACACCTGGTCGGATGTCTCGGCCCGTCTGAACCAGGTCGGCAATGACGTGCACTTCACCTATGGGTCGCACCGGCTGGTGATCGAGGATACCCGGCGCGGCCAGCTGGATGCGGACGATTTCATCTGGTGATTGACGCTCGCATTGTCGGGCGGCTATCAGCGCGCGGGGCGGCAATTGACCGCCCCGCGTTTGCTTTGCGAGGACAGATGCCCGACTATCCAGACCTTTACCTGATGCGTCATGGCCAGACGGTCTGGAACGCCGAAGGGCGGATGCAGGGTCGCATGAACTCTAACCTGACCGATCTGGGCACGGCCCAGGCGCACGCCCAGTCACGGCTGGTCAGCGGGATCGAGGCTGCGCGCTACGCCAGCCCGCAGGGCCGCGCGCGCCAGACCGCCCAAATCGTCTTTGACGGTCAACCCTATCAAGAGGATGAGCGCCTGTGCGAGATTGATATCGGCGGCTTCAGCGGGCAGCGTTACGAAGATATCAAGGCGCAAAATGCGCAGCTTTTCGCGGGGTCCCAATTCGGCTGGTATGACGGGGCGCCGCAGGGCGAGGGCTTTGACTCTTTGCGCGCGCGCTGCCGCAGCTTTCTTGACGATCTGACCGGCCCCGCGCTGATCGTGACCCACGGGATCACGCTGCGGATGATGCGGGTCGTGGCGTTAGGATTGCCGATGGAGCGTTTTGCCGAAATGGCGCAATTTCAGGGCGCGGTTCAGGTCATCCGAAACGGCCAGCACGAGATCTGGCAAGAGGATGAAAGCTTGCGTCTTGCCACCTTGGACGGCAACAGCTAAGAGGCCAGTCGTGGGGCGGTTAGCTCAGTTGGTAGAGCGTTTCGTTTACACCGAAAATGTCGGGGGTTCGAGCCCCTCACCGCCCACCATTTAGTGTGTCTTGACTAACGCCAGATATCCGATCGACGATGAAAATTCTGTCTGTTGAAGAAGCCAATTCTATTGCAGCGGGCAATAAGCTCCGGATGTATCCAAGCGTAAAGCGAGGCCGAGATCGCCTGTTTCCATTTGCGCGACCTGAGATCAAATCGAATAAAATGATCGCTGAGAACGCGAAATTCTTCGTAGCCGGAAACTGTTTTGCTCGATCGATCGAAAAGGCGCTGATGATCGGTGGGAAGAACGTCATATCAAGCCCCTACAACCCAGATATGCCTGGCGACGCTGTAAAACAATTCCAGCGCTACAATATTTTTAACCTCGATGTTGCGACAAATGAAATACTCTGGGCAACTCAGAGGCCCGAAAACGTGGACGAGGCTCTGGTCGCCGTCGGCGATGAGCTTGTCGATATGCAATTACATTTCAGCGTTGCTTATCCCGATGCCGAGATGCGCCGCATTCGCCGGATCTACAATTCATCTTATGCAAATATTTCCGAAGCAGATGTGATTTTGGGCGTGGTTGGCAGCACACGCCAATGGTACGATTCCGCGAATGGGATCTATATGAATGTGCAGCCGACAAGACGAATGACGGCGGACTATCCCGGACGCTTCGAATTGCACGAGTTTGGCGTCGAGGATGTTGAAAACAGCTTGTGCAGGTTCCATGACGCAGTGCGTCAATCAAACAAGCATGCGCTGATGCTGTTAATGGTGTCGCCGGTCTCGCAACCATCAACCTTCTCGGCGCAAGATGCACTGATATCGCAATATCAGTCAAAATGCCTGCAGCGCACGGCTGTCGCCAATTTTATAAACGAAGTCGACGACGACGTAGAATACGTTGCAGCATTGGAAGCGGCTTACCTGAGTGATTTTCAATACACGTTTCTTGAATCCAGCCCGCACCACACCAAACCGAATTTGGGCGATCGAGTCACCGCCGACCTTCTAAAGCAATGCAACGACCGTTCCGAGGGGCAGCAGGTAATAGAGGCGCACGGGTACGGCAATGCGTTGCTCATGGCCGACGAGTTTGAGGCGGCCGCAAACCTGCTAGAGCCGCTGGTCTTGCGCGATGGCCCGCTGCTGCTTGAGCGACCATCAGATATGGAACTGCATCGCATCTTTGTCACCGCGCTGTTGCGTTTGGGGCGTGACCGCGACGCATTGGATCATTTGCAATTGGTGTTTCTCGATCCCCGCTACGCGTCTTTGCTGGACGGATCATGGGACGACGACGACAGTGGCAATGATCAAATACGAACCGGTCGGCAAAGCCTGACAGCCGCTCATCAGCGCCCCGATCACTTGTTTGCTTTGGCTCGGGGGCCGTTGTTTAAGGTCGGCCGGCCGGCAGATTTCGATTTGCTGCTCAAATACGCCGAAACGCGCGGCCATGATACCGAGCGTCTGAAATTTCGCGACAGATCGGATTCGGCTGTTCGCGATGTTATGAAAGGGTTCATCGATTTGTTTCAGACGGGCGGCTTCGACGAGGTAATCGAGATGGCGACCGAGTTGGAGCAAGGGGACTATGACTTTGGTCCGAACTCACGCAGACAGCTGGATACGCTGACCTTGCAGGCGCACGTAAAGACCGGGCGCAGCGGAGAAGGGATTGAGCGTTTGCTGAACAGGTTAGCTGATGAGTCAACGGTGCCTGACAAGCGCACGGTTACCATCTTGTGCAATATTGCGCGCTCCCACGCAAATTCCACGCAGATTGACCTCTTGATCGATGTCGCCAGACGGGCCTCTATCGGGGAAGCCGCGATCGAGGGTCTTGAAACTCGCAAACAGCGGTTGGAGGGAAAGAGGCCTGCAGGCAGAAGTTGAATTATTTCACATCCAGCGAGAACGATTTGATCGGATCAGGAAGTGGCAGGCGCGAACGGACCGCCAAAATCATCTCGCGTTGAGTCGGCATGATGCCCAATCGTCGGGCGTCGGCAGCTTCGATCATAGTTGAATTCTCTATCACCACGCCGCGAAAACCCTGCATCGCGCTGTACTGTGCGGCTTCGGCCAATAATTTCGCGGACGTCGCGGTCCCGCTGGTGATCAGACTTTCGATAATGAACATTTGAGTTACCGAGCCATTTTTCAGCCAATCCATACGATACCCGCCTAAGAGGCCATCCACCTGCCCCTGATCGTTTTCAGCGATCAGGACAAGGGAGCCCGGAGCCTGGGAAAGATGATGAATGCGCATGGCATTTGTAGGGCACCAAACGAGTTGGCTCTCTGGGGCGATCGATAAAAGACGACTGACCATTTCTCGAACGCCGGCCAGTTGGATCTGGCGCACTGAAACATTGTCGAACTCTGCGGCAGCTGCATTGACCTTGCGGACGTTAACAATCGCCTGCGTGAACGGCAACGAAACAAGGTTCAGCTTTTGCTGCATGGCCATCCGCGTGATATTGCGGACGAGCGTCTTATTTCCTTCGAAAAAGGCAAGTAGCGCGTCGCGCTGATCGTGCGCGCCATCGTTTGTCAGCGGGTGCAGCCGAGACAGCTCTGCGGCGATGGCCAGACGTGACGCCGGATCAAGGTCTGGCCGGATGGTCAGATGTGTTGAAAGGCTGGCTGATCGCGCTTGGCCGTCCAATAGAAGGTCGCGCGACAGATAGGCTTTCAGCCCGACCAATCGCCCCTTTTCTCGGCAGCCAAGCAACAGATGACGTGAGCAGTCTGGCCCGCCATAGAGCCAGCGCAGATAGTCGGCTGAAAATTGCGGACAGCCGGTCGCACCATAAAGACGCGGCCAGACATCCTGCAACAAAGCAAGAATTTCGGACTCGTTCTCGAGAGTGAGCCGTTCAAAATCCATTCTTTTTCTTTAGCCCTTTTCGCGCGCCACGAATGCGACCATCCGGTTGATGGTGTCGAAGTTTTCCAGCGTCACGGCCGATTGGGCGATGGTGATGCCGGTTTCCTCTTCCAGCCAGCCGATTACCGAGGTCATGGTGAAGCTGTCGATATAGCCCTCTGAGAACAATTCCGTATCGGCGGTGAACTCGGCGGCGTCCAGTCCTGCATCTTCGGCGATGAAGGCGTGCAGGCGGGTGGCAAGGTCGGTCATAGGGTTTCTTTCTGTGTGGATGCGGACCAGTTGGCCAGCGCGGGGTAGTCGGTTTTGCCTACAGGCGTGCGGGGCAGGGCGTCCAGCACGGTGATCTCTCGGGGGCGCATATGCGCGGGCAGCGCGCGGTTGGCAGCGCGGCGGATATCGGGGGCGGTGATGTCGGGCCGCGCGGTGCAGAAAGCGACCAGTTCGACGCCGCTCATCGGATTGGGGCGGGCGATCACGGCGGTTTCAGTGACCATGGCCAGCGCCGTCAGCGCGGCTTCGACATCGCTCAGGTTGAGGCGGATGTCCATCGACTTGACCAGCCGGTCGCGGCGGCCGGCAAGATGCAGGAAACCGTCCTGATCCAGCCGCCCGATATCGCCGGTAAACACACCTATCCCCAGATCGCCGCAGGTACGGCGGCTGCGGGCGGTCGCATCGGGGTCGTCCAGATAGCGATCAAAGACACCCGCGCCCAGATGCACCACCTCACCCTCCTGATCCGCGGGCAGGGGCCGCCCGTCGGGGCCGGCGATGGCGATGGTCACGCCCTCGATGGGACGGCCTGCGCTGTCAGCCTCGCCCTGGGCCATCTCGGGCGGCAGGCAGCAACTGCGATAGGTCTCGGTCAGTCCGAAATTGCGCAGGATACGGACATCGGGCAGCCGCGTGCGCAGCGCCGCGTAAAGCGCGGGCGCAAAGGGCGAACCGGTGGAGCTCACGATGCGCAGACTGTCTGTCTGGCTATTCTCAAAGTCCGAAATGCCGTGCAACAGCCCGGCAAACAGCGAAGGCACGCCGGCCAGAACGGTAGGGACGTCGCGGCTGATCGTGCGGCTGATATCGACCAGACTGTCGCGCGAGGGCAGGATCAACGTATGGCCGCCGATGAAACAGGACAGCATCTGCCCCCAGCCATAATCATGGGCGAATGGGACCGGCACGAGGATCCGTTCGGATGGCCCATAACCCATGACCCGTGCCACGCGGTCGGCCCCGCTGGTCAGGGTCGCGGCCTTTTGCACCACACCCTTGGGCATCCCGGTCGAACCGGAGGTGAACACAACAGAGGCATCGGCGTCACCCGGCAAGACCGGCAGATCCAGCGACGCCTGACCGGCGGGCAATGCCTCAAGCGCCGCGATGTCTATCACATGCGCCGGTGCGTGGCGTGCGATGATCGCGTCGAGATGGGTTGCGGGCGATTTGGCAGACAGAAACATCGGCAGCCCGCCTTGCGCCCAGATCGCCAGGACCAGCGCCATCATGTCGGGGCTGTTGGGCAGTTGAACCAACACACGCGCACCAGAGGCCAGCGACAGGCCCTGGGCCAGCGCGCCGGCCCGCCCGATCAGGTCGGCGCGGCCAAGCGCGTGGTCGCCCTGAATGACGGCCAGCGCATCCGGGTCCTGCGACGCAAGTTCGGCAAAGCGTAAAAGCGGGTGGGTCATGAGGGCTGACCCTTGTCGCGCGTTTCCATCGCCAGCCGCTTGGCGCGTTGATACTGGGTGATGCGCTCGTCGCGGCTGCGCGGGGCGCGAATGGTCGGGCGGTCATAGTCCAGCCGCTGCATCAGTGGCGCAACAATCTCAAGCACCGCCGCCGCCGATGAGCGAGGCAGGGTCTTGCGCCACCGGGCAACAGGTGCGCGGCTGATGCCGGTGGTGGCGAAAGTCTTCCAGTCGCCCAACCCGATCTTGTCGCCGGGCTGGCCGCCCCCTGCGGGAAAGGCCGTGATGCCCATATGATCGGCGATCAGGGCCAGTTGCGTATCAGGGTCTGCGGTCAGATCCTCATAGCGATAAAGCAGCGAGGCGTCGCCCTGCCGGTCGTGGAAATCCAGCAACGCCTGCGTCTGCTCGCGCCAGGCCTCGGCATAGGCCAGCCAAAAGCTGTCATGCCGCATCAGGTAGGGCCGCATCGCAGGCACGTTGTGGCCCATCACATCGCTCAGGTCCTTCATCGAGGCAACCACGTCCAGCGGATTGCGGATCACGCAGATGAAACGGTAATGACCGGCCAGCAGCGTCTCGATCTGGGGCAGGTCAAAAATGTCGAAGGCGGATTTCTCGGCCCAGACAGGCTTGCCTGCCGCGGCTGCGCCCTCATCGAGGAAAGAGGTGGCAAAGCGCCGGACCCGGTCGATCACCTGTCCGGGCGGAAACCCGGCAAAGCTGAGCCCGGTCAGCATCCCCAGATCAGGCCCCTCGCCGCGGCTTTCCGCGATCATGCGCGCGGCGCCCGAAAAGACATAAGGTTCTGGCGGGGCATAAACCTGCGGATGGGCGTCCAGCAAACGTTGCAGCAACGAGGTGCCCGAGCGCGGAAAACCCATGATCTTGACGGATATCGGCGTGCTCATGCGCGTGCCTCGGTCAGGTCAGCCATCAGGCTGCCGGATGCGTTCAACCGGCTTTCGCTGATATCGGTCAGGCCGCCGCCCGCGTCGATCAGGTATTCGCCGGGTTCGGGGTGACTGATGAAACGGGTCGGGCTGGCGGTCAGCCCATAGGCACCCGACAGCAGCACCGCCAGCACATCGCCGCGCGACAGCGGCGGCAACATCAGCTTGCGCGCCATGGTGTCGATCGAGGTGCAAAGCGGGCCGGCGATCTGATGCTCGACCTCATCGCCGCCCCGTGCGCAACGCAAGACGGCAAAGGGGTAGTTCTTTCGAAAAACCGCACCCATCATGCCGGCTGCGGCCAGATGATTGTTGAACCCGGCATCGCAAACGGCGATCCGCGTGCCCCGGCTTTCCTTGACCGACAGCACCTCGGTCACCAGCGCGCCATTCGGGCCGGTGATCCAGCGGCCGATTTCCAGCAGCCGGGCGGCATCGGCGGTCAGCGGATCATCAGATAACGACGCCAGCGCCGGTCCTGCCAGCCGCGACCTCGGCGATATCCAGCGGCTCTTGGCCCGGATGATAGGGCAGGCCGAAGCCCGCGCCAAAGATCAGCGTTTCAACCGGGCGACCCAGATGCGCTGCTGCCTGGGTGAATATGCGGGCGAGGTTGGCGAAATTCTCGGCGATCGGTTCGGCTGCCAGACAGTTCGATCCGGTATAGGCGTGAAACCCGGCCAGATGCAGCCCGGCTGAGCCCTCGATCCGGTCAATGGCATGGGTTGCGCGAGGCTCGTCGATCCCGAACTGGCTGGGCTTGCCCGACATCGATGCGCCAAAGCCGCGCGGCACGTGATCTGGGTTGATCCGCAGGACCACGCGTTGGGGGGCTGTAAGATCGGTGCAAATCCCCGCCAGCGCGTCGATTTCATCCTCGGCCTCGACCACGATTGTGATGCCGCGCCCGGCCAGTACCGCCAGTTCGGACTGGCGCTTGCCGGGGCCGGACCAACTGATGCGGTGGGGCGCGACGCCGATGGACAGGGCGCGTTCGACCTCGTGAAACGACGATGCGTCGATATGCGCGACCTGTTCCGCGATCAGGCGCAACAACGCCAGATTGGGGTTCGACTTGATCGCAAAGCTGGGCTGAAACAGCGCGCCCATGTGATCGTGCAGCAGCGCGATGCGTGCCGCCAGACCCTGCGCATCGTAGAGATAGGCCGGCGTTGGCGGCAATTCCCGCAGGGACAGCAGACGATCGGTCAGGGAAACGGTCTTGGTCACGAGGCAGCCTTTTTACTCGGGGCCGATTTATACGCATCAGGCCCTGTCATGCGAGGGAAAATGCAACAAGTTCCGGTTTCTGTGGCTTAGAATACCTGGCAGATGGTGGTTGCTAGCAGCAGTCCTAGTCCGGCCATGACCAACATGCGGCGATAAAGCCGTAGCCCGCGCCGCAAGTCGCCGGATTTAGGATCGGGGGCGGTGCCGTTCAGCCATGGCTCATCTGCGATCCGCTCGCCATATTGGCGCGGCCCCGACAGCCGCACGCCAAGCGCGCCGGCCATCGCGGCTTCGGGCCAGCCGGCATTGGGCGAGCGGTGGCGCCGGGCGTCGCGGATCGCCGCGCGCCACGCCGCACGCGACATCGCCGCCAGCGCCAGCAGCAATGCGGTCAGCCGCGCCGGTATCCAGTTGGCCAGATCATCCAGGAGTGCCGCGATTTTGCCAAATTCCTCATAGCGCGCATTGCGGTGACCGATCATCGAATCCAGCGTGTTGATCGCCTTGTAGGCGGCGATGCCGGGCAAGCCGCCAATCGCCAGCCAGAACAGCGGCGCGATCACCCCGTCCGAGGCGTTCTCGGCCAGGCTTTCCAGTGCGGCGCGGCTGATGGCGGGCTCATCCGCTTGGGTGACATCGCGCCCGACGATCATCGAGGTGGCGCGGCGCGCTGCACTCAGATCGTCCGACAGCAGGGGCCGCAAGATGGCGGCGACATGGTCATGCAACGAGCGCGCAGCCACCAGCGGCCAGGCCAGCAAGCCGATGAAAAGACGGGGCAGATCGGCTGCGATCAGGCAGGCGGGCAGGGCGCATGCGGCGATGGTAAGGGTTGTGGCCACAGCGCCCTTGGCGATCCGGTGTGGCCCTCGGTTCAGGCGTCGTTCCAGCGCTGAAATCAACCGTCCCAGCCAGGTAACGGGATGGCCGATCCGGCGGTAGATCGCATCGGGCCAGCCGATTGCCGCATCGACGATCAGCGCAATCAGCGCGGCGATCATGCGCGGCCCGTCATGGGGCGGCGGTCAGGTTGACGGCCTCGACCGACCAGTCGGTGCCGGTCTTGCGCAGCACGGTCAGCGATAGAGGGGCCACCGTGAATGACAGGGCAGCCGGGCCGACCACCATGGACAGGCCCGCACGAACGGTGCCCGCATGGGCGACGACGACCGTGTCACCACTGGCGGCAGCCAGACGCGGCACCGCACGCGCGGCCATATCGCCAAAGCTCTCGCCGCCCTCGGGTCGGTGGCTGGCCAGTTCGGCAGGACCAAGCTGGCCCAGATCGGGAAGCTGGTCGAAGGGCAGGCCCTCCCACGCGCCGTAATCCTGTTCCCAAAGCTCTTGGTGCAAATCGGGGGCCACCAGCCCAAGCGCGTCGGCGGTCATTCGACACCTGAGCGCCGGGCTGCACCATTGCGCGGCACCCTCGGGCAGGCGCGCGCGCACGGCCGCAACGGCCTCGACGTCGCTGCAATCAGCGGACACGTCACGGCGGCCCGCAAGGCGTCCTTCGTTCAGGGGCGTGGCATGGCGGATCAGAAAAAGACGGGTCATATCGTCGCTTAGCGCGCCATCATGGTCGAGGGCAACCACAGAGCGAGGCCGGGAAAGACCATCAGGATCAGCACCGCCGCGACCAGCAGCAAAAAGAACGGCAGGGCGCAGCGGGCAAGGTCAAAGATATTGCGCCCCGTCACCGATTGCAGGACGAAGAGGTTAAAGCCGACAGGCGGGGTGATCTGGCTCATCTCCACCACCAGCACCAGAAAGATGCCGAACCAGATCGGGTCGATCCCGGCGGCCAGAACCATGGGCAGGATGATCGAGACGGTCAGTACGACCATCGAAATGCCGTCCAGAAAACATCCCAGCAGGATGAACAGCGCCATCAGCGCGATCAGCAACCAGTTGGGCGAAAACCCCTGCTCGCCGACCCATCCGGCCAGTGCGCGCGGAATGCCGGTATAGCCCATCGCGACCGTCAGAAAGGCCGCGCCCATCAGGATGAAACAGATCATCGCGCTGGTCCGCGCCGCGCCCAGCAGCGCATCCACAGCGGCGCGGCGATCCAGACCGCCGGTGGCCCAGGCAATCACCATCGCCCCCAGAACGCCGATCACGGCGGCCTCGGTCGGCGAGGCGATGCCCGCATAGATCGAGCCGATCACCGCGACGATCAGTCCCACGACCGGCAGCAGCAGTTTCAGCGCACGCATCTTTTCCGGTCCGGTTGACGCCGGCTCGGGGTCGGGCATGCGGTCGCGGTGGGTCAGCGCCCAGACAGCGATCCAGCCCGAAAACAACAGCGCCAGCATCAGGCCGGGCAACACGCCGGCCAGAAACAGCCTTGCGATGGATTGCTCGGTCGCGGCGCCGTAGACGATCAGGATGATGGAGGGCGGGATCAGGAACCCCATGGTGCCAGATCCAGCCAGCGAGCCGACGCTGATATTCGGATCATAGCCGCGCCGTTTCAACTCTGGCAGCGCCATGCGGCCCACGGTCGCCGTGGTGGCGGCTGATGACCCGCTGACGGCGGCAAAGATTGCGCAGCCCAGAACGTTGACGTGCAGCAGGCCACCAGGCAGCAGCCGGGTAAATGGCGCCAATCCCTGAAACAGATCCGAGGACAGGCGCGAACGGTACAGGATTTCGCCCATCCAGATGAACATCGGCAGGGCGGTCAGATCCCAGACATTCAGCGCGCCCCAGACCTTTGTGGCGAACACCGGACCGGGTGGGGCGGGCGCGGCCAAAAGCATTGCGATCAGGCCCACCCCAATCAGTGAAAAGCCGACCCAAAGGCCTGTGGCCAGCAGTCCGAACAAGGCGACGATCAACAGCGCGGCAAGCGGCAGGATCTCCATCTAGTCCCCTTCGATCCCGGCGCTGTCCTCGGCGGCCATGAAGGCCGGGACGCCCCCGCCCAGCATGACCACCAGCGATTCCATCAACGCTATCGCCATCAGCGCCAGCCCCAATGTCATCACCCCTTGCGGCAGCCAGAGCGGGATTCTGATGATGCCATAGCTGACACTGTCGAACTGCCAGCTGTCCACCACCTGCAGCGCCGAATGCCACGTCGCCCAGAGGGCCAGCCCGGTCGCCATCGCAACGGCCAGCAGCGTGACCATGCGGGCCAGGGGCGCGGGCAACGCGCCCGCGATCATTGTGACGCGGACATGCCCGCCCTGCTGCAGCGTGCCCGCCAGCGCAAGGCACGTCGCGGCGACCAACAGAAAGCCGCCGATCTCGGCCAGTGATGGCACCATGATCTGCGGCGGCGCAGCGCCAAGTGCCATCGCCGCCCGGTCGATCAGCCGGCCCAGGATCTGGATCAGAACCAGCGTGGCGATGGCAACCAGACAGGCACAAGCCAGCCACAGCCCCCCAGCATAGACACGGGCCAGCGCTTGCCTCATTCGGCGCGATAGGCGTCGATGATGGCCTGACCCTCTGGTCCGGCGCGTTCCATCCACTCGGCGGTCATCGTTTCACCAATGGCCAGCAACTCGGCCTGCAGCGCCTCGGTCGGGGCGGCGACGGTCATGCCGTTGGCCGCCAGTTCTTCGGTTGCGGCCTGCGTCTCTATCGTGGACAGATCCCAACCGCGCGTTTCCGCGGCGGCGGCGGCCTGCGTGATCGCCGATTGCTGATCCTCGGGCAAGGCGTTGAGCGCCTCGGTGTTCACGATCACCATGTTCTTGGGCAGCCAGGCCTGCGTATCGGTATAGTTGCTGGTGAAATCCCATGCCTGCGAACTGACCCCGGTCGAGGGCGAAGTCACCATCGAGGCGACGCGCCCCGTCGAGAACGCCGTTGGAATGTCGCCGGCCTCGATCTGCGTGGGGGTCGCGCCCAGCAGTTGCGCCAGCCGCTCGGTCGCGGCGTTATAGGCGCGCATGTTCTGGCCCTGGAAGGCCGACGCGTCCTCGACAGGTGCCTGCGTATAGGTGCCCTGTCCGGGCCACGGCACGGCAAAGAGCAGCGTCAGCCCCTGATCGGCCAGCTTTTGGGTGATGGTCTCGCGGCTGGCATCCCACAGGCGCTTGGCCTGATCGTAGCCGGTGGCGAGAAACGGGATCGAGTCGACCTCGAAGACCGGGTCTTCATTGGCCAGCCGGCTCATCAGCACCTCGCCGATCGGGGCCAGCCCGCGACGCACGGAATCCTTGATCTCGGGATGGCCGAACAGGCTGCCCGCCGAATGGACCGTGATGGTCAGGCCGCCATCGGTTGCGGTGGCAACCTCTTCTGCGAACTGGCTGATATTCTGGGTGTGGAACACGGTGTCGCCGTAGGGCGTGGCCATGTCCCAGCTGGTCTGTGCCAGCGCCGGGCTGGCCATTGCCAGCAGCGCGATCAGGCTGATCTGTCGGGTCATGTCGTCTTCTCCTTGTCGGGCGTTGATGGGGCGGTTCTGCGTGCCGCCGGTCTTCGACAGGTTGGCGTCGCCGCACGCATCTGTCAACGAAACGAGTCCGCACTCTGCGCTCAGTTCCGGCATGCAGCCCAGACCTGCCGGCTGTGGTCCCAGCACGCGCCGGCGGCCCGCTTGGCATCATGGATCGCGTCCAGCCCATCGCGGACCGAACCCGCATCACAGCGCAGGGTTGCCAGCGACTGGCCGTCACGGCTGACCTCGATCAGTCCGCCCGGCTCGGCCACGGGCTGGTTTTCCTGAGTGCCGCGTTCCAGCGTGCCAGTGACTGCATAGCCATGGCGGTTGTTGAAAAAGACCATCGTGTTGAACATCGTCGGACCGATTCCCGGCCAGGGCAGAAACTCCGACTGATCAAGAGGCGCGGCCAATTGCAGCTCGGATCGTTGGCCCGGACGGCCGAATGCATAGGTGACGCGGTCAGTATGCAGGCAAAGCTGAACCTCTTTGCTGCCGCCATGAAAACTGCAGGAAAAGACGCTTTGTCCACCTGTTGCGCAAGCCGCCGCCGCAGGCAGGACGCCGATTGGCAATGTCGCCAAGGCAATGAAAACAAAGATCAAACGCATTGTCAGCCTCTTTCATTGAACGCGGTCATCGTAACAGATCGGTCGGGTTTTCCCTAGCGATGCGAACGCGCGGCTTTCTGCCGGCGGTTGACGGATCGTGCTGCACGGCGCAGGCTTTTGCTTGACGCAAGGGGGCGGGGTCGCGCATAAGATTAAATGAACGTACGTTCAATAAATGGGGGAGGAGGCCTGCGATGTTCACGCAAGGGATGGAATTCGATCTGGGCGAAGACGTGAATGCGTTGCGCGATATGGTGCACCGTTGGGCGCAAGAGCGCGTCAAACCGATCGCCGCCGAGGTAGATCAGACCAATGAATTCCCCAACGATCTGTGGCGCGAAATGGGCGAACTGGGTCTGCTGGGCATCACCGTTTCCGAGGAATATGGCGGCTCGGGCATGGGCTATCTGGCCCATACCATTGCGGTCGAGGAAATCGCCCGCGCCAGCGCCAGTGTCAGCCTGTCTTACGGCGCGCATTCGAACCTGTGCGTCAATCAGATCAAGCTGAACGGCAGCGATGAACAGCGCGCGAAATACCTGCCCAAGCTTTGCAGCGGCGAGCATGTCGGCGCGCTGGCCATGTCCGAAGAGGGCGCAGGCAGCGATGTGGTCAGCATGAAGCTGCGGGCCGAAAAGCGGAATGACCGCTATGTTCTGAACGGCAACAAATACTGGATCACCAATGCACCCGACGCGGAAACGCTGGTGGTTTACGCCAAGACCGACCCGGATGCCGGCAGCAAGGGCATCACCGCCTTTATCGTCGAACGTGGCATGGACGGTTTCTCGACCAGCCCGCATTTCGACAAGCTGGGGATGCGCGGGTCGAACACCGGCGAGTTGATCTTTGAAAATTGCGAAATCCCGTTCGAGAATGTTCTGGGCGAGGAAGGCCGTGGCGTGCGCGTGCTGATGTCGGGTCTGGATTACGAACGCGTGGTGCTGTCAGGCATCGGCACAGGCATCATGGCCGCCTGTCTTGACGAGGTGCTGCCCTATCTGGCCGAGCGCAAGCAGTTCGGCAAGCCGATCGGCTCGTTCCAGCTGATGCAGGGCAAGATTGCGGATATGTATGTCGCGCTGAACACCTCGCGCGCCTATCTCTACGAGGTCGCGCGGGCCTGCGATGCGGGCAAGGTCACGCGGCAGGACGCGGCGGGTGCGGTCCTTTATTGCAGCGAACAGGCCATGGTGCAGGCGCATCAGGCCGTGCAGGCGCTTGGCGGCGCGGGCTTCCTGAATGACAGCGTGGTCAGCCGCCTGTTCCGCGATGCCAAGCTGATGGAGATCGGTGCCGGCACCAGCGAGATCCGCCGCATGCTGGTCGGTCGCGAGTTGATGGGTCTGGTGGGATGACCGAACAGGGCCTCAGCGCGCTTTTCGTGAACTGTTCGCTGCAAAAACGCAGTGCGGACAGTCACACGCAGGTGTTGTTGCAGGCCGCTGGCGATCTGATGGCCGGGCAGGGCCTGGCCGTCGAGCATATCCATATGCTGAATCATCACGTCCCGCCCGGTATCTATCCCGATATGCGCGAGCATGGCTGGGACCGCGACGACTGGCCCGATGCGCTGTGGCCCAAGGTCCGCGACGCCGATATTCTGGTCATTGGCACGCCCTTGTGGCTGGGCGAGGAAAGCAGCGTCTGCCGCATCCTGATCGAACGGCTTTACGCAATGTCGGGGATGCTGAACGACAAGGGGCAGTCGATCTTTTACGGCAAGACCGGCGGTTGCGTGATCACCGGCAATGAAGACGGCATCAAGCATACGGCGATGACGCTGACCTTCGCGATGAACCATCTGGGCTATACCATTCCACCGCAGGCCGATTGCGGCTGGATCGGAGAGGCGGGGCCGGGGCCAAGCTTTGGCGATCAACGTGAAGATGGCGGACGCGTGGGCTTTGACAATGATTTCACCCGCCGCAACACGACGATCATGTGCTGGAACCTGATGCATCTGGCCCGCATGCTGCAGCCCGGCATCCCGACCGAAGGCAATGACCGCAAAGCGTTCAAGGAAGGTCAGGCATTCGGCTTTGCCCTGCCGGGTGAGACGACATGACAGCACCGACCGGCCATGATTATCAGGCAATGCGCGACGGGTTTCACTGGAACCTGCCGGCGCGGCTGAACATGGCCGAGCAATGCCTGAACCATGCCGCCGATGCGACGGCGATCATCGAATATGACGGCAGCCCGCATCGGGTCAGCTTTGGTGATCTGACCTCGATGACCGCACGCCTCGCCGCCGTGCTTGATGCGCAGGCCGGCGACCGCGTGGCGGTGCTGCGCACGCAGTCTGCCTGGACCGCTGCTGCCCATCTGGCGATCTGGGCCTCGGGCGCAATCTCGGTGCCGCTGTTCAAACTGTTCGGGCCTGACGCACTGGACCTGCGCCTGCGTGATGCCGGCATCCGCACCGTGCTCGCGGATGCTGAGGGCCGCGAGATGCTGGCAGGCTTTCCCGACCTGCGCGTCATTGTGCCGGAAGACGGCCTGCCAGATGCGGGGCCGTTGAAGGTCGTGGCGACCGGCCCGGCAGATCCGGCGGTCATCATCTATACCTCTGGCACGACCGGCGCACCCAAAGGCGCGCTGCACGGGCATCGCGTTCTGACCGGCCATCTGCCTGGCGTCAGCATGAGCCACGATCAGCTTGGCCAAGACGGCGATTGCCTGTGGACCCC
This sequence comes from Paracoccus tegillarcae, assembly GCF_002847305.1. Taxonomy (NCBI): domain Bacteria; kingdom Pseudomonadati; phylum Pseudomonadota; class Alphaproteobacteria; order Rhodobacterales; family Paracoccaceae; genus Paracoccus; species Paracoccus tegillarcae. Next base: position 333,921 of record NZ_CP025408.1, on the reverse strand, counting down.
CGCCGATTGGGCATGGATCGGCGGGCTGTTCGACGTTCTGATGCCGGGTCTGGCGCTTGGCGTTCCTGTCGTCGCGGCACGGATGGCCAAGTTCGACCCCGCCGCCGTGTCCCGTCTGATTGCCGATTGCGGCGTGCGGAACGTCTTTTTCCCGCCGACCGCGCTGAAGATGCTGAAAGCCGCCGACATTTCCATTCCCGGACTGCGCAGCGTCGCATCGGGCGGAGAGACGCTTGGGGCCGAGATGCTGGATTGGGGCAGGCAGGCCTTTGGGCTGACGATCAACGAATTCTACGGCCAGACCGAATGCAACATGGTGGCCGCATCATCGGGCGCGCTGTTTGCCGCCCAACCGGGCGCCATCGGCAAGGCCGTGCCGGGGTTCGATGTGCAGATCATCGACCAAACCGGCGAGCCGACCGAGAGCGAGGGCGATATCGCCGTGCGACGCGGCGCGGCCAGCATGATGTTGGAATATTGGAACCGCTCTGATGCCACCGCGCAGAAGTTTCGCGGCGATTGGCTCGTGACCGGCGACCGGGGCGTGATCGAGGACGGCTATATCCGCTTTGTCGGGCGCGACGACGATGTGATCACCAGCGCCGGTTACCGCATCGGCCCGTCCGAGATAGAGGATTGCCTGCTGAAACATCCAGCCGTTGCGCAGGCCGGCGTGATCGGCAAGCCTGATCCGGTACGCACCGAAATCGTCAAGGCTTACATTGTCTTGCGAGATGGTTTTCATGCGTCGGATGAACTGGGCGTTGAGCTGCAAACCCACGCAAGGCGCTTGTCCGCAGCCCATTCCTACCCGCGCGAGATCGCCTTTCTGGACGCCCTGCCAATGACGGTCACGGGCAAGGTCATGCGGCGAGAGCTGCGCAAACTGGCGGAGGCCGAATGATGCGATATCCACTGCTTGCCCTCCTGTTGCTGTCGGCCCCATTGGCCGCGCAAGAGGCATCGGTCGAACCGGGCGCGGTCGAGGCCTGCTTTGACGCGACCGCGCGGGGCGAAGGCACGCCAGACTGCGTCGGTAACGCCGCCTCGGCCTGTTCCAGCGCTCAGGAACAACCCGACACGACCTTTGCCATCAGCCAGTGCATGATGGCTGAAACAAACGATTGGGACAGCCTGCTGAACCGCGAATACCAGAAAACCCGCGACGCCTTTTCCGACCAGCCCGGCCTTGCCGATGCGCTGCTGACGGCGCAGCGCGCGTGGATCGCCTTTCGTGACGCGGATTGCACGCTTGCCTATGACCGATACGGCGATGGCTCGATGCGGGTCATCTCGGCTGCCGACTGCCGAATGCGCCATACAGCGCAACGCACCTTTCAATTGCGCGACCTGCAGGGATTCTGACATGAAACTGACCTCCGCCGCCCTGACCACTTCCGACGCCTTCCGTGCCAACCGTGAGGCACATCTGGATCTGCTGGCGACCGCGCGCGAGGCGGCTGACGCTGTGCTGGCGGGCGGCGGCCCCAAAGCGATGGAGCGTCACACATCGCGCGGCAAGATGCCGCCGCGTGAACGGGTGGCAAACCTGCTGGACCCCGGCTCGCCGTTTCTGGAAATCGGCGCCACGGCGGCGCATGGCATGTATGACGGCGCTGCACCGGGCGCAGGCGTGATCGCGGGGATCGGGCGCGTTCATGGGCAGGACGTGATGGTCGTGGCCAATGACGCGACGGTCAAGGGCGGCACCTATTACCCGATGACGGTGAAAAAGCACCTTCGCGCGCAAGAGATCGCCGAACAATGCAACCTGCCCTGCGTCTATCTGGTCGATTCTGGCGGCGCGAACCTGCCCAATCAGGACGAAGTGTTCCCCGATCGCGACCATTTCGGGCGCATCTTCTACAATCAGGCACGGATGAGCGCCAAGGGCATCCCGCAGATCGCCGTGGTCATGGGATCAAGCACGGCGGGCGGGGCCTATGTGCCGGCCATGTGCGATGTGTCGATCATCGTGCGCGATCAGGGCACCATCTTTCTGGCCGGCCCGCCGCTGGTCAAGGCCGCCACCGGCGAGGTGGTGACAGCCGAGGATCTGGGCGGCGGTGATGTGCATACGCGCCTGTCGGGCGTGGCCGATTATCTGGCAGAGGATGACGCCCATGCGCTGGCACAGGCCCGCCGCGCCGTCGCCAACCTGAACCGCCGCCTGCCGCAGACGGTGACCTGGCAAAGCCCCGAGGCCCCCGCCTATGACCCCGAGGAAATGCTGGGCGTGGTGCCCGGCGATCTGCGCACCCCCTATGACATCCGCGAGGTGATCGCCCGCACCGTCGATGGCAGCCGTTTCGACGAATTCAAGGCGCGCTTTGGCGAAACGCTGGTCACCGGATTTGCGCATATCGACGGCTGCCCCGTGGGCATCGTGGCCAATAACGGTGTGCTGTTCTCCGAGGCCGCGCAGAAGGGCGCACATTTCATCGAATTGTGCAGCCAGCGCGGCATCCCGCTGATTTTTCTGCAAAACATCACCGGCTTCATGGTCGGCCGCAAATACGAAAACGAAGGCATTGCCCGCCACGGCGCCAAGATGGTGACGGCGGTGGCGACCACCAATGTGCCCAAGATCACCATGCTGGTCGGCGGCTCGTTCGGGGCGGGCAATTACGGCATGGCCGGTCGCGCCTATAGCCCGCGTTTCCTCTGGACCTGGCCCAACAGCCGCATCTCGGTCATGGGCGGTGAACAGGCGGCCGGCGTTCTGGCGACGGTCAAGCGCGACGGCATCGAACGCAAGGGCGACACTTGGTCACCCGAGGAAGAGGCCGAATTCAAACGCCCGACGGTCGAGATGTTCGAACGCCAGTCGCACCCGCTTTATGCCAGCGCGCGGCTTTGGGATGACGGCATCGTTGACCCGCGCAAGACCCGCGACGTGCTGTCGCTCAGCCTGCGTGCGTCGCTGAATGCACCGATCGAGCCGACGCGCTTTGGCGTCTTCAGGATGTAGGCGATGGAACAGGTCGGCTTCAAATTCGGCGATTCGCGCCAGTTGAACGAACAGCTTCTGTCGCTGGTGCGCTCTGGCGCCAAGACCGCGACCTGCGGCGCGCTGCGTGATTTCGACGAGGGCGGCGAGGCGATGCCGGTTGTTGGCCGCCGCGACATCGCGCTGGACTGGGACGAAAATCCGGCCCTGCTGATCGAAACGGTCGAGGTGACGACCTGCCGCTTTCGCGACGTGCCCGAAGATTTTGCACTGGCCGAGGGCGAAGGCAGCTTTGAGGATTGGCAACAGGGCCACATCGCCTTTTTCACCCGAAATGGCGGCTTCGATCCCGACATGATGCTGGTCTGCGAACGCTTTCGGCTGGTCGAGGTACTGGCATGACCGATTCTTCTTCATACAAATATCCCGCGGGGGTCCGGGGGCGCGAAGCCCCCGGCTGCCGCCAACCCGAGGGGCACCCATGTTCCACAAGATCCTGATCGCCAATCGCGGCGAAATCGCCTGCCGCGTCATCGACAGTTGCCGCCGGATGGGGGTGGCCACCGTGGCAGTCTATTCAGACGCCGACCGCGCCGCGCGCCACGTCGCCATGGCCGATGAGGCCGTTTACCTGGGCGGCCCCGCGCCCGCCGACAGCTATCTGCGCGACGACGCCATCATTCAGGCCGCGCGGGACACAGGGGCGCAGGCAATCCATCCGGGCTATGGTTTCCTGTCCGAAAACCCGGGCTTCGTCGAAGCGGTCGAGGCAGCGGGGCTGGTTTTCATCGGCCCATCTGCCAGGGCGATCCGTGCCATGGGCCTGAAGGACGCGGCCAAGGCGCTGATGGAAGAGGCAGGCGTACCCGTCGTGCCGGGCTATCACGGCAGCAATCAGGATCCGGCCCATCTGGCCCAGCAGGCCGAGCAGATCGGCTATCCGGTGCTGATCAAGGCCGTGGCGGGCGGCGGTGGCAAGGGCATGCGCCGTGTCGATGATCCCAAAGGGTTCAACGACGGGCTGCAATCGGCCCGGTCAGAGGCCAAGAACGCCTTTGGCAACCCCGATGTGCTGATCGAGAAATACATCCTGCAACCGCGCCATATCGAGGTGCAGGTCTTTGGCGACGGTGAGCGTGCGGTCCATCTGTACGAACGCGATTGTTCCCTGCAACGCCGCCACCAGAAGGTGATCGAGGAAGCACCCGCCCCCGACATGACGCCGGAAATTCGCAAGATCATGGGCGCCGCCGCCACCCGCGCCGCCGAGGCCATCGGCTATAAGGGCGCGGGAACCATCGAATTCATCGTCGATGGCAGCAATGGCCTGCGCGAGGACGGTTTCTGGTTCATGGAAATGAACACCCGCCTGCAGGTCGAACACCCGGTGACCGAGGCCATCACCGGCGTCGATCTGGTCGAATGGCAGTTGCGTGTCGCCAGTGGCGAGCCACTGCCCGCCGAACAGGATGACCTGCATATTCAGGGCCACGCGTTCGAGGCGCGGCTTTATGCAGAGGATGTGCCCGCGGGCTTTCTGCCTGCCACCGGCACGCTGGCGCATCTGGAATTCCCGGATCATGCCCGCATTGAAACCGGCATTCGGCAGGGCGACACGATCAGCCCCTGGTACGACCCGATGATTGCCAAGATCGTCACCCACGGCCCGACCCGCGCCATCGCCTTGCGCGAACTGGAAACTGCGCTGGTTGATACGGAGGTCGCGGGCAGCGTGACCAACCTGGATTTCCTGATCGCGCTCACGCGGCATGCGGGCTTTCGTCAGGGCGATGTCGATACCGGTCTGATCGAACGCGATCTGGATGATCTGGTCGCCGCCGCGCAACCCGATCCTGCCGCCATCGCACTTGGGGTCATCGGACTGGCAGGCCTGGCGGATCGCACGACCACGGGCGGCATGACCCTTTGGCAGCCAATGCGCCGCACGATTTTGTGGGATGGCGGCGAGGCCGTGCTGGAGGTGCTGGGTCCTGGTGCGGCGCGAGTGACCCTGGACGGCACGCGCCATGAGGTGCGCTGGCAGGGTGATCGCTGGTGGGTGAACGATGCGCTGCGGCGCAACCGGATCGTCGAGCATGATGCAGGCGTCAGCGTCTTTGGCGGGCGCGCCTTTACCCTGATCCCGCTGGACCCGCTGGCCCGCGATGCGGGGGCTGCGGGCGATACGGCGCTGACCCTGTCGCCGATGCCGGGGCTGGTGAAATCCGTCCATGTAGAGGCCGGGCAGCAGGTCAGCGCGGGCGACCGTCTGGCCGTGCTGGAGGCGATGAAGATGGAACACAGCCTGACTGCCGCCCGCGACGGCGTCGTGGCCGAAGTGCTGGCAGCGGCAGGCGATCAGGTCGAAGCCGGCGCCCCCCTGATCCGACTGGAAGAGGAAGACGCATGATCCGCTTGCATCACATCCCCGGCTCGCGCTCGATGCGGGTGCTGTGGCTGCTGGAAGAACTGGGCCTGTCCTATGATCTGCAGCACTGGTCGCTGACCGATGGCTCGCTGCGCAGCCCCGAATTTCTGGCCATGTCACCCGCAGGCCGCATCCCGGCGCTGGAAATAGATGATCGCGCGATCTTCGAATCCGGTGCGATCGTGCAATACCTGACCGAACGCGAGGGCCGTCTCGCGCCCCAGCCCGGCGATCCCGAACGTGCCGATTTTCTGGAATGGGTCAGCTATGCCGAAACGCAGGGCGCCACGCTGCAGTCGCTGAATATCCAGCATATCTTTCTGCGCCCCGAGGCGGCTCGCTCAATTCCCATGATGAAGCTGGAAACCAAACGGCTGGCCGTCACCGCGCGGGCGCTCGAAAATCAGCTCAGCGATCGGGAAACCTTGCTGCGCAGCGGTTTTTCCGCCGCTGACTGCATGATGGGCTTCAATATCGACGCGCTGTTTCGCTATGTCCCTGCTGCCGACTATCCGGCGCTGGCCGGATATCGCGACCGCATGGAGGCGCGCCCGGCCTATCTGCGAGCAATAGAAAAGGGCGGCGACAGCATGTATGCCCGCGACTTTTACGAGATCCCCGATGCCTGACCGGGTCGAGATATTCGAAATGGGTCCGCGCGACGGGTTGCAGAACGAAAAGCGCCTGATCCCCGCCGCGGAAAAGATTGCGCTGGTCGACCTCTTGTCGACTGCCGGGTTTCGGCGGATCGAAGTGACCAGCTTTGTCAGCCCGAAATGGGTGCCGCAGATGGCCGATGCGGCGCAGGTCATGGCGGGGATCACCCGCGAGCCCGGCGTCAGCTATGCCGTGTTGACGCCGAACATGAAGGGATACGAGGGCGCGCGCGCGGCGCAGGCCAGCGAAGTGGCGATCTTTGCCAGCGCGTCCGAAGGGTTCAGCAAGGCCAACCTGAACGCCACCATCGCAGAAAGTCTGGAACGTCTGGCGCCCGTGGCGCAGGCTGCACAGGCCGATGGCATTCCGGTGCGCGGCTATGTCAGCGTGGTAACCGACTGCCCCTTCGACGGACCGACCCCGCCTGAAAACGTGGCCCGCGTAGCGGCGGCGCTGCGCGATATGGGATGCTATGAAATCAGTCTTGGCGACACGATCGGGCAGGGCACACCGGAAAAGATCGACGCGATGCTGTCGGCGGTTCTGGACGAGGTCGCGCCGGCCAATCTGGCGGGGCATTATCACGACACGGCCGGTCGCGCGCTGATGAATATCGACGCCTCACTGGCGCGCGGGCTGCGAGTCTTTGACGCCGCAGTTGGCGGTTTGGGCGGCTGTCCCTATGCGCCGGGCGCCAAGGGCAATGTCGCGACCGAACGCGTCGCGGGCCATCTGGCGTCGCAGGGCTATCAGACCGGACTGGACATGACGGTCATCGACAAGGCGGCGCTAATGGCGCGCGCGATGCGGGTGGCGTCATGACCGCGCGGGTGGGGCTGATGGCGGTGGCGCTGCTGGCGGGATGTGCCGCGACCGGCGGGCAGGCCCCGAGCGCATCCATGTCGCAACCACCTGCCTCGACCTCTCCGGTGCCGGATATGGCCAGCGCGCAGGCGCAATTTGGGGCGCAACGCGCCGGGTTGCGGCGGATCGGTTATCGCAATTGCAACGGTTTCGACATTCAGCTTTACGCCCCGCAGCGCGTGACCGCCTCGGGCGCAGGGCAGGCGCTGTTTCTGCAGGCGCGGTCCTATCGCGCGACCGGGGGCAACGTCACGCTAAATGTGCCCGGAACCGCGTCAAGGCTGCAACGGCAGACCGGCGCCGGATGGCAGGATCTGCCCATGAGGGCCAGTGCCGCCGGCCGCAGCAGTGGCGTATCGGCAGCGCAGCTTGCCACGGGCGCGGTGATGTCGGTGCCGCTGGTGCCGGCATTGGGGCAGGCCGGTGCGCTGCCCGCTGGTCACTATCGCCTGTGGCTGGGCCCGTTCTCTGCGCAGCAGGCAGGCGGCGGGGCATGCACCATGTCACCTGTCTGGCAATTCGATATCGGTTAAGGAAACCCGCCATGTTCAACACCATCCGCATCGACACCGACCCGCGCGGCGTGGCCACGCTTTGGCTGGCCCGGCCCGACAAGCACAACGCCCTGTCTGCCGAGATGATCGCCGAACTGACCGAGGCGGCCCAGCAGCTTGGGGCGGACCCGGATGTGCGGGTCGTCGTTCTGGCCGCCGAGGGCGCCAGCTTTTGCGCGGGTGGCGATCTGGGCTGGATGCGCCAGCAGATCGGGGCCGATGCCGACACGCGCCGCAAGGGCGCGCGCAATCTGGCGATGATGCTCAACGGGCTGAACCTGCTGCCCAAACCGCTGATCGCGCGCGTGCACGGCAATGCCTTTGGCGGCGGCATCGGCATGATGGCCGTCAGCGACATCGCCATTGCCGCGCGCGGTGCGAAATTCGGGCTGACCGAGGTCAGGCTGGGCCTGATCCCCGCGACCATCGGCCCCTATGTTCTGGCGCGGATGGGCGAGGACAAGGCGCGGCGGGTCTATTTCTCGGCGCGGTTGTTCGACGCCGATGAGGCGGCGCATTTGAACCTTGCCGCCCGGGCCGTTGATAGCGGTGATCTGGACGCCGCCATCGAGGCCGAGATTGCCCCGTTCCTGCAGGCCGCGCCCGGCGCTGTCGCCGCCGCCAAGGCGCAATGCCGTGCCTACGGTCCGGTGATCGACGAGGCGCGCATCAGCGACAGCATAGACCGCCTGGTCGCGGCGTGGGAGGGCGACGAGGCCCCCGAAGGCATCACGGCCTTTTTCGACAAGCGCAAACCGCGCTGGCAAGGTTAGATCTGCGCAAACCCGCCGGGTCCTCAACGCTTGGCATGGGCAAAGACGGGCCTTTGACCTGCCACCCGGCGTTGGGTCGGTGCTGCCCTCAGCGCGACGCAGGCGGTGGTTCCAGACCGGGCAATTTGGTCCCGACCGACAGGCGCGGCGCGGGCAGGGCCTGCATGATCACGGCGCGCGACCGACTGGCAAATTCACGCCGCCATGTGATGAACAGCACCAGCGCCGCCCCCGCAAGCAGTGCCCAGGGCCCGGCCAGCCAGGCCAGCGCACTGATCGCGAAGTAGACGCTGCGCAGCCCGGAATTGAAGCTGCGGGCGGCGGTGATGTTCAACTCGGCTGCCTGATCGGCGCGCGGCAGCGCCTCGGGGTCGTCGGCATTATTCGGCACCGATCCCATCATGATCGCGCAATAGCCGAACAACCGATGCGCCCAGACAAATTTCAGAAATGCGTTCACGACAAAGAACATCGGGACCAGCAGTTTGATCTCCCACAGCAACGCGGTGCCCTGACCCAACTCGAACTCGCGCGCCAGTCCGCGCAACTGGTCGGTATTGCCAATCAGTGCCAGCGTGCCGCCGATGGCGATCATGCAGGCCGAGGCGAAAAAGGCGGTGCCTTCGCGCAGGCTGTTCAGGATATTGCCGTCGAAAATCCGGGGTTCGCGGGTCACGAAATGGCGCATCCATTCGCGGCGGTATCTTTTCATCAGCACCGAGACAGAGGGCTTGCCCTGCGGCGGATGCTCGGTAAACCAGCCAATCAGCAGCCACCCGCCAAACAGCAAAGCCAGTGCCACGACATCTGTGACGCCAAGGATGAGAGGGAAAGGCAGGTCGGGCATCATTGCATGTCCTTATGTCGCGGCCCGCGCCATTGAAAGCCCCTGATCGCTGTCTTATCGTCATGCTAACGACCCCAGCCACGAAAGGGCAAGGCCATGGCGACGCCGCATGCGATTCACGAAGAGTTTCCGGACGACGCAGTGAAAATCCATGAGCTCAAACTGTCGGACGCGCATTTCGCGCGACTGCTGGATGACTATGATCAAGTGAATGACAAGGTTCATAGCGCTGTCACCTACAATCCGCCAATCACGGACGATGCGGAAAAAGAACTGCGCCACAAGCGCGCGCATCTGAAGGATGAAATTGCAGCAATCATGAGCCGCAACTGATCGCGGCAAGGCCGGAACCGGGAGGGTTTTCCGATGCAGATGCCAGAACCTGATCAGCGCGTCATCGCCCGCCGCGATGCCATTTCAGCGGCGCTGCGGGCCGCCGTTCCCGATGCCGTGATCGACGATCCGGCAGAGACGCGGGCCTATGAATGCGACGCATTGGCGGCCTATCGGTGCCCACCTCTGGCCGTGGTGCTGCCGGCCAGCACGGCAGAGGTCGCGGCGATCCTGCGCATCTGCCATGCCGAAGGGGTTCCCGTCGTGCCGCGGGGTGCGGGGACCAGCCTTGCCGGGGGCTCCATGCCGACTGCAGATGCGGTCGTGATCGGGCTGGCGCGGATGACCGAGGTGCTGGAAATCAGCACCGATGACCGCCTGATCCGGGTGCAGACCGGGCGCACCAACCTGTCGGTTTCAGGTGCGGTGGACGGGTTGGGCTTTTTCTACGCGCCCGATCCTTCCAGCCAGCTTGCCTGTGCCATTGGCGGCAATATCGGCATGAATTCCGGCGGCGCGCATTGTCTGAAATATGGCGTCACCACGAACAACCTGCTGGGCGTCACCATGGTGCTGATGGACGGCAGTATCGTCGAGCTGGGCGGCCCGATGGGCGAGGCGGCGGGGCTGGATCTGTTGGGTGTCGTCTGCGGCTCCGAGGGGCAACTGGGCATCGTCACCGAGGCGACTCTGCGTATCCTGCCCAAGCCGTCGGGCGCGCGGCCCTTGCTGGTCGCCTTTGACAGCAGCGAGGTCGCGGGTGCCTGCGTGGCCGACATCATCCGCGCAGGCATCCTGCCGGTGGCCATCGAATTCATGGACCGCCCCTGCATCCGCGCGACCGAAGAATTCGCCAAGGCCGGATATCCCGATTGCGAGGCACTGCTGATTATCGAGGTCGAAGGCACCGCCCCTGAAATCGACGAACAGCTTGCTCTGATCCGCGCCATCGCCATGCGTCACGCGCCCATAGAATTTCGCGAATCGCGCAGTGAGGCGGAATCCGCGCGCATCTGGCTGGGTCGTAAATCGGCCTTTGGCGCGATGGGGCAGATCAACGATTACATGTGCCTCGACGGCACCATCCCGGTTTCCGCGCTGCCCAAGGTGCTGGCGCGCATCGCTGATATGTCCGCCGAGGCCGGTCTGGGCGTGGCCAATGTCTTTCACGCGGGCGACGGCAATATGCACCCGCTGATCCTCTATAACGCCAACAAGCCCGGCGATCTGGAACGCTGCGAGGCCCTGGGCGCCGATATCCTGCGGCTGTGTGTAGAGGTCGGCGGCTGCCTGACAGGTGAACACGGGGTAGGTATCGAAAAGCGTGACCTGATGGGGGTGCAGTTCGCGCCGGTCGATCTTGAGGCGCAGATGCAGGTCAAGGACGTGTTCGACCCGCGCTGGCTCTTGAACGCGGCCAAGGTGTTTCCGCTGGATGCCTCTGCCAGCCGCCGCGAGGGGCGACCGAATGCAGCCTGAGACAGAGCTCGCCCTAGCCGACATCATCCGCAAGGCCCGTGCGCCGCTGTCGATCATCGGCGGCGGAACCCGGCTGCGCCCCGGCGAAGGACAGGCAGACCGGCTGCGGACAACGGCATTGCGGGGCATCACGCTTTATGAACCCGAGGCGCTGATATTGGTCGTCCGGGCCGGCACGCCACTGGCCGATGTTCAGGCCGCGCTGAAAGCCGAAGGGCAGATGCTGGGCTTTGAACCCGATGCGCGCCCCGGTTCGACCATCGGCGGTGTGGTCGCGGCCAACGCCTCGGGTCCGCGCCGGGTGCAGGTCGGCGCCTGCCGCGATGCGCTGATCGGGGTGCGTTTCGTCACCGGCGACGGCCAGATCGTCAAGAATGGCGGCCGGGTGATGAAAAATGTCACCGGCTATGATCTGTCCAAACTGATGGCCGGCAGCCGCGGTACGCTTGGCGTCCTGACCGAACTCAGCTTTCGAACCACGCCCATCGCACCGGTCAGCCAGACACTCTCATTGCCTGGCCTCGATGCGACCGCCGCCATCGCGGCACTCACCTCCGCCCTGACCGGCCCTTATGAAATCTCAGGCGCGGCATGGCTGCCGGGTCACGGCGCGATCCTGCGTTTGGAGGGGCTGGAGCGCAGCGTCAGCATCCGGCGCAAGGCCCTGTCCGCACGGCTGGCCGAGTTCGGTGAATTGACGGAGGGTGATCCGCAAGCCTGGCTTCTTCTTCATCCAAATATCCATTCCGACGGCGACCTCTGGCGCATCATCTGCCGACCGGGCGAGGCGCCAGCGCTGATTGCCAGCCTGCCACATGTGGTCGCGGTTGATTGGGGCGGGGCGCTGATCCACGCGCTGGTGCCAGCGGGTACCCAGCCTGCCTTGCCGAAATTCTCCGGCCATGCCACCCGGATCAGCGGCGACACTCAGGTGATCCTGCCCGCGCCCGACCCGGTCACGGCACGGCTGAATGCGGAATTGCAGGGCCGTTTCGACCCGCGCGCGATCTTGCAGGGGGCAGGTTGAATGCAGACGAATTTTACCGACGAACAGCTGCAAGACCCGCAGATCGCACGCTCCAACAGGCAACTGCGCGCTTGTGTGCATTGCGGGTTTTGCACCGCGACCTGTCCCAGCTATCAGGTGCTGGGCGATGAATTGGACAGCCCGCGCGGCCGCATCTATCTGATGAAAGAGATGCTGGAATCCGGTCGGCCCGCCGATGCCAAAACCGCGCTGCATCTGGACCGCTGCCTTGGCTGTCTTGCTTGCGTGACGACTTGCCCCTCGGGGGTGAATTACGCGCAACTGATCGAACATGGCCGCGAACATGTCGAACAGACCTATCGCCGCCCATGGCGCGACCGCGCGCTGCGCTGGATGTTGGGGGCTGTTGTGCCCCATCACCGCCGCTTTCGTCTGGCGCTGTTCGGGGCCAAGCTGGCGCGGCCCTTTTCGCGTCTGATCCCTGATGCGCGCCTTCGCGCGATGATCGCGATGGCGCCGAAATCGATACCGCCGGTCAGCCGCAACGACGATGGGCAGACCTTCCCGGCCGAGGGTCCGACGCGTGCCCGTGTGGCGTTGATGATCGGCTGCGCGCAGCGTGCACTGGATACCGAAATCAACGATGCGACCATTCGTCTGCTGACACGCGCCGGTTGCGAGGTGGTGATCCCCGATGCGTTCGGCTGCTGCGGTGCGCTGACCTTGCATATGGGGCGTACCGATGCCGCGCGAGCCAGCGCCCGCGACAGCATCGGGCGGCTGCTGGCCTGCGAGGCACGAGGCGCGCTGGATGCCATCGTCATCAACACCTCGGGCTGTGGCACCACGATCAAGGATTACGGGCACCTGTTCGAGGGCGACCCGATCGAGGCCGAGGCCAGCCGCGTCTCGGCGCTGGCACTGGACATCACCGAGTTTCTGGAACGCCACGGGCTGCCCCCGGGCCAGGCCACCGGGCGCGTGGCCTATCATTCGGCCTGTTCCTTGCAGCACGGCCAAAAGGTCAAGACCGCGCCCAAGACACTGCTGGCCGAGGTCGGTTTTACGGTGGTCGAACCTGCCGATCCGCATCTGTGTTGTGGCTCGGCGGGGACCTACAATCTGTTGCAGCCCGAGATTTCGGCCAAGTTGCGCGAGCGCAAGGTGACCACGCTCGAGGCTATCGCGCCCGATATCATCGCCGCCGGAAATATCGGTTGCATGGTCCAGATCGAGGGCGGGACCGAACTGCCCATCGTCCACACGGTGCAATTGCTGGACTGGGCGACCGGCGGGCCGAAGCCTGCGGCGCTGCACCACGCAGGTCTTGAAAAAATCGCCTGACCTCCCCAGCTTTCTGTCATGCTGGATGGCGTCAAACGCGCCAGCTGATTGCCCGCCCGGTTTTCGGGGGGCAGACACGCATCGCTTTGAAAGGATGTCACAATGCGTAATCTTGACCTGGCCCCGCTTTACCGGGCCTCTGTTGGCTTTGATCGTATGGCCGATGCCATGGACCGCGCCCTGGCCAGCGACCTGGCCCAGACCGGATACCCCCCCTATAACATCGAGAAAACCGGCGAGAATGCCTATCGCATCTCCATCGCCGTGGCTGGTTTCGCGGCTGACGACCTGTCGGTCGAGGTCCGCGACGGCGCCGTCGTGATCGCCGCGCGCAAGGCCGATGAGGGCGAAGACCGGACCTTTCTGCATCGCGGTATCGCCACCCGCGCGTTCGAGCGCAAATTCACCCTGGCCGATCATGTTCGTGTCGACGGTGCCAGCCATGTCGATGGCATGCTGCATATCGACCTGCTGCGCGAGATCCCCGAGGCGCTGAAGCCCCGCCAGATCGAAATTGCCAAGCTGGACGGCCGTCGGATCGACAAACTGGACGCATGATTTTTTGGCTCCAGAAATGGTGAGCGGCGGTTGTGCCGCTCACACCTGTTGCATGACAGAGTTCAAAATCAGCCAAAGGCGCTGTCCGCGGGCAGCGCCTTTCGTGCAGGGCGCGCCGGGCGTTTCGTTGCGCGTTGGATCTGCGGCCCGAGGGCGATGCTGCCGATGTGAGCTAAAGGACCTTTCTCGTCGCGACCAACATTTCACCCTTGCGACCTCGGTCTGTCCGAACGTCGGGGACAGGCTTTACTTCTAGCTTCCGGGTGATCTCATGCCGACGATCTTGCGCCTCGGTGGGATGCAGGCGCGCTGCGGTTCACCCATATCGGTCGGGTCCGGGTTTTGTGTCACATCGTCGCGATGGCCAGCGGCCGGATCGGCCGCTTGTCGTTCCACTGCCAAAGCGCGGCTGTCATCAAGCTGCCCGAGAAAAGGGATGCCGACCGTATCGGGCAGCATACCGGTTGGCCTGAGCCGTGATACCGGATCCGGCACTTGTGCCGCAGTGATCGCGCCGGGCTGGCTGACGGGTTCGATATGGCTGTCGTCGAACACGCCATGCGCCGTCTTGTCCCAGTAGAAGGGTTTGGCAATCACCTCATAGATTGCCTTCCACGCGGCAAGACAGCCAAGCGGGTGGTAGAAGTGCAGCGTTGGCACCCACAGCCGCAGATGCCGCAGCTTGTCGATGCGCACTGCCCAGACACCGATGACGATGTTCAGAACCTCGGCCCCGACAAACAGCATGAAGAGGGCGGTGAAGGCATGACCACCCCACAGATGCGCCAGTGTCGGGCCAAGCGGATGGGGCAAGCCGGCGGTGATCGCCCAAAAGCTGATCAGAATCGGCGCCAGCAAATATTGCGACAGCGTGCCCAGAAACTGCACCTGAAACCCGATGAACCGCTTGGGACCCAGATCGCGCAACAAGGCGCGCGGATCGCGCATATGCACCGCCCAGGTCATCGCATAGCCCTTGAGCCAGCGCGAACGCTGCTTGATCCAGGGCAGGGCGCGGCAATTCGCCTCTTCGTCTGTGGTGGTGTCGACGATCTCGGTCCGGTAGCCGCGGCGGGCAAGCCGGACACCCAGATCGGCGTCCTCGGTCACGTTCCACGCGTCCCAGGCCCCCACTTTTTCCAAAGCCGCGCGGCGAAAGAACAGTGTCGTCCCGCCCAGTGGCACAACCAGCCCCATGCGCGCCACGCCGGGCAGAATGGCGCGAAACCAGGTTGCGTATTCGACGGTAAAGCAGCGCGCCAGCCAGTTGGTGCGCGGATTGTAGAAATCCAGCCGTCCCTGCAGGCAGGCGACGTTGTCAGGTGCGAAATGAAAGCGGCGGGCGATCTTGTGCAACTGATCGGGTTCCGGCCGATCCTCGGCATCCCAGACACCGACGATCTGCGCACGGCAGAAACTGAGCGCAAAGTTCAACGCCCTTGGCTTGGTCTGGATCGGTCCATCCGGCACGGTCACGACGCGGATCCAGCGCGGCAGACCCGTATCGGCCAGCGCGTTGCGGGTGATCTGGTCGTTTTCCTCGACGACCAGAACGATATCAGTCAACTCGCGGGGATAGGTCAGCCGCGTCAGCCGTGCGACGAGCTTGCCGGCGATATCGCTTTCGGCAAAAAGCGGCACCATTACCGAGATCATCGGAAAGGGCCCGGTCATCTCATCGGGTGTGACCTGGCCAGAGGCAAGTTTGGCCCGATGCACAGCCTGTTCCGCGTCTTCTTTCCTGGCCGCGTCAAAGGCCAGCAGCTTTAATATTGCAGCCGTCAGCAGGGTCAGGATCGTCCAGCCGGCCAACACCGAGAACGTCAGAAACGGCGCAAGGCTGATCCCTGCAAAAAGGATCGTCAGCGCGGCAAGGGCCAGCCGGGTCGAACGCCCCTCGACCCTGTCGCGGCAGCTTTCATGGGCCGGCACGCGGGTTTCGGCGGTGCGGATCAGGGCGGTGCGGCGGGTCGCCAGAATGGCCTCTTGCGCCTGAACCTCTGAACAAAGCAGCATCCGGACATGACCGAAAGCCGCGGGCATTTGATCGGTCAGATCGGCGAATGCCTCGGGCCGCGCAGTGGCAACCCAGGTCAGCCCGCCCGTCCGACGCCACGGCACCACGGCATTGGTCAGGCAAAATTCGCTGCCCAGCATGTCGATCAGGCGCGGATCGGGGGGTGTTTGTGCCAGATCGACCGTATTCGTGCGCCATTGACGTGACAGCGCACGGGTCAGCGCCTCTTCGGTCAGCCAGCCATGAGCCAGCAGGATTTCCCCGAGCCGCACATCCTGTCGCTTGCGCAGAATGCTGGCCTTGAGCAACAGGTCAGGGCTGATCGCGCCGTCTTCCAGCAGGATTTGCCCAAGCGGCCGCAAGTTGCGGGCGGGCGGGGCGTTGGGCGTTGCCTGGTCACCCCGGCCTGCGGGCGGTTGCCCCAGGCCCGGTAGCGGCAGGACATTGTCCGGCAGGTCAACGGGTGTTGTCCCGTCGACCGGCATTTTCGCGAGTTGAGAAGCAATCTGCTGCATGGGCGAAATCCTGAAACTCGCCCATTGCTCGCATGTCAGGTCTTAAGAACCTGTTAAGGCAGGCATTTATCCTGGCCGCCTTTGCCCCATTGCATCGGCAAAGCGTTCAAAGAGGTAATAACTGTCCTGCGGACCCGGCGCCGCCTCGGGGTGGTATTGCACTGAAAAGACGGGCTTATCCTCGACCCGCAGGCCGCAATTGCTGCCGTCAAACAGGCTGATATGGGTTTCCTTGACGCCGGTGGGCAGGGTTTGGCTGTCAACGGCGAAACCGTGGTTCATCGAGGTGATTTCGACCTTGCCGGTCTCTTTATCCTTGACCGGATGGTTCGCACCGTGATGGCCGTGGTTCATCTTGATGGTCTTGGCTCCCAGTGCCAGCGCCAGCATCTGATGGCCCAGACAGATGCCAAAGATCGGCAGGTCGCGGCCCAGCAGCGACTGGATCATCGGCACCGCATAGTCGCCGGTCGCCTCGGGATCACCGGGGCCGTTGGACAGAAACACACCCTCGGGATCATGGGCCAGCACGTCTTCGGCTGTCGCGGTGGCGGGTAGAACCGTGACCTCGGCCCCAATCGAGGCCAGCGACCGCAGGATATTGCGCTTGGCGCCGTAATCCAGTGCGACAACGCGGAAGGGTTTTTCCTGTGTCGCGCCCTCGGCAAAGCCCTTGCCCCAGGACCACAGGCCCTGATCCCACCGATAGCTCTGGGCGCAGCTGACCTCGCGCGCGAGGTCCAGACCGACAAGGCCTTTCCAGTCGCGCGCCTTGGCCACCAGTGCGGCGATGTCGAAATTGCCCTCGGGGTCATGAGCCAGCACGACATGGGGTGCCCCTTGCATGCGGATCGCGCGCGTCAGGCGGCGGGTATCGACGCCGCCGATGCCGATGCGGCCGCGCCGTTCCATCCAGTCGACCAGATCGCCTGCTGCGCGCCAGTTCGACGGCTCGGTCGGGTCCCATTTGACGACGATGCCACTGGCCACGGGCTCGGGCGCCTCGTCATCCTCGGGGGTGATGCCGGTATTGCCGATATGGGGGAAGGTGAAGGTGACGATCTGGCTGGCATAGGAGGGATCGGTCATGATCTCTTGATAGCCGGTCATGGCGGTGTTGAAGACCAGTTCGGCCACCACTTCGCCGGTTGCGCCAAAGCCTTGGCCATAAAACACGGTGCCATCGGCGAGCGCCAGGCAGGCTGTGGGTTTGTTGGCCATGTGGCACCTCTGACGTGAAATCGTCGTGTGAATAGGGGCCGTGGGGCCCGGGGTCAAGCGGGCGTCGCTTGAATTGCGTCGCCCAAGGCACTAAATGCCGGGCTTCCCGCCATCTGGGCGGTACGTCATCAAAGGTGATATCATGGATTTGCGTGTGCAACTGCAATCCGCCACGAAAGAGGCGATGAAGGCCCGCAACAGCGAGCGCCTGTCGACACTGCGCCTGATCAGCGCAGCCATCAAGGACCGCGAGATCGCGGCCCGCAGCGGTGCGGGCGACGAGGCGGTACTGGCCGATGCCGATCTGATCGCGATTCTGTCCAAGATGGTCAAGCAGCGCCAGGAATCGGCGCGGGCCTATGAAGAAGGCTGCCGGATGGAGTTGGCCGAAAAGGAACAGAACGAGATCGGCGTGATCCAGGAATTCCTGCCCAAACAGATGTCGGCGGATGAAACCGCCGGCGCTGTCGAAAAGGCGATCAATGATCTGGGTGCCGAATCGGTGCGCGATATGGGCCGGGTGATGGCCGAATTGCGGACCCGTCACGCCGGTCAGATGGATTTCGGCACGGTCGGTCCGATGGTCAAGGAAAAGCTGCTGGCCTGACGGCGGCGTTCACTGACCGCTCAGCGATGATTGCGGCGTCCGACTGTATCGGGCGCCGTTTTTCTGTGTAGAGGGCGGGGCTGGCGGGCGGCCGCTAGCGCAGATCGGCAAGCCGACGCAGAAGCTGGTCATGCAGGGTGCGGCGTTCCTCGGGTGTCAGAAAGGCGCCCAGTTCGATCTCGCGCGCGCCATCCGTCAGGGTCAGGTAATCCTCGACCGGGCCTGCGCGCAGGATGGGCCGTACCCAGTAGGGGTTGGTTTCCCAGTGGCGTTCGCTGCGCCCCGGATCGCTGCGGATCAGGGACAGGCGGGTGGGGCTCAGCATCAGCACTTCGCGCGTCTCGCCACTGCGATAGCTGCGTTGCAGCGCATACCACATCCCCCAGACCGTCAGCGCCATGAACGGCAACAGCCCCCACAGGATCACAGAGCCCAGCACCGCGAGCAGCGGCATGGCCAGCAGCGTCACCGTCACCGCGATAAACCAGACAAATCCCTTGCGCGGCAATGAGCGAAAAGGCCACAGCACCAGCCTGGCCTCGCCTTCCCCGATATCGCGCCAGTCATAGGGCATGAACGCTGTTTGCCGCGCCAAAGGCCGCCGCGCAATAGTCAGCTTGTCGCGCTTTGGGCCGGCCATCCGGGATGATCGTCGATCGGGGGGGGCTCGGTGCGATCCGCTATGCGCTGCAACGTGGCGCGTGGCACTGCCGTAGCGGTCAGTATCAGCCGTCGCGTCACCTTGCCCCGGTTGATCGGGTCTAATTGCGATTCAGCAAGGCTCGGACTTATCCCAAGGGGCCGGGGCGGCGTTCCTCGGACAGCATGACGTTCGCCTCGACCTGACCGACGCCGGGCAGGGTCATGATACGGCGACGCAGGATGCGCTCGAAATCGCTGATGTCGCGGGCGGTAACGCGCAGGCGGTAATCGAATTGGCCCAACACATGCTGAACCAGTTGCACCTCGGGGATGGCGGTCACGGCGCGTTCGAAATCCTCAAGGCTGGTGCGGCCCTTGGTGGCAAGGCGGATGCCCAGAAATACCGTCACGCCAAAGCCAAGCGCAGCATGGTCCAGCACCACGCGCCGCCCGGCCAGCACACCGGAATCGGTCAGCCGCTTGATTCGTCGCCATGTCGCGGGCTGGGTCAGACCAAGGGCGCGGCCAATAGAGGCCGCACTTTGCGTCGCATCGCGCGACAGAATGCGCAGGATCGCCTGATCGGTGTCGTCAAACGTGGTCACAATGCCAGCTCAGTGCTGTTCTTGATGGTCGAGACCAGCATCAACGCATCGCTGTCGGCGACATGGGGCAGCGACAGGATGCTGTCGCGATAGATCCGCTGCCAATGCGCCATGTCGCGGGCAATGACCGACAGGCGCAGATCGACGCTGCCCAGAAAGGTCTGGATTTCGGTGACCTCGGGAACCGCGCGGGCGGCGTCGAGGAATTCGTCAAATGCGCGCGGCTCGGTCTTGTCGAGGGTAAAGCGCAGGCTGACCTCGACCTCCCAGCCCAGGGCGCGCCAGTCGATGCGCTGTTCAATCGCCTTCAACACCCCCTGGGCGCGCAGCTTTTCCAGACGTCGCCACAAGCTGGCAGTGGTGATGCCCGCGCGTTCCGCCAGTTCGGCTGCTGGCGCGTCGGGATCGGCTAGCAGGTGGCGCAGAATGCGGCGATCTGTGATATCAGGCATGATTTTTTCGACATGATAATTAAACGAGCATGATCTTTTCGATATACTGCCAGAAATCGTGATGAATGAACAGGACAGCGGCAGGTTAACGGCTTAGAAAGCACGTCATCGGATAACAAAGGAACACGATATGCGTGTCTATTATGATCGCGATTGCGATGTGAACCTGATCAAGGACAAGAAAGTCGTCATTCTGGGCTATGGCAGCCAGGGTCATGCCCACGCGCTGAACCTGCGCGATTCGGGCGCCAAGAATGTCGTCGTCGCGCTGCGCGAGGGCAGCCCCTCGAAAGCCAAGGCCGAGGGCGAGGGCCTGCAGGTAATGGGTATCGAAGAGGCCGCCAAATGGGCCGACCTGATCATGTTCACCATGCCCGATGAACTGCAGGCGGAAACCTACAAGAAATACGTCCATGACAACCTGCGCGAAGGTGCGGCGATTGCATTCGCCCACGGCCTGAACGTGCATTTCGGCCTGATCGAGCCCAAGCCCGGCGTTGACGTGATCATGATGGCCCCCAAGGGCCCCGGTCACACCGTGCGCGGCGAATATGTCAAAGGCGGCGGCGTGCCCTGTCTTGTGGCCGTTCATCAGGACGCATCCGGCAAGGCGATGGAACTGGGCCTGTCCTATTGCAGCGCCATCGGTGGCGGCCGTTCGGGCATCATCGAAACCAACTTCCGCGAGGAATGCGAAACCGACCTGTTCGGCGAGCAGGCCGTGCTGTGTGGCGGCTTGGTCGAACTGATCCGCATGGGTTTCGAGACGCTGGTCGAGGCTGGCTACGAGCCCGAAATGGCCTATTTCGAGTGTTTGCACGAAGTGAAGCTGATCGTTGACCTGATCTATGAAGGCGGTATCGCCAACATGAACTATTCGATCAGCAACACGGCTGAATTCGGCGAATATGTCAGCGGCCCGCGCATCCTGCCCTATGACGAAACCAAGGCCCGGATGAAAGCCGTTCTGACCGACATCCAGACCGGCAAATTCGTGCGTGACTTCATGCAGGAAAACGCCGTCGGCCAGCCGTCGTTCAAGGCCACCCGCCGCATCAACGACGAACACCAGATCGAGCAGGTCGGTGCCAAGCTGCGCGAGATGATGCCCTGGATCTCCAAGGGCAAGATGGTGGACAAAGCGCGGAACTGATTTCAGCGCTATTGGATGTGAAGAGGCCCGGATGCAGTTCCGGGCCTCTTCTTGCTGACGACTGTCGCTTGAATAAACATGGGGGGAAAATGCAATGAAGGTATACGCGACGGTTTCGCGTTGAGCGAAGGCTGGTGAGATTGTAAAGCCTCACAAGCATAGCGATGGAATGTATGTCGTTTCACCAACCCGCTTTAAGGGTGACTATCTCAGGGTCGCTACGCTCGAAGAGTTTGTAGCTGGAATCAAGCGTGGACTTGGTGGACGTATGTCATCCTCTGCGGTCGAAGGGCCACGTCTTTTCAACGCCTCTTCAATCACAATCGAGGATTGACCAAACCTCCCGCCCGGAGCAACGGCCGCAGGCCCGCCGGGCAAGCGCCTGCCCGTCCGGGCGGGCAGGCGCTTTGGTGATGCTGGTGCTTAGTGCGACGAAAACATGTGGATGGCGCGATAGAGCGCGCAGACCACAGGTTCGGGGCGCCACCCCACGGACAGGCGCTTGCCCTCTGATGCGATTGGGGATCAGCGGGCTGCCGCCTATGCCTGCGGTTCCAGCTTGTCCTGCGTCCGGGTCTCGAAATCGGACGCGTCGTGGCGTTCGTGCAGTTGTTCGGATGGCTCGCCCGAGGTCTTGTTGACCATGATGCCGCGTTGAACGGCGGGGCGGGCGGCGATTTCGGCCTGCCAGCGCAGCACGTTCTTATAGATCTGCGCATCAAGGAAACTGGCCGCATCGCCATAGGCGTCGCCGGTCAGCAGCCGCCCATACCACGGCCAGATCGCCATATCGGCAATCGAATACTCCTCGCCCGCCATAAAGCGGCGATCGGCAAGGTGACGGTCCAGCACGTCAAGCTGGCGTTTGACCTCCATCGTGAAGCGGTCGATGGCGTATTCGATCTTTTCGGGCGCGTAGTGATAGAAATGCCCGAAACCGCCGCCCAGATAGGGGCCAGCGCCCATCTGCCAGAACAGCCAGTTCAGCGCCTCGGTCCGCGCGCCGGGATCGGTGGGCAGGAAAGCCCCGAATTTCTCGGCCAGATACAGCAGGATCGAGCCGGATTCGAAGACACGCTGCGGCGGATTGACGGAATGATCCATCAGCGCTGGAATTTTCGAGTTCGGGTTCACATCGACAAAGCCGCTGCCGAACTGATCACCATCGCCGATCTTGATCAGCCAGGCGTCATATTCGGCGTCCTTGCCAAGGGCCAGCAGCTCCTCCAGCAGGATCGTGACCTTCTGGCCGTTGGGTGTGGCCAGCGAATAAAGCTGCAGCGGGTGCTTGCCGACCGGCAGGTCCTTGTCATGCGTGGGGCCGGCGATGGGGCGGTTGATGCTGGCGAACTCGCCGCCATTCTTGCTGTCCCATGTCCAGACCTTGGGCGGGGTGTATTCGGTGGTCATGATCGGTCCTGTTTTTTGTCTGCGCTTGGCAATGCGAAATGTGGGTGCCGCGTCGAAAGTTCAACCGACGGGCGGATCAGAAGCCCGGAAATCTGAGCTGACTGCGATCGGTGGGCTCATACCTTTCTGCCGGCAAACCGATGTCGCGGCGCAGATGCAGGTTGGTCGGCAACGGCGCGAGTTTGCCGCGCGGCGGCTTGGCCAGCCGCGCGGCAAGGGCGTTGATGCGGAACCGTGGGCCTGCCCACCGCCGGCGCGAAAATCCAAGATCAGTCATAGTTGACCACCTCGATCTCGACGCCGTTTTCCTCGGTAAAGTAAAACCTGTGGCCCGGTTCGTAGTCGGCATGTTTGCCCGGCACGTAGCCCGCCCTGACGACCCGCGCCTCGGTCGCGGCCAGATCGTCGACCACCACGGCGATGTGGTTCAGCCCGGCGCGGGTGCGGTAGCTGTCAATCGGCCCTGCCTGATCGTCGCCATGGGAAAACAGCGCGACATAACTGTCATCGCTGCCGACATGCACGGTGCGCCCGTTCTGCATTGCCTCGCCGGACCAGCGGACATGCCAGCCGAAGAGATCGCAGAGCAGTTTCGCGGTGGCGTCGGGGTCGGCAACGGTCACGTTCACATGTTCCAGTCGGGTCATCTTGAGATCCTCGTAAAAATTGGCGGCTGGACTTGTGCCGCGAATCCATGTGTAATTTCTCAAGTTAGCTTTAGATCAAGGGAAAAAATGGCCACACTTCCTGCTCAGGGTCTGACCATCGGCGATCTGTCACAGCGGACCGGTCTGGCGGTGTCCGCGATCCGGTTTTACGAATCGCATGGCATTCTGGCGCCCGTGCGCAATGCGGGTGGGCATCGGCGTTATGCGCGGTCGGATATTCGCAGGCTGTCTTTCGTGATCGCGGCGCAGAATATGGGGTTTGCGCTGGCCGAGATCGCGAGCCATCTGGCCGACCTGCCGCCGCATCGCGCGCCGAACCGCCGTGATTGGGAACGGATTTCCGACGATTTCCGCGTCAAGATCGACGCCCGCATTGCCGATCTGCAACGCATGCGCGAGCGGCTGGATGGCTGCATCCGCTGCGGCTGCCTGTCGCTGGATACCTGCCCGCTGTATAACCCCGATGACCGCTCCGCCGCCGATGGGCCGGGACCGCGCTATCTGCTGGGTGACTGAACTTGCGCCTGAACGCAGGTGGTGCCACATGATTGCCATGCCCGAATGGATCACAGCGCCCGGCCTGACCGATTATGACGATGCCCTTGCCACGATGGAGGCGCGCGTCGCCGCCATTCACGCGGGCGAGGCGGATGAGCTGATCTGGCTGGTCGAACACCCGCCGCTGTATACTGCCGGCACCAGCGCCAAACCCGCCGATCTGTTGCAGGCGCGGTTTCCGGTGCATCAGGTCGGTCGGGGCGGGCAATATACCTATCACGGGCCGGGACAGCGGGTTGTCTATGTCATGCTGGACCTGAACCGGCGCGGACGCGATGTGCGGGTCTTTGTGCAGAAGATGGAAGCTTGGGTGATCGCCTCGCTGGCCGAATTTGGCGTCAGGGGCGAGGTGCGCGAGGGCAGGGTGGGCGTATGGGTCGCGCGACCTGAAAAGCCGCCCCTGTTCGATGGCTCCCCGCGCGAGGACAAGATTGCAGCCATCGGGGTCAAGCTGCGCCGTTGGGTCAGCTTTCACGGCATTTCCATCAATGTCGAACCGGATCTGTCACATTACGGGGGCATCGTGCCCTGCGGCATCAGCGGTCACGGCGTGACCAGCCTTGTCGATCTGGGTCTGCCGGTCGGGATGGGCGATCTGGACCTGGCCCTGAGCCGCAGTTTTGATCAGGTGTTTGGCGCGGCTTAGGCCTGTGCAGTGGCTTAGGCCTGCGGCGGCTAGAATGTTTCGGGCGACGGCTCGATGAAGGGCAGGACCGAGGCCGGCACATCGGCCATGTCCACAAACATCGGCCTGCGCGCGACCTGCATCACCACAGACCAATCATCGGGCAGTCGTGACATAAAGGTGCGTGCCATCCGCCGTTGTTTCGCATGCGCGCCACGGCCAAGAAATATGGTGCCTGCAAGTGCGGGCGTGTGACCGACCATAACATGTTCCAGATGTTCCATCGAAACATAACGCGACGGGTCCGCATGGAAGTACAGGATCACAAAACCCACCTCGGGGCGCAGGACGACACCGCGAAATTCCCGCATTCGGCCCGTGACCTTCATGTGTTCAGGGTACAGTTCGCGCGGATCAAAGCCGTTGACCACGCGTGCCAGGCCAAGGGTCTTGATCTGCACCATCTGGCGCACGGCGCAGCCCGGACGTGAATAGGACCCCCGCCACGCCGAATAGATCCCGTCGCGGAGTTCCTGGCTTGGCTCGAAATAATTCTGGTCGATTGCGCAGTATGAAATGGCTTGCTGCATGACGGTGGTGCCGGCTGCGGGAATCTTGGCCTCATACTGGCCGGCTTTTGCCAATTGCAGCTGTTCTTCGCTAAGCGGATCGGTCAGGATCCGAGCATCCACGCCGAAATAGTCACAGATCCGCTTCAGCATATTGGGTTTTGGGAAGGATTCCGACCGCAGATATCGCTGGAACTGGACCCGGCTGATGTCCAAGTCGTTTGCCACGGCTGTTTGCGAGCCGCGCAGTGCCGTCAGTTTTCTTAGGTTCGAACCAAATACGAGCAGAACGGACATGGGGATTGGGCCCAATCGTTCTTTTGAGATGAAATCAAAAGTTTGAATGTCAGACTCTACCATTAAATGCAAAAAATGAAAAAGCACGAGGGTGTCAGGCGCGACACCCTCGCTAAGTAAAGGCCGCAAGACTGGGTGTCGCTTCCCAGACTGCGGCCGCCCTAAGGGAATGGTTCGAAACGCGAAAGACGTGCCTCTAAATATTCCCCATGTGTCACGGCCCTGTTTTGGGTCAGGGCCGTGATCAAACGGCGGTTTGCGCAATCGAGCGAACCCAGGTTTTCAGCGGTCGTCTGATATCCCCCCCCAGGGTGACAACGCCAGGACACTTGGAAAGGCATGACAGGAGGTGCTTTATCATGCATTTCAAGCTCCTTTGCAGAGGTCGTCGGCTCGCGGACTGCCGTTCGATAACGAGAACCTAAGCCTTAGGTATGGGCCCTTGCAAACCCAGCTTTGTTGCGCCGGGCTACATTATTGTTTCAGGACTAATGTCCTGTTCGTCGGCGCTTTGGCGGCAGATTTTTCATCACCTCTTGGTGTTTGCGACCTTAGGCCAGTTTGCAGGGCGGTTTCGATCGCCGTATAACAAGGCGGATACGAGCTTTGATGCTGAAGTGAGGAAGAGCAATGAAACTTGCAGTTTTCAGTGTCGCGGCCATTTTTTCGGTCGTGACCCCCACCATCGCGCAGGATGTCGCCAATGGCGAAAAGGAATTTCGCAAATGCAAGGCCTGCCACATGATCCAGGACGCTGATGGCACCGATATCGTCAAAGGTGGCGGCGTTGGCCCGAACCTGTGGAATGTCGTTGGCCGGAATGTCGCATCGCTGGAGGGGTTTTCCTACGGTGACGGCATTGCTTCGGTTGCCGCGGCAAACCCGGACATGGTCTGGGACGAGGCTCACCTGACGGAGTACGTGACCGACCCGCAGGCCTGGATCGACGCCAATGGCGGCGATGGCAAGACCAAGATGACCTTCAAGATGCGCAAGGCCCAAGAAGATCTGGTCGCCTATCTGGTCTCGGTCTCGCCCGATGCACCCGCGGGCGATTCGGCGGATGCAGCAGACGCAGATGCCCCGGCGGCGTCGAACTAACCGGTCTGGTGCGACAATGCGTCGCTGCCAAAATTGATATCGCCCTCGCCGAATGTGTTATTTTTGGCGGGGGCGTTCTCTTTTAGGGCAAACGACGCATTGCCGGGTTTGAAGGGCTCGTCTACAAAGGCGGCCAATATCACCGCCCAAAGGGACGGTCGCACGACTTACGAGGGAGATCGCGCATGGCAGACGCAGCTGTTCACGGCCACGACGACCATCACGACCAGCGCGGGTTCTTTACCCGCTGGTTCATGTCCACCAACCACAAGGACATCGGCATCCTGTATCTGTTCACCGCTGGTCTGGTGGGTCTGATTTCGGTCAGCTTTACCGTCTATATGCGGATGGAGCTGCAGCATCCCGGTGTTCAGTACATGTGCATGGAGGGCGCGCGCTTGATCGCGGATGCGTCGGCCGAATGCACGCCCAACGGCCATCTGTGGAACGTCATGATCACCTATCACGGTGTGCTGATGATGTTCTTCGTCGTGATCCCCGCGCTGTTCGGCGGTTTCGGCAACTATTTCATGCCCTTGCAGCTTGGCGCCCCGGATATGAGCTTTCCGCGGCTGAACAACCTCAGCTACTGGATGTATGTCGTCGGTGTCTGCCTTGGCCTCGCATCGCTGTTTGCGCCTGGTGGTAACCAGCAGGCCGGCTCTGGCGTGGGCTGGGTGCTGTATCCGCCGCTGTCGACGACCGAGGGCGGTTACTCGATGGATCTGGCAATCTTTGCCGTCCACGTCTCGGGTGCCTCGTCGATCCTTGGCGCGATCAACATCATCACCACCTTCCTGAACATGCGTGCACCGGGCATGACCCTGTTCAAGGTGCCGCTGTTCGCCTGGTCGGTTTTCATCACCGCCTGGATGATCCTTCTGGCACTGCCGGTTCTGGCAGGCGCAATCACCATGCTGCTGATGGACCGCAATTTCGGCACCGCCTTCTTTGATCCGTCAGGCGGCGGCGACCCGATCTTGTACCAGCATATCCTGTGGTTCTTCGGCCATCCCGAGGTGTATATCATCATCGTGCCGGGCTTCGGGATCATCAGCCATGTGATCGCCACCTTCTCGAAAAAGCCGATCTTCGGCTATCTGCCGATGGTTCTGGCCATGATTGCGATCGGGGTGCTGGGTTTCGTCGTCTGGGCACACCACATGTACACGGTGGGTATGTCGCTGACCCAGCAAAGCTATTTCATGCTGGCCACCATGACGATCGCCGTGCCGACCGGCATCAAGGTCTTTTCGTGGATCGCAACGATGTGGGGCGGCTCGGTCGAGTTCAAAACCCCGATGCTCTGGGCCTTTGGCTTCCTGTTCCTGTTCACCGTTGGCGGTGTGACCGGGGTGGTTCTGTCGCAGGCCCCGCTGGACCGGGTCTATCACGACACCTATTACGTCGTGGCGCACTTCCACTATGTGATGTCGCTTGGTGCGGTCTTTGCGATCTTTGCCGGGGTCTATTTCTGGATCGGCAAGATGAGCGGTCGCCAGTATCCTGAATGGGCGGGCAAGGTTCACTTCTGGATGATGTTCATCGGTTCGAACATCATCTTCTTCCCGCAGCACTTCCTTGGCCGTCAGGGCATGCCGCGCCGTTACATCGACTATCCGGTCGAGTTTGCGTACTGGAACAACATCAGTTCGCTTGGCGCCTATCTGTCCTTTGCGTCCTTCCTGTTCTTCATCGGCATCGTTTTCTACACGCTGTTCTACGGTAAACGCGTGACCGAGAATAACTATTGGAACGAATACGCCGACACGCTGGAATGGACCCTGCCTTCGCCCCCGCCCGAGCACACGTTCGAGCAACTGCCGAAGCGCGAGGACTGGGATCACCAGCACGCACATTGATCGGGCCTGCGTGATCTGAATGAACCGGCCCCGCAGCGATGCGGGGCCGATTTGCTTTTTGGGGATCCTCCAGGCGACGGCCTTGCCCTTTTACTTCGCGCCGCTTTGCCACAAACTGAAACCGCGACTGTGTATCTGGTTGAGGTCGGGGCAATGGATGAAAACGGGCGGCACATCGTCGTGGTCGGGGCAGGCTTTGCCGGGCTGCAATTCATCAAGGATCTGAAAGGGGCGGGCGTTCGCATCACCCTGATCGATCAGCGCAACCACCATCTGTTCCAGCCCCTGCTCTATCAGGTCGCGACCACGCTGCTGGCGACCTCTGAAATCGCCTGGCCGATCCGACGCCTGTTTCGCGACCGCGATGATGTGACCACGCTGCTGGGGACGGTCATCGGAGTCGATGCCACCGCGCGCGAGGTCCGGCTAGAGGACGGCAGTGCGATTTCCTATGATACGCTGGTCATCGCCACCGGTGCGCGTCACGCCTATTTCGGCCATGACGAATGGGCCGAACACGCGCCCGGACTGAAGACGCTGGAGGACGCGACGACCATTCGCCGCCGTATCCTGCTGGCCTTTGAACGCGCGGAAACCACGACCGATCCCGATGAACGCGCGGCAGAGCTGACATTTGCGGTGATCGGTGCCGGGCCGACCGGCGTCGAACTTGTCGGCATCATCGCCGAACTGGCCCATCGGATCCTGCCCAGGGAATTCCGCCAGATCGACACGCATCGCGCCCGCATCCTGCTGGTCGAGGCCGGCCCGCGTATTCTGGCAGCCTTTGATCCGGAGCTGTCGCAATATGCGGCCGACGCGCTGGAAAAGAAGGGCGGGGTCCAGATCCTGACCGGCACGCCTGTCACCCAGATCACGGCGCAGGGAATCACCGTTGGCGATGATTTCATTCCGGCCAGAACCGTCATCTGGGCCGCCGGCGTGCAGGCTTCGCCCGCTGCCGAATGGCTGGACGCCGAGGCCGACCGCGCCGGGCGCGTGATGGTGACGCCTGCGCTGACGGTTGACGGCCACCCCGATATCTTCGTGCTGGGCGATACCGCCCATGTCGAAAGCGACGGCCAGATGGTGCCCGGCATCGCACCCGCGGCCAAGCAGCAGGGGCAATATGCTGCGCGGGTGATCCGGGCGCGGTTGACAGGGGCCGAAGCCCCCGATCCGTTCCGCTATCGCTCGATGGGCAATCTGGCCACGATCGGACGCAATTCGGCGGTGATCGAGTACAAGAAATGGCGGCTCAGGGGCTGGCCCGCCTGGTGGGCCTGGGGCATTGCCCATATCTATTTCCTGATCGGAACCCGCTCTCGCCTGGCCGTCGCGCTCAGTTGGCTGTGGAGCTTTGTGACCGGGCAGAATTCAGCCCGTCTGATCACGCAGGGCGACAACAGCGAGCGGCGCTAGGGGCTGCTGCAAACAATTCGATCCGCGACGAAGCATCGATCAATCCGCTGCTGCTAAGCAGGGCCATGTTGATGACTTATCTCTATACTCATTTCCTGGATCAGCCGGATTTTGCGCAGCAGGCCGGCCTGTCTTCTGCGGGGTTGCGCTCGCATATCGCCGGGCGGCTTTGTCCCGATGCCTCTTACCGGCTGGATGTCACCCTGAGCGTACGTTCCTTTGTCGCGACGCATGACGAACAGCGGCCCTGCCGGTTCCATCTCAAGGGCCATCTGCGCTGGCTGGAGCAGATCGAACGGCTGGGGATCGCCGATGAAACGGCTGCGCGCGCAGTATTCACCGCCCGGTATGATGCGGCGCGCAGTGCCTTTCTGAACGGGCGGCTTGGACAGCGGCTCATTCGGGCGGCGCCGAATGTGCCCGATGCCTTTGACCGCGCGCATGCCGACGCGACATGGGGGAATTTTCTGGATGGCGTCTATGGTGTCTGCACCCGTGATGGCCAGCCCGAGACGATCTTTCTGAAACAGGCAGGCGTCATGTTTATCGAGGCTCTGACCGCGCCGCCGGCAGAGACATTGACCGAGCAGGACCAAGCCCTGCTGGCCGAGGCCGTGGCAATGCTGGACCTCGTCGCATCGGATTTCGCCCCACACGAGGTTGCGCGATCTTCGCGACAGCGGTGCATCAACGACATACGCGCCCGCTATCTGTAGTCAGCTCGACCCTTGCCCGGTCCGTTGAGGCAAGGGTTGGGCGGCGGCCGGCCAGATCAGGCTTCGACAATCCTCAGTTGGGCATTTAATCTGCATCAGGGTAAAGCGGGGCGGGATCAGGGATGCGTTCGCCGCAGCAGTTGCGGCGCCCATCTTTGCCGTTTCCAACAGGGAAGACAGACAGCCATGAAGTGCTTTTACGCTGCCGCGACCGAACTGCATGATCCGATCTTTCGGCTGACCGCCGGGACTGTGGTCCGCAATGCCGAACAGGCCGAACGCGCGCATCTGCTGTTGCAGGGGCTGGCGCAACTGGGTCTGACCACCGAAGAACCGGGCACGATCCCGCGCGAGGCCCTGCTGCGCGTTCACAGCGAGCGGTTTCTGGATTTCGTCGAAACCGCGTGGGAGGATTGGCAAAAACTGCCCGGTGCCGGCCCCGAGGTGGTGCCCAACACCCATCCCATGAACGCTGAAAAGACCTATCCCGGCCATATCGTCGCGCGCGCGGGCTGGCATTGCAGCGATACGTCGGCCCCCATCGGGCAGCACAGCTGGCAGGCGGCGCTGGCTGCGGCGGCAACCGCCCACTCTGCGGCGCTGGCCGTTCTGGGGGGCGAGGATGCTGCCTATGCGCTATGCCGCCCACCGGGTCATCACACGGCGGCAGAGGTGGCGGCGGGGCATTGCCTGCTGAACAATTCGGCCATCGCGGTCGAGGCGCTGCGCCAGCGGTACGGCAACGTTGCTGTGCTGGATATCGACGTTCATCACGGCAATGGCACGCAGGATATCTTTTACGAGCGCGACGACGTGCTGATCGTCTCGGTTCATGCCGCGACCGAGGATTACTATCCCTTTTTTACGGGCTATGCGGATGAGATCGGGCGCGGCAGGGGCGAGAGTTTCAACCTCAACCTGCCGCTGTCGCGTGCGACCACGGATGACGACTGGTGCGCGGCCATCGCGGACGGGTTGGCGCGGATCGAGGACTTCGCACCCGACGCGCTGGTTCTGTCACTGGGGCTGGACGCGCATGAAAACGACCCGCTGTTGGGGATGAAGATCAGCTTTGATGGCTTTCACCGGGCCGGGCGGATGATCGCGCAGGCGGGTCTGCCCACGGTGCTGGTGCAAGAGGGCGGTTATCTGTCACCCGATCTGACGACTTCGCTGGCGGCCTTCCTGTCGGGTTATCTGGGCCGCCCCTTCGCTGCGTCCTGAGCGCCATCCTGCGCCTAGCCGGTTTCGGGGCGTCCCGTCAGGCGGCGATAGGCGCGGATGACCTGGCTGTCATCCAGCGGACCATCGCCGGCCACGGATGCGGCCAGAAACATCTGCAACGCCGCTGCCGCCAGTGGCAGGGGCACCCTTGCGTCGCGCCCTGTCTGGGCGACGATGCCCAGATCCTTGACAAAGATATCGACGGCACTTGTCACCGCGCCCGGCTGCTCGATCATGCGCGGGCCACGATCCCTGAGCATCCAGCTGGATGCAGCCGAGCCCGACACGATCTCCAGCATCACCTGCCGATCCAGCCCCAATTGCTCGGCCAGCGACAGCGCCTCGGCGGCGGTGGCGATATGAACGCCGCACATCAACTGGTTCACCGCCTTGGCCACAGCGCCCTGACCCGGGTTTTCACCGACGATATAGATGTTTGCGCCCAGTATATCGAAAACGGGACGCATACTCTCAACCGCGTCCGGTGCGCCGGACACCATGATCGACAGCGACCCCGCCTCGGCACCCACCACGCCGCCCGAGACCGGCGCATCCACCAGCATGCGGCCCGTTTCGGCGACGGCGCTTGCAAGGGCCTCGACCTCGCCGGGGGCGCAGGTGGACATCAACGCGATCACGCCGCCCTCGGCCATCGCGGCGGCGGCGCCCTGATCAAGCAGCACCTGACGCGCCTGCGCGGCATTGACCACCATCAGGATCAGCAGATCGGCACCCTGCGCCGCATCCAATGCGGTCTTTGCCTCGGTTCCGCCATCTGCGCGCAGCGTGGCCATCGGCTCGGCCCGGATGTCATGGCCGCTGACCGCGTAGCCGGCGGCGGCCAGATTGCAGGCCATCGGCAGACCCATCGAGCCCAGCCCCACGAAGCCGATCCTTGCCTTTTCCGTCATCGCCTTGCTCCTCAGTAGATCGTCAGTTGGGGTATGAAGGTGAACAGCATCAGCACGGTAATGGCGACCAGATAGAATGGCCACAGTTCCCTGACCACGGCGCCGATGGGCTGGCGCGCGATCGAGGATGATATGAACAGCGTCGTTCCTATGGGCGGTGTGAACAATCCGATCGACAGGTTGACCGCGACGATGATGCCAAGCTGCACTGGATCAATACCGATGGCCTGACCAAGGCCCACCAGAGTCGGGCCCAGCAAAAGGATCGCGGCAGGAAGGTCCAGAAACATTCCGATCACCAGCAATAGCAGGTTCATCACAAGAAGTATCAGTGCAGGCGAGCCCAAAGTGTCAATGGCCCATTGCGCGACCGTGTCGGGGATACGCTCGACCGTCAGCACATAGCCCACAAGGTTGGACCCCATGATGACCATCATCACCACGCCGGTTGCGACGCCGGTTTCCTTTAGCGCGGCGATCAGGCGCGCGAAGCTCATGTCACGATAAAGCAGCGTGCTGATGACCAGCGCATAGGCCACGGCGACGACGCTGACCTCGGTCGGGGTGGCGATGCCCGCGCGCAGCAGCACGAGGATAAAGACCGGCATCGCCAATGCAGGCAGTGCGCCCCACAGATTGTCCCTGATCTGCCCCGCCTGTTCGCGGCTGATCACCGGAAATCCGCGTCGTTTGGCGGACAGATAGCAGACCGCCATCAGCCCCACCGCCAGCAGCAGCCCCGGAAGAATGCCCGCGATAAAGAGAGCCGCGATCGAGGTGTTCGACACAGTGGCATAGATGATCAGTGGAATGGATGGTGGGATCAGCCCGGCAATGACCGAGGACGAGGCCGTGATGGCGGCAGCGAAGGCCGGCGGATAGCCCTCGCGTTTTTGCCAGGGGATCAGCATAGAGCCAAGCGCCGAGGCCTCTGCCACGGCCGAGCCCGAGACGCCGCCGAAGACAGTCGAGCCGACCACCGACACCTGACCCAGCCCACCCGGATAGCGCCCGACCAGCGCGGCGGCAAAGCCGACCAGCCTTTTGCCAAGCGAGCCTGACATCATCAGGCTGCCCGCGAGGATAAAAAACGGGATGGCCAGCAGCGGATAGCTTTGGGTGGGTGTGAACAGTTTCACGATCACCAGGGGGGCCTGTGCCATGCCGGTTGACAGCACCGCCACGCTGCCCCCGATGATCAGCGCATAGGCCACGGGCACCGATGCGAACATCAGCACAAAGAAGGTCAGCG
Source organism: Paracoccus tegillarcae (assembly GCF_002847305.1). NCBI lineage: Bacteria > Pseudomonadati > Pseudomonadota > Alphaproteobacteria > Rhodobacterales > Paracoccaceae > Paracoccus > Paracoccus tegillarcae. Next base: position 300,319 of record NZ_CP025408.1, on the reverse strand, counting down.
TCATCAGGATGGCCATCAGTGTTCCTCGGCGATGTTGCGTGCAAAAACGGGATCTTCGGCGCGAAAGATCAGCGGCAGGGTGGTCAGCGCGGTCAGGGCCAGCCCGACAAAGCCCGCGATCAACGCCGCATAGGGGATGTTGGCGGTCAGGCCGGTGACCGGATAGACCTCGCCGCCGGTGATCTTCATTACCTTCATCCCGTGCCAGGTCAGAAAGCCAAAGGTGCAGGCGGCCAGCACCGCACCCGCTGCCATCAGCAGCCGCGCGGCGCCCGCAGGCAGGCTTTGCGCCAACAGTTGCACGGCGATGTGGCGACCA